>MKUB01000173.1:0-8278 GCA_001898545.1 Sphingomonadales bacterium 63-6 | reverse complement strand
CGACCTATGGCTCCTATAATCGCCTCGACCTGCGAGCCACGGCCGATTTTGCGCTGAGTGACAAGCTTTTCGCGCGCGTGGCAGGCGTGTCAAAAAGCCGTGACGGCTATGTGCATCTGCTGAATTACGGCCTTACCCACCCCGGCTCCAATCTGGATACGAATGCCGCGCATGGCGCCTATGCGGAATGGGGCACGCTGGGCGATCAGAATTTCGTCGCCGGCAAACTCTCCCTGCGCTGGATGCCGACCGATACCGTCGAAGTGAACCTGTCCGGGGATTATACCAACGACAAGGGCACACCCGGGCCGCAAGTCCTGCTGGCCGCCGGCCTGCCGGGCCCGACATCCACCAACCCCAACGCCTTCGACCCCACGGTCCCGCACCCGTCGACCAATGCGGATGGGGGCGCCTGGCTGACGGACAAGAATGGTAACAAGATTACCTTCGATTGTCGCTTCGTTCCCTACCAGCACGCAGGTCTGGCAGCCGGCGCGAGTTGCGACACGCTGTCTCCCTCGCTCGGCTACGATCCGCGGTTCGTCAATTACGGCAACTTCCTGGACAACATGGATCCGACGAGCCAGGCCCCGTACAAGAGCTATGCCGCCAATCCGATCCGGCAGTTCACCGGCTGGGGCATTCACGGCAACGTGACTGTCGACGCCAGCGAAAACCTGCAGATCGTGTGGATCAGCAGCTGGCGCGAATATACCTCAAAGTGGGCGGAAGATCAGGACGGCTCGCCCGTTCCGGTTGCCCAGCTCGATAATGAGATGCGTCACCGCGCATGGAGCCAGGAACTGCGCCTGAACGGCAAGTTGGGCGGGGATCTGTTCGAATATACTCTCGGCGGATTCTATTTCGACCAGAACGGTAACTACACCGCTCGCGTCGACCTGAACTATGCAGGCATCGACTTCATCCATGGCCCGGATACTACGCCGAGCACGTCGAAGGCGGTGTTCCTCAACGGTACGCTGCACCCGACCGAGGCCTGGAGCATCTCCGGCGGCATTCGCCATTCGTGGGACGAAAAGGTCTACACCTATTACCGGAGCAATCCGGATGGAACGGTCCCCGGTCCGCTGCCTTGCGCCTTCTTCCTGGGTGCGCCCACTGCCGGTCCGACGGGTATAGGCAACGATCCGAACTGTCTTCTGCTCGGCCTTTATGGCGAACAGGACAGCTTCAAGGGCAGCCGTTGGGACTGGCGCCTGGTTACCGACTACCGCTTCTCGGATCAGTTCCTGGCCTATGCCTCGATCTCGACCGGATATAAGGGCGGCGGCGTGAACCCGCGTCCGTTCTTCGGCTCCTCTTCGCCGAACAACCAGTTGAAGGCGTTCAACCCCGAAACGATCACCACTTACGAAATCGGCTTCAAGGGTGACTTCCTTGATCGGCGTCTGCGCCTGAACGGTGCAGGCTTCTTCAACAAGTACAACGACATCATTCTGACGCTGACCGCGTGCCCGATTTCACCCTGCCTCCAGCCGAACAATGTCGGCAAGGCTGACGTGAAGGGCTTCGAGCTGGAAATGTCGGCCTATCCGGTCGACGGCCTCTCGCTCGACGGTTCGCTGAGCTACATCAACTTCAAGTATAAGGACACGGGCACGTCGGGCGTTCCGCTGACGGCAACTACGCCGTTCACGCCGGAATGGACCTACAGCTTCGGCATTCAGTACGATTATGAACTGAAGTCCGGCGGCACGGTCAGCGCCCGCTTCGACGGTAGCTATCAGTCCGATATCTACTCCGAAGCGTTCAATACCGAAGCCGGCAAGGTAGATGGCACCTTCCTGGGCAACGCTCGCCTCAGCTATGCTACGGCGGACGATAATTGGAAGGTCTCGGTGGAAGTCCAGAACCTCTTCAACAAGTATTACTTCCTGTCGAAGAGTGACATCACCAATTCGCTGGGCGCAATCACCGGGCAGCCGGGCCTTCCGCGCACATGGGCGGTTACCGTGAAGCGTAACTTCTGATCACGATCCCCGGTAAACGGGGACGACAGACTGATGGGCGCGGCTCCGAAAGGGTCCGCGCCCTTTTTCTATCCGACAAATAGATGCGACATGCGAACCGCGCTCAAGCGAAACGGGCCGCCAAAGGCAGCCCGAACCGTTTGAGGCACTATTGAAGGACTTGAAAAGCTCGCGGCCCTTACTTGTTAAGGCGCTCGCGGATTTCCTTGCCCGGCTTGAAATAGGGTACGCGCTTGGAGGGCACCGTCACGGCCTCCCCGCTTCGCGGATTGCGCCCAGTGCGAGCCTCGCGTTGCCGCGTCGAGAAGGCACCGAATCCGCGTAATTCCACTCGGCCGCCTTCGGCCAGTCTCTGTGCGATTTCGTCGAAGAAAATATCGACGACCTGCTCGATCTCGTCAGCGCGCAGCTCGGGATTGTCCTTGGCCAGCACCTGCAGCAATTCAGATCTGATCATCGTTGCACCCCCTCGGGCATGGCGCCTCATGCGCCAATAAGCAAAATTGCCAGAGGCAGGGCGCAAGTGCAATGCGCTAGGTCAAAGGAATGCACCAATGGACATGATCGGGACAGGTTCCGGTCACACCTCGCTCAGCAAATCCGCGGTAACCAGGCCCAGCCGTCGCATCCGGGCGCGAATTTCCGGCCATTCCTGCGCCAGAAACAGTTCCCGTTCCGCCCGGCGGAGCTTTTCTGCGGCGCCATGCACCACGAACATTCCCACCCCGCGCTGCACTTCAACCAGCCCATCGACCTGGAATTGTTGATAGGCCTTGGCCACGGTGAGCGGGTTGGCGTGCTGTTCAGCCGCAAAAGCGCGGACCGATGGCAGCATTTCCCCTTCCGCATAACGCCCATCCATGATCGCCGCAGCGATAAGGTCGCGCAGTTTCAGGTAAACGGGCCGAGTGGCTTGCGACATGGTCTGTCCCTGGAATTCGCCGTAAAGCGCAAGGTGCATCAGTGCCATAATACAGCGCTGCAGGTCAAGCAGCCAGCCCGTCGCAATTCAGTTACGAATGCAACAAGCCCGCTTCACAAGCCCGCCTTTTCGGGTAGGGTGGCCCATTCGCCAGACCGGGATTGCCCGGCAGACGCATGATACATGGGGACCAAGCGCCAATGGCCAGCCAATATGCGGAAAGCGGAGATGCCCGCGGAACCTTCCTGGGGCATCCGAAAGGGCTTTTCGTCCTGTTCTTCGCCGAGATGTGGGAGCGCTTTTCCTATTACGGGATGCGCGCCCTCCTGATCTTCTACCTGACGCAGCACTGGCTCTTCTCGGATAGTCAATCCGGCGTAATCTACGGTGCCTATACGGCGCTGGTCTACATCACCCCGGTGCTGGGTGGTTATCTGGCGGACCGGTATCTGGGCCAGCGCAAGGCCGTGGCCTATGGTGCAGTATTGCTGACCTTCGGCCACTTCCTGATGGGCTTCGAAGGAGACGGCGGGCAGGATGCGACCAGCCTCAGCATCTTCTGGCTGGCGCTGTCCTTCATTATCGTGGGCTCGGGCTTCCTGAAGGCCAATATCTCCGTAATCGTCGGCCAACTCTATCCCCGCACCGACGTGCGACGCGATGGCGCCTATACGATCTTTTATGTCGGCATCAATCTGGGCGCCGCGCTCGGCTCGCTGCTGTGCGGTTATCTGGGCCAGACCTATGGCTGGAGCTACGGCTTCGGCGCGGCGGGCGTCGGCATGCTGCTGGGCCTGATCGTGTTCACTCTGTTCAAGCCGCTGCTGCTGGGCCGGGGTGAGCCGCCCGCTCCTCTGGCCAAGCCGCGCGAGTGGTCGATCTACGCCATCGGCGTTGCCTCGGTCGCGGTGATCTGGTTCCTCATTCAGTATCAGGATCTTGTCGGCTGGCTGCTGATGATCGCCGGTGCGATCCTGGTCGGCTATGTCCTGCTCACTGCCGTGATCAAGCTCACCCCGCATGAGCGCGATCGGATTTTCGCGGCCATGTTCCTGATCATCGGCTCGATCCTGTTCTGGGCGCTGTTCGAACAGGCCGGCTCCAGCCTTAACCTCTATACGGACCGCTATGTAGACCGCTGGGGCGTGCCGGCATCGATGTTCCAGTCGATCAACGCGATCTACATCGTGCTGCTCGGCCCGCTTTTCGCCGCCCTGTGGACTTGGCTGGGCCGCCACAAGTTGGAGCCTTCCACTCCCGCCAAGTTCGGCCTCGCCATGATCCAGCTCGGAGCGGGCTTCCTGGTGTTGGTGGCGGGCGCGGCACTTGGCGGAGACGGTGCCAAGACGGCGGTGCTGTTCATCTTCCTGATCTACCTGTTCCACACCACGGGCGAGCTATGCCTCTCTCCGGTCGGGCTTTCGGCCATGAACCGGCTTGCTCCGGCCCATATGGCCAGCCTCATCATGGGCACCTGGTTCTTTGCATCGGCCACCGGTAATTTCGCCGCCGGGCTGATCGCGGCCGCCACGGGTTCGGAACGAGCCAGCGGCGAAGGCGCAGGTCAGCAGGTTGTTCTCGGCGTTTACAGCCAGATCGGCTGGATCGCGGTTGCGGTGGGCATCGGCGTGCTGATCGTCAGCCCGCTGGTGAAGAAGCTGATGCATCTCGACACGCTGACCGACGAAGTCGCGCGCAGCGAAGCCGAGCGAGTGTTCGGCGATGCCGAACTGGACGAACCGCAAGCCGCCGAAGCCGAGGCAGCGGGTATCCATCCCGCCACAAAGCTGAACGACTGAGGCGGAGCAGGGCTATGAGGCGCAGCAAGGCGGCAATCGGTGCGGCTCTGGCCGGGGCTCTGGCCCTGGCGGGCTGCGGCGGCGAAACAGGCAGGGTTGGCATTGCGAGCGCGAAGCCTGCACCTGCGCCATCCGACTCTTCCACAAAGGCCGAAGCGAAGGACCAGCCCTACCCCTCGACCTATCGCCCCTATCCCGGCACGCCCACTGCTCTGGTCGGTGCCACAATCTATGACGGCAAGGGCGGCCGGATCGACAAGGGCACAGTGCTGTTTTCGGAAGGCAAGGTCGTCGCGGTAGGCGATGCCTTGCTTGCCATTCCAGAGAGCTATTCCCGCATCGACGGGACGGGCAAGTTCGTCACTCCCGGCGTGATCGACATCCATTCCCATCTGGGCGACTATCCTTCCCCCGCCGTTGCCGCCCATGAGGATGGCAATGAGATGACCGACCCCACTACCCCTCAGGTCTGGGCGGAACACAGCGTCTGGCCGCAAGACCCGGGCTTCACCCGCGCATTGGCCAATGGCGGCGTCACCGCACTGCAGATCCTGCCTGGCTCGGGTAACCTGATGGGCGGCCGCTCCGTCACGCTCAAGAATGTACCCAGCCGCACCGTGCAGGGCATGAAGTTCCCGGGTGCGCCCTACAGCCTCAAGATGGCCTGCGGCGAAAATCCCAAGCGGGTCTATGGCAGCCAGGGCCGGTCCCCAATGACCCGGATGGGCAATTTCGCGGTCAACCGGAAGACCTGGCTGGATGCCAAGAAATACGCCGCTGGCGACCGCAAGGAACGGGACCTGGCTATGGAGACGCTGGCCGGTGTGCTGGATGGCGAAATCCTGGTCCAGAACCACTGCTATCGCGCGGATGAGATGGCCCTCGTCCTCGATATGGCGAAGGAGATGGGCTACAAGGTCACGGCGTTCCATCATGCCGTGGAAAGCTACAAGATCGCCGATCTGCTGCGTCAGGCCAATGTCTGTTCCGCCGTCTGGGCGGACTGGTACGGCTTCAAGATGGAAGCCTATGACGCCATCCCCGAAAACGCCGCGCTGATCCAGCAGGCGGGGGCCTGCGTGATCATCCATTCGGATGACGAGAACGGCATCCAACGCCTCAATCAGGAAGCCGCCAAGGCGCAGGCCGCGGGCAAACACATCGGTATCGACATTCCCGACGCGCAGGTGGTCGGCTGGTTCACGCTGAATCCGGCAAAGGCCATGGGCATCGACAAGCAGACCGGCAGCCTTGAGACGGGCAAGATGGCCGATGTGGTGCTGTGGAACGGCAACCCGCTGTCGGTCTATTCGCGGCCCGAAAAGGTTTGGATCGACGGCGCGCTGATGTTCGATGCGCTCGATCCGCAGCGCCGCCCGGTCAGCGATTTCGAGCTGGGCCAGCCCGGTGAAGGAGACGTGAAATGACGCGCCTTCCCGCTCTTCTGGCCGCCGCTGCCGCGCTGGCCCTTGCCATGCCCGCCACCGCGCAGGATTTCGCCATCACCCACGCCACCGTCGCGCTTGGTGACGGGAGCGAGCCGATTGCCAATGCCACCGTAGTGGTGCGCGGCGGCAAGGTGGCCGCCGTGGGCACGGGCATCGCTGTGCCGCAGGGTGTGGAGCAGATCGACGGCACCGGCAAATGGGTGACGCCCGGCCTGTTTTCCGCCCTTACCGATCTTGGCCTGTACGATGTCGATGCGGTGGAGCAGAGCCGCGATGTCAGCGCCGACAAAGCCATATTCAGCGCCGCGCTGGACATTGCCCCGGTGGTTAATCCACTGGCGCAGAACATCAAGGTCAGCCGTGCGGGCGGGGTGACCCGGGCCAGCGTCTTCCCGCGTTCCGGCAATGCGATCTTCGCCGGGCAGGGCGCCGTGATCGATCTCGGTTCCGACAGCGAGCCGGTGGTGAAGCCCCGCGCCTTCCAATATGTCGAATTGGGCGAGGGCGGCGGTGCGCTGGCCGGGGGCAGCCGGACGGCGGCCTATGTCACCTTCCGCAATGCCCTGGCCGAGGCGCAGGATCTGGCCGGGCGCAATGGCCGGAACGATGACGCATTGCTCAATCGCCCAGATGCGGCAGCGCTGATCGCGGTCGTGGAAGGCCGCCAGCCGCTTTACGTCCATGTGGAGCGTGCAGCCGATATTCTGGCGGTGCTGAAGCTGCGGCAGGATTTCCCGAAGCTTGACCTCATACTCGCCGGGGCCAGCGAAGGCTGGATGGTGGCAAAGGAAATCGCGGCGGCCAAGGTGCCGGTGATCGCCAATGCGCTGAATGACCTGCCCGCCCAGTTCGAACAACTGGCAGCAACCCAGTCCAATGTCGGGCGGCTGCACAAGGCCGGGGTCAAAGTGGCAATCGGCCGCTTCTTCGACATGAACCAGCCGCGCTATGCCCCGCAGCAGGCAGGCAATCTGGTAGCGCTGACCAAGCTGCCGGGTGCCAGCGGGCTCAGCTGGGGCGAGGCATTCGCCGCGATCAGTTCCATCCCCGCCGAGATCAGCGGCATGCCCGGCATGAGTGTGCTGAAACCCGGTGCGACGGGCGATGTGGTGATCTGGAATGGCGACCCGCTGGAACTCAGCTCCGCCCCGATTTGCGTCTTCGTGGACGGGGTGGAACAGCCGCTGGAAAGCCACCAGACCAAGCTGCGTGACCGTTATCGGACGCCTCAGGAAGGCGCCTTGCCCAAGGCTTATGAGTGGTGAGATGATCATGGGCGAGGGAGGCACCTGATGGACCCGTCGCTCATTTCGCTGATTGCCGCTTCGACTGCCTTTACGGGCGGGCATTTCGTGCTGTCCCATCCGCTGCGCGCGCCGCTGGTGCGCGTACTGGGAGAGAAGCCGTTCCTTGGTGTCTATTCGCTGGTCGCCCTGGCCAGCATGGTGTGGATGGTTCTGGCCTTCCGCGCCTCGCCACCGGGCAGTGGCGGCCTGAACGGAATGGCGGGCGATGTTGCCTGGATATTGGCGAGCCTGCTCACGCTGGCGGCACTGGTGCTGCTGCTAGGATCGTTTCGCGGCAATCCGGCCATGCCCGAGACGCCGCTGGAAAAGATCGCCGTGGCCAGCCCGACTGGCGTCTTCGCGGTTACGCGCCATCCGATGATGTGGGGCATCGCATTATGGGCAGTGGCCCATATCCTTATCGGCTGGAGCGCGCGAACCACCATTGTCGCCACTGCTATCCTGATCCTTGCCCTGGTCGGCAGCCATTTGCAGGACCGCAAGAAGGCCGCGCTGCTGGGCAATACATGGATTCAATGGGAAACCCGGACGAGCTTCTGGCCGCGCTGGAGCAAGCTGTTGTCGGTCGGCCTGCCCCTATGGCTGATCGCGCTGGTTCTGTGGCTGGAGGCGACTTACGGCCATATCCATGCGGCCGGGGTTCCGGCAGGAATCTGGCGGTGGGTGGGCTAATAAGAAGCCCCATCCACCAACGGAAGTGGCGAAGTTTAAGCCCGCGCCTCTTCCACGCCCGCTGAATTATGCCGCAGGGCCTTCAGCACCGTATCGACGATACCACCCGCATTGAGGCCGGCTTCGTCATATTGCTTTT
>MKUB01000172.1 GCA_001898545.1 Sphingomonadales bacterium 63-6 | reverse complement strand
GATGTTCCTCCAGTATTTCGTGTGGGGCATCTGGCTGCCGATGCTCGGCCAGCAGCTTGGGTCGAACAGTCTGAATCTCGATCCAAAGCTGATCGGCTGGATCTTCACGGTTTATGGGTTCGGCTCGATTCTCGGCCCGTTCATCCTGGGGCAGCTCGCCGACCGCTATTTCGCCACCGAATACGTTTTGGCGGCCGCGCACTTCGTCGGGGGGCTGTTGCTGATCGGCGCGGCATACCTGCAGACGTTTTGGCCGATCTTCTGGGTCCTGTTCCTCTACTGCAATTTGTATATGCCGACGATGGCGTTGACGAATTCGATCTCGTTCCGCAGCCTCGGCGAATCGAACCAGAATTTTTTCCCGGCGATCCGGGTCTGGGGAACGATCGGCTGGATCGCCGCCGGTCTGTTCTTCGGGGCCTATCTGGAGTATCAGACGCTACCCTTCTTCCAGTCGATTTTCGATCTCGTCGGGCTGCACGGCGCTTTTGAGAGCCTTTTGACCGCATGGAAGACGTCCGTCGTACCTGTACTGAAGCAGATCTTCGAGCTTCCCTTCGTCGGCGAGCCGCACTATCGCGACTGTCTCCGCGTGTCGGGATTCTTCTCGATCCTGTACGCGATCTACTGCCTGACGCTGCCGCACACGCCGCCGATCCCGGCCAAGGACACCGACCCGATCGATAAGCGGTCGGCGGTGATCGAGTGCCTGGAACTCATGCGGTTCCGGTCGTTCGCCGTGCTGGTCGTCGTGGCCGGGCTCGTGGGGATCATGCTGGCGTTCTACTTCGCCTGCGAGAACTTCTTCCTGGAGTCGATCGGAGTGCCCCCCACGCAGACGGGCGCTTACATGACGATCGGGCAGATCGCCGAGGGCGTGGTCATGCTCTTGGTCCCCCTCTCGGTGACGAAGCTCGGGTACAAGACCACGATGCTGATCGGCGCGGGGGCCTGGGCGATTCGCTTCGGTCTATCCGCCCTCGGCTATCCGTTCTGGCTGATGATCACGACGCTCGCCCTCCACGGGTTCGCCTTCGGCTTCTTCTTCGTCGTCGCCCAGATGTTCGTCGATCGCGCCGCGAGCAAGGACATCAAGGCTTCGGCCCAAGGGCTCTTAATCTTCGTCGTATACGGCCTAGGGACCGTGATCGGCAGCATCCTGACCGGCTACGTCCGTCGCCAGTTCACGACCGTGGTCGATGGAGTGGCCGTCGAAAACTGGCGAGCGATCTGGATGGGGCCGTTCCTGTTGACCCTGTTCTGCATGCTGATCTTCGGCTTGCTGTTCAAGGAGGAACAGATCGGCGAGATCCGCGATGAGACCGAGCTTCAGCCGGAACTCGCGCCCACCGCGCATTGAGGACGTGTTGCAACTGGCCCACCCGGGCGTCAAGGGCCGCCTCTCCTTCTCCCCCTGCGGGAGAAGGCGCCCAGAAGGGGCGGATGAGGGGGTCTTCGAGCGCCCGGGCGTTTGAGGAATCCGTATGATGCACCCCTCAACCGGCCGTTCCGGCCACCTTCTCCCGCAGGGGGAGAAGGTATGCCGGCATCAGCTTGTGTGGAATCGACGCTCCCTCCTCGCGACGTCGGTACTCGTGTTGTCGGCTTCCCTCCCCGTGCTCGCCCAATCTCCGACGCCGATCGAAGAGTTGGGCCGGCACCTTGAAGGCATGAAGCGGCAGCTCGAAGACACGTCGATCGGCGTGGCGCAGCGCGAGATTCTGGCGATCGAGTCCGCCGGGACGCTCGATCGCGCGGCCCAGGCCGAAACCCGAATCGCGCGAATAATCGGCAGTCTTCAGCCGGCCATCGTCAAAGGCGAAGCTCTCCGAAGCGACGAACTGGAGATAGAGCTCCCCATCGTCGCATTGCGCCAGCGTCTTGCGGGCGAGGGCCTGGGCTTCTTCGGGCGAAAGCTTGCCATCTGCATAGAGATGGCCGCGCGGATCGGTGAAAGTCATGGGGTGGATATAGGTCCGCCCGCCGCCGAGCGAAAGTGCGGGTTGGGGGTCGGAGCAGATTCCACCCTGTGGGGACGGGAAGGGCGGTGAGGATCGGAGGGACTGCTTTACACTCCCCGTTCGTCCTGAGCTTGTCGAAGGACGCGCCCAACATTTGCCCAAAGCAATCGGGGATTTCGTCCGCCAACACCTACTGGTCGCCCTATGGACGCGCCCGGTTCAGGCCTCTCGCGCGTCCTTCGACAGGCTCAGGACGAACGGACAGGGTAGTTCAGACCTGCGGACTCGCGCCCGAGGCGATATCCGGCAGTTGCGACTGGTCCGCGCCGTCGGCCGGGCCGCCCTTCAGGATGAAGCGCCGGTCGCAATAGCCGCAATCGACATAGCCGTGCTCGTCAATTTCGAGGAAGACGCGCGGGTGGCCCAGCGCCGCTGCGCGGTAGCTGGAACCGCCGCGAATACCGCCCGAACCGTCACACGAGACGCGGGTGGTTTCAACGAGGGTGGTTTCTGGCGGCGGAAGCATGGATTCGCCACTAACCCCAGCCCGCACGATCCGCAAGACGGTAGCGCATCTGTCACAGCTTGCCCTTTACGTGCGGGCCCCGCTGGCGCAAGGAGCGGGGCATGAGTGACAGCAGCGTTGCGATCTCGATCAGGGATGTCGTCAAGCGTTATGCCCCCGTGCGGGGCAAGGGCAGTAAGGCCGGGCAGGGCGGCGAAGGCAAGCTCGCCCTGGGCGGGGTCAGCTTCGATGTGCCGCAGGGCCAGATATTCGGCCTGCTCGGCCCCAATGGCGCGGGCAAGTCCACCTTGATCAACATCATGGCCGGGCTGGTGATGAAGACCAGCGGCACGGTGGAAATCTGGGGCCATGACATCGACCGCGACATGCGCAATGCCAAGGCTTCCATCGGCATCGTGCCGCAGGAAATCGTGTTCGATCCCTTCTTCACTCCGTTCGAGGTGCTGGAGAATCAGGCGGGTCTGTGGGGCGTGCCCAAGGCGCTGCGCCGCTCGGAAGAATTGCTGAAGGCCGTCCATCTGGCGGACAAGCGCAATGCCTATTCCCGCTCGCTTTCCGGGGGCATGAAGCGCCGGTTGCTGATCGCCAAGGCCATGGTCCATTCCCCGCCGATTCTGGTGCTGGACGAGCCGACCGCGGGCGTGGACGTGGAACTGCGCCGCCAGCTGTGGGAACTGGTCAGCGAACTCAACCATCAGGGCGTGACGGTGGTGCTGACCACCCATTACCTGGAGGAAGCCGAGGAATTGTGCGACCGGATCGCCATCATCAATCACGGCCAGCTCATCACCAACCGCCCCACGCGCGAATTGGTGGGCATGACGCGGGAGAAGATCCTGCGGCTGTCTCTGGACCGCGACCTTGCCGATCTGCCCAGCCACCCCGCCTTCGTCAAATGCCGCAAGATCGGGGAGCGGGAGATCGAGATCACTTATGACAAGGATCACGCCACGGCGGGCGAAGTGCTGGGCCAGGTGCAGGCGCAGGGCTTCGTCATCGTGGATGTTTCCACGCAGGAGCCGGACCTTGAGGATGTGTTCGTCCAGCTGACGAGCGACAGGGAGGCGGCATGATGAATAATCCTTGGCGAAACATCGCATTTGCCGCGCTTATAGGTTTTTCCGCAATCCAGGCGGTTTCCGCTCATGCAGCCGAGACCTACCGGGTTCAGGACGGACTTCAGGCTCAGTTTCATATCTTCTTCGACCCGCAGAAATATCGGGCCTGGACAGAAGGCAAAGGTCGACTTGACGAAGCCACGGCCGTCCCGGCGAAACTCGCGGACGTTCCTTTCCTCGTCATGGTTGCGGTTGGCGACTGCAAGGCGGGAGCGAACGGCAAATGCAACGTGACCGCCGACTACACCGTATTCGGCCCCGGCGGAGAAAAGATCGTCGATAATCCGGGCCGCAGGATCTGGACCAAGGCGGCCAAGCCAAAGGGCCGTATCGTGGCCTTCAGTGAAGATCCGGTGTCGGCAATGCTGCAATCGAGCGATCCGCCCGGTTCCTACAGGTTCCATGTTGTCCTGCACGATAATAACGCGGATACGACCCTGGAGATGGAACGAGTGCTGATGCTGGAAGCACGGCAGTGAGTTTCCGCCTGGAGTCCAATCCGGACGGAGCTTTCGTTCAACCCACCTGCGAGCGGAGTTCGGCGTGAGCGGCAACGGCATCCATGACGTCCTCATCATCGGCTCCGGCGCGGCGGGGCTTACGGCCGCGCTGACGCTGGCCAACAGCCGCAAGGTGCTGGTGCTGGCCAAGGGCGCGCTCAATTCGGGCTCCACCGCCTGGGCGCAGGGCGGGATCGCCGCCGTGCTGGATGCGGGCGACACATTCGAGGAACATATTCGCGACACGATGATCGCTGGCGCCGGGCTCAACCGGCGCGAGACGGTGGAATTCGTGATCGAAAGCGCGCCTCATGCGATTGACCGGCTGGTGGAACTGGGCGTGCCCTTCAACAGCGAAGGGGCCAATCTGCACCTGACGCGCGAAGGCGGCCATTCGCACCGGCGCATCGTGCATGTGAACGATGCCACCGGCTGGGCCGTGCAGATGGCGCTGCTCAAGGCGGCGGAGGAACATCCTAACATCACCCTGCTGCCCAATCGCAGCTGCATCGACCTGATTACCGGCAAGAACGAGCTGCGCTATTCCGGCTCGGGCCGGGTGTGGGGCGTCTATGCGCTGAACACCGATACGGGCCATGTGGAGGCGCATACGGCCCATGCCACGATCATGGCATCGGGCGGGGCGGGGCGCGTCTATCAATTCTCCACCGCGCCGCGCGGCGCCACGGGGGACGGTATCGCCATGGCCTGGCGCGCGGGTGCGCGGGTTTCCAACATGGAAATGATGCAGTTCCACCCGACCTGCCTCTATCATCTGGAGGTCAAGAACTTCCTGATTACCGAGGCTGTCCGGGGCGAGGGCGGGCGCCTGATCAATCCGCGCACCGGCAAGCGCTTCATGGAATTCTATGACGAGCGGCTGGAACTGGCCCCGCGCGATGTTGTGGCCCGCGCGATCGATTCGGAAATCAAGCGCTTCGGGCTGGATTACGTCCATCTCGACATCAGCCACCAGCCGCCGGAATTCGTGCGGGAGCATTTCCCCAACATCCATGAAAAGCTGCTCGGCCTGGGCATCGACATGACGCGGGAACCGATCCCCGTAGTGCCCGCGCAGCATTACACCTGCGGCGGCATTCTGATCGATCTGGCCGGCCGCACGGACTTGCCCGGCCTCTATGCCGCGGGCGAATGCAGCGAAAGCGGGCTGCATGGCGCCAATCGCCTCGCCTCCAACAGCCTGCTGGAATGTTTCGTATTCGGGGAAGCCGCGGCGAAGGACATCCTTGCCCGCTGGGACAGTTTCGATGCCCCGCCGCCGGTCCGCCCCTGGGACGAAAGCCGGGTGACCGATTCCGACGAGGAAGTGATCATCAAGCAGAACTGGACCGAAATCCGGCGCTTCATGTGGAACTATGTCGGCATCGTGCGCACCACCAAAAGGCTGGAACGCGCGCAGCACCGCATCAAGCTGCTCTATGACGAGATCGAGGATTATTACGGCCACTTCCGCGTGACCACTGACCTCATAGAACTGCGCAACCTGCTGCAATGCGCCGATCTGATCGTGAAAAGCGCGCTCAAGCGGCATGAGAGCCGGGGCCTGCATTACACGCTGGATTATCCCGGCATGCTGCCCGAGGCGCTGGATACGGTGCTGGTTCCCTAGACACACGGATCGCCGCATTCGCGCCTCTGCCTGACGCAGGGCGCAAGCGGTGGGGCATTGGCTTCGCTTTACTTGGGGCATGACCCAATCTCGCAAGCGCAAGTTCGGCCTGCCGCTGCTGGCGGTTTCTTCCCTCACTCTGCTGGGCGCCTGTTCGGGCGGGGAGCCCGATCCTGGGCCTGATCCC
>MKUB01000171.1:14879-62415 GCA_001898545.1 Sphingomonadales bacterium 63-6 | reverse complement strand
GCAGATGCCGGACGTTCCCGCCCCGGAAGACCTGAAGTCCGACGCTGAACTGCGCCGCGAAATTGCGGATATGGTGCCCAATTTCTATCGCGACCGCCTGTTGCAACCCTGGCCGATCGACAGCCGCCCGGTTGAACCGCGCGACTGGATGTTCCCCCAGAAGAGCGAACCGCTCAGCCATATCTGGTTCCGCACCGTGGCCGAACTGCCCGACGATCCACGCGTCCATCGCGCCGTGCTGGCCTATGCCAGCGACATGCACTTGCTGGCCACCAGCACTCGCCCTCACGGCGTCAACTGGTATCGCGGGGAAATCAAGGCCGCCAGCCTCGACCATGCGATCTGGTTCCATGAACCGTTCCGCGCGGATGAATGGCTGCTCTATGTCACGGACAGCCCCTGGGCCGGCGGATCGCGTGGCTTCACACGCGGCCAGATCTTCAGCCGGGACGGCCGGCTGGTGGCCTCCACCGCGCAGGAAGGCATGATCCGGCCCATCGAACGCGCGCCGAAGCCCTAGACCCTTACCTCTCCCGCGACCCAAATGACCGGCCAAATGACCAGCAAGCCTCTCGCACGCCTCTTGCTATATTCCTATAAACATAGCATACGATATTCCGTCATATACAGCCCTTCGCCATGGAGCGGAGGGCGTTTTTGCAATGAGGGAATAGCGGAAAATGAAACTGCGCCTGCTGGCTTCGGCCTGCCTGATCGCCTGCCTGCCCGTGGCGGCCCCTGTTACGGCCCAAGCCGAGGAAGCGGCCGGACAGGCTGACAACACCTTCACCCTTGGCCAGATCGTGGTGACCAGCGCAAAGCCGGAAGGCATTGCGGTAACCGGCGAGACCATGACGGCGGAGGCAATCGAAGCCTTCAACCGCAACCATCTGGACGATGCGGTCAATCTCATGCCGGGCGTGGCAGCCTCCAACAGCGGCGGATCGCGCAATGAGCGGCTGATCTATGTGCGCGGGTTTGACCGGTTTCAGGTTCCGCTCTCCATCGATGGTATCCGCGTCTATCTGCCTGCCGATAACCGGCTGGATTACGGCCGCTTCCTGACGCCCGACGTATCCGAAATCCAGGTCGCCAAGGGTTATGCCTCGGTGCTCGACGGCCCCGGGGCGATGGGCGGGGCGATCAACCTCGTCACGCGCAAGCCCACCAAGGAACTGGAAGTGGAGGCACGCGGCACGCTGGAGCTTGGCCGGGATGCGGATTACGCCGGCTACAGCGCCTTCGCCCTGCTCGGCACCAGGCATGACCAATGGTATGCGCAGGCAAGCTATGCCCGCACCTTCCGGGACCATTGGGACCTGCCGAAAGACTTCACGCCGACCGCCACGGAAGATGGCGGCGAGCGCGATTTCAGCCGCACCGAAGACTGGCGCGTCAACGCCAAGATCGGCCTTACCCCCAATGCGACCGACGAATATTCGATCAGCTATACACGGCAGGAAGGATCGAAGAACGCACCGCTGCATATCTCGGATTCGCTCAGCAGCCAGCGCTATTGGAGCTGGCCCTATTGGAATATCGAGAGCTTCTATTTCCTCTCCACCACGGCCCTCAGCGACAATCTGACGCTGAAGACCAAGCTCTACCATAACAGCTTCGACAACCTTCTGCGCGGCTTCGACAATCGCAACCAGAACAGCCAGACGCTGACGGCAGGTAAGGTGTTCAACAGCTGGTACGAGGACAAGGCCTATGGCGGCACCGTCCAGCTCGACTATGCGACTGAAAGCAACCGGCTGGGCCTCGCCTTCCATTATCGCCGCGATGAGCACAGCGAATATTCGCAATATTTCCCGACCGGCTACATCGAACCGCCGCAGGCCGATGACGAGGATACGTTCAGCATCGCGATTGAGGATCGCCTGCAGATCAGCCCCGCGCTCAGCGTGACGGGCGGCTTCAGCTATGATTGGCGCAAGCTCTACACGGCGGAGGAATTCACTCTCAACGGCACGCGCGATGGCGGCACTTTGTTCGACTATCCGCTGGCCGATGCCGATGCCTGGAACGCGCAGGGCCGCGTGGACTGGACGCCGGATGCGGATACCGCCCTGCACCTCTCGCTCAGCTCGCGCACCCGCTTCCCCACCATCTTCGAGCGTTTCAGCTCGCGGTTCGGCGGGGCGACTTCCAATCCGGACCTGAAGAGCGAACGCGCGACCAATCTGGAACTGGGCGGATCGAAGCGCTTCGGCGCCGTGAAGCTGGAAGGCGCCGCCTTCTATTCCTGGCTGGACGACGCCATCGTCTCCTTCCCCTTCATCTACGATAGCACCCCGGTCAGCCAGAGCCGCAATGTCGGCAAGGGCGAATATTACGGTGCGGAACTGGCAGTGAGCGCGCAGGCTTCCGCCACGCTGACCCTCGGGGCCAATTACACCTGGACGCAGCGGAACTTCACCGATCCTTCGATCCCCGCTTTCGAGGCAACCGGCGTGCCCACCCACAAGGCCTTCGCCTGGGCCGAATGGCAGCCCCTCGGCGGACTGAGCATTCTGCCTTCGGTGGAAGTCGCGTCGGACCGCTGGACCGTCAACACGGCCGGCACGCTCTATTACAAGACCGGCGCCTATGTTCAGGCCAATCTGCGCGTCGATTACGAAGTCATCGACGGGGTGACTTTGGGCGCCGGTGTGCGCAACCTGTTCGACGATAATTACACGCTGGTGGACGGTTTCCCGGAACCGGGCCGCAGCTTCTTCCTCACGGCTCGCGCGAGCTATTGAGGAATTTTCTGACCTCCATGTCACATTGAGGGGTGGCTGCATCGTCACATCGCTGTCTCCAACGAAGAAAGGAAACAGCGATGAGCAGCCGCCCCAACCCCCATGCCGCAGCCCCGAAGATGCTGCAGGACTACCTCCAGTTTTCCACCCGCGTTGTGGAAGGCAGCAGGCTTGAGCATAGCCTGCTTGAACTCGTGAAAATCCGCGCATCCCAGATCAATGGCTGCGCCAATTGCCTCAACATGCATACGTCCGATGCCCGCAAGGCGGGAGAGACGGAACAGCGCCTCCATTTGATCGCTGCATGGTGGGACGCCCCGTGCTACACGGATCGCGAACGCGCCGCCTTCGCCTGGACGGATCACATCACCCTGGTTGCCGAACGGCGCGCGCCCGATGATGTCTATGCCGAACTGAACGCCCATTTCGACAAGGAAGAGCAAGTGCAGCTGACCATGGCGATCATTGTCATGAATGGCTGGAACCGGCTGGCAGTCGGCTTCGAAATGTTCGACACCAAGCTGGGCTGGTGACCATGGAGCCGCAGCACAGCCCGGCCGCCTTTGAGCAGCATCGCGCGATGTTGCTGCGTGTCGCCTATCGGATGCTCGGCTCCATGGCCGATGCGGAAGATATGGTGCAGGAAGCCTGGCTGCGCTGGGCGCGGACAGACAGGGAAGCGGTGGAAGTGCCCGCCGCTTTCCTGCGCCGCGTCGTCACGCGCCTGTGCCTGGACCAGCTCAAATCCGCCCGCGCCCGGCGGGAGGACTATTCCGGGCCTTGGCTGCCCGAGCCCGTGCTGGACGAGGAGCCGGAGGACGATGTCACCCTGCCCCTGATGCTCGCGCTCGAACGGCTCTCCCCGCTCGAACGCGCGGCGTTCCTGCTGCACGATGTGTTCGGGGAAAGCTTCGAGAATATCGCCGGGTCGCTCGGCCGCGATGCCGCTGCATGCCGCCAGCTTGCCACGCGAGCGCGGCGCAATGTGCAGGCGGAACGGGCGCGCTTTCCCGTCCAGCGCGAAGAAGGCCGCCAGATCGCGGAAGCCTTCTTCGACGCATCGCGCAGCGGCGATGTCGCCGGGCTGAGCACTCTGCTGGCCGATCAGGTGAGCTTCTATTCCGATGGCGGCGGCAAGCGCCCCGCCGTGGCGCGCGTGCTGCGCGGCCGCGCCATCGTCTCCCGCGCGCTGGCAGCCATTGCCCGTTTGACCAACATGGGGTTCACCGGCCCGGCCCGGCCAGAGCTGATCCAATATGGCTTCATCAACGGGTTGCCCGGTTTCGTGACGCAGGAAAGCGACGGCGAAATCCAGACCACTGCCCTGCTGCTGGAAGAGGGCCGCATCCGGGCGATCTATGTGATGCGCAATCCCGACAAGCTAACGGGCATCAAGGCCCGGCTGAACTGATCGGGCGGGCCGCAAAACGCCTTCCTCCGTCACCACTGCATCCATCGGAATGTCATAGGATTGCGGATAGATCGTGGGGATTGCCTGCACCGTATAACCTACCCCGAACAGGCGCGGCTTGTGCGGCAGGAGCGCGGCCAGGGTCCGGTCGAAGAAGCCGCCGCCATAGCCGAGGCGATAGGATTGCGGATCGTAGCCCACCACGGGGGCAATCGCGATGTCCGGCACCACTTCGGCGCCATCCGCGGGAATGGGGATGTTCCACACGCCGCGTTCCAGCCGGTCGCCCGATTGCCATTGGCGGAAGACCAGCGGGTGCGCCTTCTTCACCACCACCGGCAAGGCGGTGATCGCGTCCTTTTCCCGCAGCCGGGCCAGCATCGGCTTGAGGTCAGGTTCGCCCCGGAACGGCCAATAGGCACTGACCACCAGCCCCGCCGGATCGCCGATCAGTTCCTCCAGACGGGCGGCCACGCGCTCGCCCAACTCGGTCCGCTCCGCTGCCGGGATCGCCATGCGCAGGCCGATCAACCGCTCGCGCTGGGCCTTGCGCCAGCCGTTGAGATCGCCCGGCCCATCCAGCCCGGCATAGGCGGGATCGACCTCACCCAACGAACAGGGCGATGATGCCAGTTCGCGTTGTTCCTCATCGGCCATCCTGAACCTCCTCTCACCCGCTGGGGTGATAGAAATCGTAGATCGTCTGCGCCACGGCGGCGCTGACGCCGGGTGCCCGCTGCAGATCCTCCAGCGAGGCCGCCCGCACCTTGCTGGCGGTTCCGAAGTGGAGCAGCAAGGCGCGTTTTCTTGCCGGGCCGATACCGGGGATTTCATCCAGCGGCGAAGCGGTGATCGCGCGGCTGCGCTTGGCGCGATGGGCGCCGATGACATAGCGGTGAACCTCGTCCCGCAGTCGCTGGAGGTAGAACAGCAGCGGCGAATTCACCGGCAGCATCTTCTCCCGCCCATCGGGGAAGTGGAACACTTCGCGCCCCTCGCGCCCGTGATGCGGCCCCTTGGCGATGGCGATCAGGGGGACATCCTCTATCCCCAGTTCCTCCAGCGCGTCCTTCACCACGCTCATCTGGCCCTTGCCGCCATCGATCAGCACGAGGTCCGGCCAATTGTCGCCATCGCGATCCGGGTCTTCTTCCTGCGCGCGGGAGAAGCGGCGGGTCATCACTTCGCGCATCATGCCGTAATCGTCATCGGTCTGGGCGGACTTGATGTTGAACTTGCGATACTGGTTCTTGATGAAGCCTTCCGGCCCGGCCACCACCATTGCGCCCACGGCCTTGGTGCCCTGGATATGGCTGTTGTCGTAGACTTCGATCCGCTCGGGCGGCTCCGACAGCTCCAGGAAATCGGCCATTTCGCGCAGGATTTTAGCGGTGGTACTGCTTTCCGCCATGCGCCGGTCCAGCGCCTCCACTGCGTTGCGCGATGCCTGCTCGATCAGCCGCCGCCTGTCACCCCGCTGGGGAATGGAGATTTCCACCCTGTGCCCGCTGGCACTGGCCAGAGCCTCGGCCAGCAATTCCCCGCTTTCCATCTCGCGGTCCACCAGCACGAGGCGCGGAGGCGGCACTTCCTCGTAGAATTGGGCGATTACGCCCTCCAGAATGGCATCTTCCTCCACCCCTTCGGTATGGGCGGGGAAGAAGGCCCGGTGGCCCCAATTCTGGCCGCCGCGAATGAAGAAGGCCTGCACCGCCACATGCCCGCCCTTCACTGCCATGGCGAAGACATCGGCCTCGGCAATACCCGCGGCATTGATCGCCTGGCTGCCCTGGATCGCGGTGGCTGCCCGCAACCGGTCCCGCAGCATCGCCGCCCGCTCGAAATCGAGCGCCTCAGCCGCCTGTTCCATCTGCTGCTGGATTTCCTGCTGCACGGCAGTGGAACGGCCCCCGAGGAAATCCTTGGCCTGCCGCACCAATTCGCCATAGCCCGCCTCGTCGATCCGGCCCACGCAGGGCGCCGAGCAGCGCTTGATCTGATAGAGCAGGCAAGGCCTGTCCCGCCGAGCAAAAAAGCTGTCGGTGCAGGATCTTAGAAGGAACAGCTTCTGCAGTGCATTAATCGTGGAATTGACCGAACCGGCGCTGGCGAAGGGGCCGTAATAATTGCCCTTGGCCTTCCTCGCCCCGCGATGCTTGGTGATGCGCGGATAGTCATGGTCGGCGCGCAGCAGGATGAAGGGGAAGCTCTTATCGTCCCGCAACAGCACGTTGTAAGCCGGGCGGAAGCGCTTGATCAGCTGGGTTTCCAGCAGCAGCGCCTCTGCCTCGCTATTGGTGGTGACGATTTCCATGCTGCGCGTCTGGCTGACCATTCGCCGCAGCCGGTTCGTCAGCCGCTCCACCTGCGTGTAATTGGCCACCCGGTTTTTCAGCGCGCGGGCCTTGCCCACATAGAGCACATCGCCCCGGGCATCGAGCATGCGATAGACGCCCGGCTTGGGCTTCAGCACCTTCACCACGGCTCGGATGGCAGCCACGCCCGCCTCTATATCCGGCTGGGCTGAACGCACCGTGTAAGTCGCCCGCTCCTCGTTGAAGCGTTCGGCTCCTCGGGGATCGTGGGGAGTTCCGGCCGGTGTCTTGCTCATGCTGGCCAGATAGGAAAGTTGACGGAAAAGGGAACCGGAAAGGCGCGGAAATCGGTCGAAGTTGACAAGGTTGACAGGGTACAGGGAGGAAACTCTTCCCCTCCCCCCGAAAGGGTCGGAACCGGGGCCGAGAGATGCAGGCAGGAAGGCAACGGAATGGTCATAGGCCGCTTATGGCAAGGCCCCGCCTAGTAGGAAAATGAAAAGCAAAGGGGCCGTGCGCCCAATGGCGACGGCCCCTTGCCTGGTGACTGAAACACCTCCCCGAAAGGAGCGGCCGATCAGAACATCTTGCGGAATTCGATCGAGAAGCTCCGGCCCTGCGGGTCGAGGAAGCCCGGCTGATAGCGCAGCGGCACATCGCCATTGGAATCGGTGACCGTGCGATAGGAATTGAACACATTGTCCACGCCCAGCGAAATCCGGCTGCCCTTCAGGAAGGGCACGGAATTGGTCAGGCTGGCCTGCTGGCCCAGATCGGCAAAGACGCGCAAATCCACTTTCGCGAGGCTGCCGAAATGCAGATCGGTGCTGCCTGGCAGGCCGGTTCCGTCGATCCGGCTGGGGCCGGAATAGCTGGCTGAATAGCGCATGCCGAAGCCGCGATAGAACAAGCCGCCGACCAACTGCGCCGAATGCCGCACCACGCCGCTGCCCGATAGGGCATCGCCATCCAGCAGATCGAGCACGGGCAGGCCCTCGGCGATCTGGACCTCGTTTTCCAGCTCCAGCGTGTAATTGAGGTTCAGGAACCACCGGCCCCGGCCATCGCCGCCGCCACCGCCCGGTCCGCGGAAGCCGCCGCCGCCCGGTCCACCCGGAGGAGGACCACCGGCACCCGCACCCGGCCCACTTGCCGGGCCACCCGGCGGGGGACCACCGGCGAAGCCGCCGCCCTGTCGGCCCGCACCCGGCCCGTCATTGCTGCAGACGCGCTGCTTGAACTGGGCGAATTTCTCGGGGTCGAGCTTGCCATCGGCGCCGCGCAGATTGGCCTGCAACGGTTCGGGCAGGGCCGCAAGGTCCGGCACTTCCGTGCTGCCGGGCGCGCAGAAACGCTGGCGCAGTTCGGCAAAGCGCGCGGGGTCGAAATTGCCCTGCGGGCCATCACTGCTGCAAATGCGCTGCTTGGCCTGGGCGAGCTTTTCCTGATCGATCGTGCCGTCAGGCTTCAGCAAATTCTCTTTCATCCGCTCCGGCATGGCGGAGATATCGGGCTGCGCGCCTTCCGCACAGAGTTTCTGGCGGAATTCCGCGAAGCGTCCTTGATCGAACCCGCCGCCGCCCGGCCCGGCAACACCGCCCTGCGCCGCTCCACCTGCCGGGGCCTGAGCCTGCGCTCCCCCAGCCTGACCGCCGGCAGCCTGCCCCCCACTGACGGCATTGCGTGCCATGGCAAAGGGACTGTTGCGGCCAGCACTGGCGTTCGGATTGGCCTTGCCCAGCGAGCCGGACAAATTGAGGCCAAAGCGCAGGCGCGAGGATTTTTGGCTCTCGAAGGTCACCGGCCGCTGGTCGATGGAGACCAGCTGGCCCGTGATGTCGCGTGTGATCCGATCCGGGAATGCCGCTTCGATCGCCGGGGTCAGCAGCGGGAAGGAGGCGCTGACATCCGAGGAATTGTTGCGGAAATATTCGACCGAGATGTTGGAGCGTTCAAGGAACGGCAGGTCCCAGAAGGCGCCGATGCGAATATCGCGCTGCTTTTCCTTGGTCAGATTGGGATTGCCACCGCTGATGATGCTGGCCAGCACTGTTTCGCCGCGCGCCAGATCATAGGTCGGGACATTCAGTGTCACGATTTCAGGGCTGTTGAGCTGGCTGAGGCCCGGCGCCGCATCGCGGGTGATGTAGCTGGCCTGCAGGTTCAGCTTTTCCGTGATCCCCCAGGTGACGCCTGCGGTCCAGTCGGTCAGCGTGCCGAAATCGGAAAGGTGATCCACCCCGGCGGTAAAGTTCAGGCTGATGTCGCCCAGCGCGCTCAGCACATCGTCCCGGCGGCTGGTCAGCGGCACGCCCAGATTGAACCCGGCAGAGAGATCGCCGCGGGTCAGGCTGGTTTCCATGCCCAAATTGCGCGTATCCTGGCTCTGCACCCGGTTCCACTTGTAACCCGCATCCAGCGTCAGCGTGACATCACCGGCCGGGAGGAACAGGGGCGAGCCCATCACGGTCACCAGCGAGCTGGCGGAATCGGTCACCGTCTTGGCAATGTCGAAGCCCGCATCGGCAGTGGTGGGCAGCGGGCCGTCATAGGTCAGCGTGCCGTCCGCCACTGCATCCTGCAGCACTGCCGGGTCCGCATAACGGTCAATCTCGGTAGTGCTGCGCGCGCGGCTGGCATCGAGAGTGCCCGTCAGCTGCCAGTCGCCCATCGGCGCATTCAGCGTGCTGCCGACCGACATGGTCTCGGTCCGCCCCCGGCGAGCGAGCGGATCGTCCTCGCCATAAGTGCGCAGCAGGCTGACATCCGGATTGTCCGGATCGGTCAGCGTCACGGTATTCAGGCCGGAAAGGCTGCGGGTACGGCCCCGCTCATATGTGCCGTTGAGCGACAGCGAGCTGCCATTGTCGCCCAGCCGCGTGGTAACATTGCCGGTCAGTTCCAGGTCGGAGCTGTCCGATACCAGGCTGCGATAATTGGCAGGATTGGGATCGGTCCCCACGCCGGACACGACCGATTGCGGCAGGCCGCGCTCCGCCTCGGTCAGCAGGCTGGTATCGTCCCACTTGGCATTCACGTTGAAGCGGCTGGGCCCGGCGATCTGAAGATAGGTCGCCTCCACCTGCTTGCTGGAAGTGCCGCCCGCGCCGGGCTGGCTATATTCGCCCTCCAGCTCGCGGCTGGAGAAATTGTTCTTCAGGATGAAATTGATCAACCGCTGGTCGGCGGAAAAGCCGTATTTCTGGGCCACTTCCTCAGGCAGGATCTCGATCTTCTGGATCGCCTCTGGCGGGAAGGAGCGCATTTCGCGGAAGCTGGAAACGCGCATGCCATTCACCAGGAATACCGGCGGCCCGGAGGAACGCCCACGACCGGAGCCGGTCTGCGGCGCCAGGGCCGCGACCAGATCGGCGATGGAACTGGCACCGTAAGCGGCAATATCCGTCTCGTCGAGCACCTGGATCGGCGGCTGGGCCACTTGCACCTGGCCGCGCAGGCTTTCCGCCACCACGACGATCTCGTTATCCTCGCCGCTGGCGTCGTCAGCCGTATCGGCGGGGTCTTGCGAAACGGCAGCAGGTTGCTGCTGCGCATGGACGGGAACAGCCGAAACAACGGCAAGGCCGGATATAGCCGACAGCAGGAGGGCGCGGTTCAGGGTCATCGTTGACTTTGTCTTTTTTCAGGGATGTTGGGCGTCTAATGCGGGGGTAACGCACCACCCTCAAGCCGCGTTTCGTAACAAATCGTCGCAATTCGATTAATGCCAGATGACCGCCGATAAAACGCGGGCCGGATATGGCAATCAAACGCAGTGTGCGCGGCGGGCTTTCCTTTTTCGCCTTCGCCCGCTATTGCGCGCGCCATATGAACATCTCAATCCGGAAACTGAACACATATGGCTAAAGAAGAACTCCTCGAAATGCGCGGCAAGGTGGTGGAACTGCTGCCTAACGCGATGTTCCGGGTGGAGCTCGAAAACGGCCATGAAATCCTCGGTCACACTGCCGGCAAGATGCGCAAGAACCGCATCCGCGTGCTGGTGGGGGACGAAGTGCTGGTTGAACTGACGCCCTACGATCTGACGAAGGGCCGCATCACCTATCGCTTCATGCCCGGCCGCGGCGGCCCCGGCCCGCAATAAGGCCGGCGCGTGAGCGCGCCCCGCCCTTCCCCGACGCTGATCCTCGCCTCTGCCAGCCCGCGCCGGCGCGAATTGCTCGCGCGGCTGGGAATTGTGCCTGCGGCGATCCGCGCCTCCGACATCGACGAAACCCCGCATCGGGCAGAGCTGCCGCGCGCCTATGCCCTGCGCATGGCGCGGGAGAAGGCGCTCGCCTCTCGCCAGATGTTGAGCGAAGACGAACAGGCCAGCTTCATTCTTTCGGGCGATACAGTGGTCGCCTGCGGGCGGCGCATCCTGCCCAAGGCGGAGGATGAGGGCACGGCCCGCCAGTGCCTGCACCTGCTATCCGGCCGCCGCCACCGCGTGCTCTCCGCCGTTGCGCTCCTCGCGCCCGACGGCACGCTGCAGGAAAGGCTGAGCGAGACAGTGGTGCGCTTCAAATCCCTCTCGGCCGAGGAAATCGAAGCCTATGTCGCAAGCGGCGAATGGCACGGCAAGGCAGGCGGCTATGCCATACAGGGCGCCGCCGAGGGGCTGATCGCCTGGATCAGCGGCAGCCATTCCGGCGTGATGGGCCTGCCCCTGTTCGAAAGCCGCGCCCTCCTCAAATCCGCAGGTTTCCCCATTGGCTGAATGGCTGGTGGAAGAAGGGATCGGCGAAGCCCGCGCGATCCTGATCGAAGGCGATGCCATCGCCGCCGCCCGCATCGACTGGCCCGGTTCGCTCGCCGTAGGGCAAGTGGAAGACGCCCGGCTCGTGGCCCGCACCGCAGGCAGCGCGCGTGGCACTGCCCGTTTCGCCAATGGCGAGGAAGCGCTGGTGGATCGCCTGCCCAAATCCGCCAGCGAGGGCGCGGCGATCCGCCTGATCGTCACCCGCGCGGCAATCGGTGAGGCTGGCCGCACCAAGCTCGCCCAGGCCCGCCCAACCGACGAAGCACCGCGCCCTGCCCCCATTCTGGCCGAAGCCCTGACACAAGAAGGGCAGACCGCCCGCATCGTCCGCCGCTTCCCCACGGAAGAATGGGACGATCTGCTGGACGAGGCCTTTTCCCGAGAGGTCGCCTTCTCAGGCGGCTCGCTGTTGCTCAGCCCTACGCCCGCCATGACGCTGATCGACGTGGACGGCACCCTGCCCCCTGCCCGCCTCGCCCTTGCGGCTGTGCCTGCCATTGCCGCCGCCTTGCGCCGGTTCGACATCGGCGGCTCGGTCGGCGTGGATTTCCCGACATTGGAAGCCAAGGCAGACCGCCGCGCGGTGGACGAGGCCCTGGGCGCCGCCTTGGCCGCCTGGCCGCATGAGCGCACGGCAATGAACGGCTTCGGCTTCGTCCAGCTCGTCGCCCGTCTTACCCGCCCTTCGCTCCTCCAGCGCGCCTCACGCAACCGCACAGGCCTCGCCGCGCGCCGCCTGCTCCGCCGGGCGGAAGGCGTCGTGGAACCCGGTGCCCTGCTCCTCACCTGCCATCCCGCAATCCGGGCGCAGTTGAAGGACGAATGGCTGGCCGAACTGGCGCGCCGCACGGGCCGTGAAATCCGGGTGGAAGGCGATCCTGCCCTTGCCTTGGAAGCGGGCTTCGCGCAGGCGGTGCCATTATGAGCGACGCTGCACGACAAAAACCCTGCCCCATCTGCCGCAAGCCGCAGGTAAAGGAATTCGCCCCCTTCTGCTCAGCCCGCTGCCGCGACCGCGATCTCGCGCGCTGGTTGAACGACGGTTATGCCCTGCCCGGCCCGCCCGTTGACCCGGAAGACATTGCCCGGGAAGAATGAATTTCAAAAAAGGGGATTCTGGCTCTTGCCAAGCCGCGCTGCCTTCGCCATAGGCGCGCTCTCCAACCGCTCGCCGGTCATCTGATGACCGCCGCCGCAGCGAAGCCCGGGTAGCTCAGTTGGTAGAGCACATGACTGAAAATCATGGTGTCGGCGGTTCGATTCCGTCCCCGGGCACCATCTGCCAGTTCGCAGATGGTCGCCAAAGCTTGAAAAAACCCGGAAATCTGCCACTTTTAGCGTCGACTTTACCGCTGATGCTCGCTGTTGTTCGTCGATATTCGGACGATCTTGGGGGCCTTTGTGGGGGCCTTGTGAAAAAGCCTGATTTGAAAGGCCCCCAAGATGCCCCTTAGCGATTCTACGATCCGCGCCCTGAAGCCCCGCGACAAGGATTACCGCGTGGCTGACGAGAAGGGCCTCTACCTTCAGGTTTCCCCCGCTGGTGGGCGTCTATGGCGGATGAAATACCGCACCCCCGGCGGAACCGAGAAGAAGCTTGCGTTCGGCGCTTATCCTGAAGTGTCGCTGAAAGCCGCACGCGATCTGCGCGACAACGCACGCAAGTTGCTGGCCGCTGGCGTCGATCCGGCAGAGAAGAAGAAGCAGGACCGCCACGCCGCCAAGGTTAGCGCCGCCAATTCCTTCGTGGTCGTGGCGCAAAGCTACATCGCCAAGTGCAAGCGCGAAGGCCGTTCCGAACGCACCACGGATAAGCAGCAGTGGCTCCTGAAGCTTCTGGACCGGACGATAGGCCAGCGCCCTGTCGCTGAAATCCAGCCGTTCGAAATGCTCGAAGCGGTCCGTAAGTATGAAACTACCGGACGCACCGAAGCCGCGCACCGGGCCTTGCAGTTCGCCAGTCAAGTCTTCCGCTTCGCGATTGCGAACCAGTTAGCCCCCTCAGACCCTACCCGCGATCTGCGCGGCGCATTGACCAGCCACAAGTCGAAGCACCACGCCGCGATTCTGGAGCCGAAGAAGGCCGGTGAACTGCTGCGCGCGATCGATGGCTATGACGGCCACCCTGTCACGCGCTACGCCCTGCAACTGGCCGCGCTGGTCTTCGTCCGCCCTGGCGAACTGCGTTATGCCGAATGGTCGGAGTTCGACTTCGACGCGAAGGTCTGGCGGATACCAGCCGAGAAGATGAAGGCGCGTTCCGAACACGTCGTGCCGCTGTCGCGCCAAGCGTTGGCTGTGCTGGCCAAAGCGCGCGACCTGACGGGTGATGGCCAGTATGTCTTCCCGTCGATCCGCACGCACCTTCGCCCAATGTCGGAGAACACCGTCAACGCCGCGCTTCGCCGTCTGGGCTACTCCAACGACGAAATGACCGGCCACGGCTTCCGCGCGATGGCCAGCACGCTCCTGAACGAATCGGGCAAGTGGTCCGCCGACGCGATCGAACGCGCGCTGGCCCACAAGGACAAGGACGCCGTGCGCGCCGCCTATCATCGCGGCCAGCACTGGCAAGAGCGCGTCGACATGGCGCAATGGTGGGCGGACTATCTGGAAACGCTGCGGACTGGGGCCACTGTCATTGATTTGCGGAGTCGTGCTAACACAGCAGCATGAAGTTGATCTCGTCGCGTGAAGCTTGAACTTCTTATCACAGGCCGCGCCAAGACCTTGGGTTCAGCGCCTTCTAAGATGGATGACGTTCGACGAAGGGCTAACAGCCTATTCTAGAAATGGCCGTATCCAGCCCTTCGGCTCAGTTTGTGATATGACATCACAACTTATCGATAAGGCTGGCCAGCTTTCCGGTCCAAAAATGGACGAGGCGATAAGGCAGGAGTTCAATCAGGAAATTGCCGAAAAGCTGATAGGCAAGGACCCATTTAGCCGTTTCGAAGATGAGCCCTACTGCTGGGATGAAACCGAAGACCCCAAGGAAGTCGACTACGGCTTCTTTCTATACGCTTCAGAAATTGATTGGGACGCGGGCACGTTGAAGGCAGACTCGATCCCGTGGAACGACCAGTTCCATGAAACCTTTTTCCCCAACTCGGAATTTTTCCAGACAGAACTGGAACGGGCAGACTTCGAAGTTGAAATGGCAGGGCTGAGCTTTGAGTTCAGCAAGATAGAAATGCTTCTGCCATCCATGGAGCTAGGGCAGAAAATTGGTTTCGTCGCGCAGAGCAACGAACAGCGGGGCAAGATTGGTCGTCCGCAGAAATGGGATTGGGAAGGAGCGTTGGCGCATATCGTTTGCGCAGCACAGCACCCTGACGGACTTCCTACTGGCCCCGGAGCACAAGCCAAAATCGAAGCAATGATGTCGAATTGGTTCATACGCGAAGCTGGTGACGCTCCGGCACAAAGCCAAATCCGGCAACGTGCAGCGAGAGTCATGCACACGCTAAAAACGCCTGAAAGGCCTTAAATGCGATTTCGGCCTTTCGCTCGTTTCAGGCTGATTCAACGCACAAAACCGTAGAACTATTCCAGTGCCCGCCAGCACCCGCTGGCACACGCTGGAGCAACAACGATGGAACGACTTGCTTATTCGATCAAAGAAACGGGCCAAGCGCTCAGCCTTGGCCGCACGACGATCAACGCGATGATCGCAGACGGGCGGCTGGAAGCGTTCAAGCTTGGCCGTCGCACCCTTATCAAGGCGGAATCCGTTCGCCGTCTGGTAGCAGGGCAGGAATAAGGCCGGTGCCTGCCCGCCGGGTCAATCCCTACCGGGTGAAGCTGCACCGCCTTTATGATGTGCGGGAGCTGGCCGAATGCCTTGGCGTGCACAAGAACACCGTGCGTCACTGGCAGCGCGACGGCCTGAAGGCGATCGACGGCAACAGGCCAACCCTGTTCAACGGGAAAGCAACGAGGGCGTTTCTGTTGGCACGCCAGACCAGCCGCAAGCGCCCTTGCCAGCCGGGAACAATCTACTGTTTCAAGTGCCGCGAGCCGAAAGCGCCTGCGTTGGGCATGGTGGAGTTCATCCCCGGCAAGGGCACGACCGGCAACCTGATGGCCATTTGCGAGACGTGCGGCACGATGATGCACCGCAGGGCCAACGTGGCGAAGCTCAGCACGATCATGCCCCGGCTAGCCGTCCAAATCAGGCAGGCCCCTTCACGCCTAATAGAGCGCGCATTGCCCTCCCTGAATTGTGACAAACCGAAGGACTGATACCCAATGGCAAAACACAACGCCGCCAACGCCCGAATCAAGCGGGAATACTTCCAATATCTGAAGGAAGCGGGCCGTCGCAGCGAAGCGTCGATCGATGCCGTGGCAAAGGCGCTGGACCGCTTCGAACAGGCGAACGGGCACAAGGACTTCCGCAAGTTCCACCGCCAGCAAGCCGTCGCCTTCAAGCGTAAGCTGGACGAAGAACGGGCCGTGCGCACTGGCAAGCCTTTGGGTCGCGCCACGGTGAACTCGACGTTATCGGCCCTGCGCGCGTTCTTCGTCTGGCTGGCTGGCCAGCCGGGTTACAAGTCGCACCTTCGCTACGGCGATGCCGACTATTTCAACCTGGCCGAAACCGAAGTGCGCATTGCCAAGGCCGTTCGGCACAAGCCGTTCCCCTCGCTGGAAACGGTGCACCACGTCCTGTCTGCCATGCCGTTCGAAACCGACATCGAAAAGCGCAACCGCGCGCTGGTGGCCTTTGCCCTGCTTACTGGAGCGCGCGACGGCGCGCTGGCGTCTTTCCGGCTGAAGCACATCGATCTGCGCGATGGCCGTGTGGATCAGGACGCCCGCGACGTGAAAACCAAGGCCAGCAAGACCTTCTCCACGTGGTTCTATCCCGTTGGCGGTGAAGCGCTGGAGGTATTTCAGGACTGGTGCAGGCACCTTCGCGAAGTCCTGCTCTGGAACGACGAAGACCCGCTCTTTCCGGCAACGCGCATTGGCATTGGCGAAGGCGGCGGCTTCGTCGCGGTGGGCCTTCGCCGTGATGGCTGGGCCAACGCTGGCCCCATACGCAAGATATTCTCCGAAGCCTTCGCTGCGGCTGGCCAGCCCTATTACAACCCGCATTCCTTCCGCGATACGCTGGTCCAGTATGGCGAACGGGTCTGCCCGAACATCGAAGCCTTCAAGGCATGGTCGCAGAACATGGGTCACACGCACGCCATGACCACGCTGACGAGCTACGGCACGATTTCCCCGCACCGCCAAGCCGAGTTGATCCGGGGCATTGCGGTGGACCAGACCACCCCTTCGATCGATCCCGCCACATTGGCACAAGTCATGGCCACGTTGCAGAAAATGGGCGGCAAAGCCTTGTCCTAACTCCTTGGCGCGGCGGCGGTGGCGCTGCTAAGCCAGCCGCGCGCATTAACGTAAGGGACAATAAGAGTGACAGGCCAACAGCAGCGCGATGAATTGCACCGGAGAATCTGGGCGATTGCCAACGAGGTCAGGGGGGCGGTCGACGGCTGGGATTTCAAGCAGTTCGTGCTGGGCGCGCTGTTCTACCGCTTCATTAGCGAGAATTTCACTGCCTACATCGAGGCGGGGGACGAGAGCGTCAACTATGCGAAGATGCCCGACAGCGCCATTCCCGATGCTGTGAAGGCCGATGCGGTCAAGACCAAGGGTTACTTCATCTATCCCAGCCAGCTCTTTGCCAATGTCGCGGCGAAGGCAAACACCAGCGAAAGCCTGAACTCCGACCTTGCCGCCACCTTCAAGGCGATTGAAGCTTCGGCAAATGGCCACCCTTCCGAAGAGGACATCAAGGGCCTGTTTTCCGATTTTGACACCACCAGCAACCGGCTGGGCAACACGGTGAAGGACAAGAACGCCCGGCTGGCCAAGGTGCTGAAGGGTGTCGAAAGCTTGCCGCTCAAGTTTGAAGAGAACGAAAACGATCTCTTCGGCGATGCCTATGAGTTTCTGATCTCGAACTACGCGGCCAACGCGGGCAAATCGGGCGGTGAGTTTTTCACCCCGCAACATGTGTCCAAGCTTATCGCGCAACTGGCTGTTCACGGGCAGAGCAGCGTCAACAAGATTTACGATCCAGCCGCCGGGTCAGGTTCTCTGCTGCTTCAGGCTAAGAAGCATTGCGGCGATCATTTCATTGAAGAGGGGTTCTTCGGGCAGGAAATCAACTACACCACCTACAACCTCGCCCGCATGAATATGTTCTTGCACAATGTGAACTATGACAAGTTCAACATCCAGAACGGCAACACGCTTGAACATCCGCACTTTCTTGATGAACGGCCCTTCGATGCCATCGTCTCGAATCCGCCCTATTCGGTCCGCTGGAAGGGGGATGAAGACCCGACGCTGATCAATGATGACCGTTTTGCGCCCGCTGGCGTGCTCGCGCCGAAGTCTAAGGCGGATTTCGCCTTTGTGCTGCACGCCCTGCATTATCTTTCCGCCAGAGGGCGGGCGGCGATTGTGTGCTTTCCGGGCATTTTCTATCGCGGCGGGGCGGAGCAGAAAATCCGCAAATATCTGATCGACAGCAATGTCGTGGAAACGGTGATTTCGCTCGCGCCAAATCTGTTTTTCGGCACCACAATCGCGGTCAACATTCTGGTGCTGTCCAAGAGCAAGACCGACACCAAGGTGCAGTTCATCGATGCCAGCGGTGAGGATTTCTTCGCGAAGAAGACCAACACCAACGAGATGAGCGACGATCATGTTGCCGAGATCATCCGCATGTTCACCAGCAAGGAGAACGTGCCGCATGTGGCCGAGACGGTGGATCAGCAGCGCATCATCGATGCGGATTACAACCTTTCGGTCAGCGCCTACGTCGAACCAAAGGACACGCGCGAGCATGTGAGCATTGCCGAGCTGAATGCGGAACTGAAAACGACCGTCGCCAATATTGACCGGCTGCGCAGCGAGATTGATGCGATTGTCGCGGAGATTGAGGCGTGAGCGATCTAGGCTTTCTGGAAAAACTGCTAGATGGCGCTGATGTGGCATGGTTTCCATTGAAGAGCATTGCAAGCATCGGGACTGGAAGTTCCAATCGGCAAGATGAGAGCGAAGCAGGCTCATACCCATTTTATGTTCGATCCAAGAATGTCTTGAAATCCGACACTTTTCAATTTGATGAGACTGCGATTATTGTTCCGGGTGAAGGCGGAATTGGAGACATTTTTCACTTCGCAACAGGTAAGTATGCCTTACATCAGCGTGCCTACAGGATCGCGCCAACCTTCGATTCCGTCGATCCAAAGTACTTGCTTCATTGGATGTCGCAGAACTTCAAGAGCTACATTATTAGGAAAAGTGTGGGTGCCACAGCAGAGTCGATTAGAAAGCCGATGCTGGAAAATTTTGAAATACCCATCCCCTGCCCGGACGACCCGGAGAAGTCGCTGGCGATACAGGGGGAGATTGTTCGGATATTGGACACCTTCACCGAGCTGACCGCCGAGCTGACCGGCGAGCTTGCAGCGCGCAAGAAACAATACAACCACTACCGCGACCATCTCCTAACTTTTGAGGATGGAGAGGTGGAATGGAAGGCGCTTGGTGATGTTTTCGAGATTTCGGCAGGTGGGGACGCACCCAAAGGCGCGATCTCGCCCGAAAAAACCGAAGATTTTGCAATTCCTATCCTGTCCAACGGTATTGGGAAGAAAGCTCTTTATGGCTGGACCAACACAGCAAAGGTTAAGCAGCCGAGCTTAACGGTTTCGGCGAGAGGCACGATTGGATGGACCAGCTACAGGGAAGAGCCATTCTTTCCAATTGTTCGCCTCTTGGTACTCACTCCGAAGAAGGGCATAGACCTTCGGTTCGCGTATCATTTCATGAAGACTATTGAGAATGGCTACAAAGTTCCACCTTCTGGTATTCCCCAGCTTACCCGTCCAATGATTTGTAGCATGCCGTTTCCGGTACCGTTTGCAGACGACACGGAGCGCTCGCTGGCAGAACAAGCCCGCATCGCCTCAATCCTCGACAAGTTCGACACACTCACCAACTCGCTCAGCGAAGGCCTGCCGCGCGAAATCGCGCTGCGGCAACAGCAATATGAATATTACCGCGACCTACTCCTGAGCTTCCCCAAGCCCGCAGAGGCGGCTGAAGCATGAGCCAGACCCTTGAGCAGATCGCCAGCCTTCTGAGTTCGCCTCAGGTCACCCGGAAAACCGTTACCAAAGAGACGAGGCAAATCCCCCCCAAAGAGGTCGAAGAAACCAAGCCGGTTCCCAAGGTGCAGTTGATTTACGCCTTCAACGGCAACGGCAAGACCCGCCTTTCAAGCACCTTGAAAGAACTGGTCGATCCAAAGGGCGATGATCGCCCGGACGACCACTTGCCCAAAATCCTCTACTACAATGCGTTTACCGAAGATCTATTCTATTGGGACAACGACCTTGAGGGTGACACCGAGCGCAAGCTGAAGATCCACCCGAATGCCTACACAAAGATCGCCTTTGAAGACCTTGGGCTTGATGTCAGGGTCATCACGACATTCCAGCGCTATACCCAGCCGAACTTGACCCCTCGCTTCAGCAGCGACTTTCTCGAAGTCACCTTCTCGCTCGAACGCGGCGATAATGAGGGCATTGAGAATCTCAAGATTTCAAAGGGCGAAGAAAGCAATTTCATCTGGAGCGTTTTTTATTGCCTACTGGATCAGGTGATAAGCGCGCGGAACATGGCCGAGATTGAGGACCGCGAGACGCAACAGTTCAACGATCTTGAATATGTTTTCATTGATGATCCGGTCAGTTCGCTGGATGAAAACCACCTGATCCAGTTGGCCGTCGATGTGGCGGGATTGATCAAAAGAAGCGAGGCAACGAACGGGCTGAAATTCGTGATCACCACGCACAGCCCGCTTTTTTACAACGTCCTTTTCAACGAGCTGAACAGCAAGACCTGCTATATGCTGGAAAAGCTGGAAGATGGCACCTTCAAGCTTGATGCCAAGCACGGCGATTCAAACAGGAGTTTTTCCTACCACCTGCATCTGCGCCGATTGCTGGCCGAAGCTATCGAGCAGAACAAGATCGAGCGCATCCATTTCATGTTTCTGCGCAACCTCTATGAAAAGACAGCGGCCTTTCTGGGCTATCAAAATTGGGGGGATTTGCTCAACACTGTGCCTGATGTGGATGCGCCCGGTGCAAGGCAGGGCTATCTGAACAGGGTGATGCAGTTCTCCAGCCATTCAAGCTTATCGGGCGAGCAAGTTCGGGAGCCGGACGGCCCTGAGAAGCAGATGGTCAAACTTCTGTTTGATAACCTGATCAACAATTACCGCTTTGTGCAGCAGGAAGTGCAAAATGGTTGAGCAGACCAAGCCGATAGCGGAGTCGAAGAACTTCATCATTCTCGACAAATACACCAGCGATTGGACCGCTTCGGACCACTACCAGAGTGAGGCCGAGCTTGAGCGCGAGCTGATCAAGGACCTGCGCAATCAGGGCTACGCGTTCCTGCCTACGTTAACCTCATCCGAAGCCATGCTGGCCAATGTTCGTGAGCGGCTGGAAGACCTGAACAGCGTGCGCTTTTCCGATGAGGAATGGCAGCGCTTTGTCAGCACTTATCTGGACAATCCGAGCGACGGAGTCATCGACAAGACCCGCAAGGTACATGACGACTATATCCACGATTTCGTCTTCGATGATGGTCGCATCCAGAACATCTACCTTTTCGACAAGGCCAACATCGCGCGCAACAAGCTGCAGGTGATAAAGCAGTTTGAGCAGACCGGGCTGCACGCCAATCGCTATGACGTCACGATCCTCGTGAACGGCCTGCCACTGGTGCAGATCGAGCTGAAAAAGCGCGGTGTGGCAATTCGCGAGGCGTTCAACCAAATACACCGCTACAGCAAGGAAAGCTTCAACAGCGAGGCTTCGCTCTTCAAGTTCGTCCAGCTTTTCGTGATCTCGAATGGCACTGACACACGCTATTTTGCCAACACGACCAAGCGCGACAAGAACAGCTTCGACTTCACCATGAACTGGGCGAAGGCGGATAACACGCTGATCAAGGACCTGAAGGACTTCACCGCCACCTTCCTTGAGAAGACAACGCTGCTGAAAGTGCTGCTGCATTATTCGGTTTTTGACGTGAGTGACACGCTGCTGGTGATGCGCCCCTATCAGATTGCAGCAACCGAGCGCATCCTCTGGAAGATCAAAAGCTCCTATAACGCCAAGAGCTGGAGCAAGCCGGAAAGCGGAGGCTTCATCTGGCACACCACCGGATCAGGCAAGACGCTGACCAGCTTCAAAGCAGCGCGTCTGGCGACCGAGCTGGATTTCATCGACAAGGTGTTCTTCGTGGTCGACCGCAAGGACCTCGATTATCAGACGATGAAAGAATACCAGCGGTTCTCGCCCGATAGCGTCAATGGCTCGGAAAACACGGCAGCGCTCAAGCGTAATGTGGCCAAGAACGATCAGAAGATCATCGTTACCACGATCCAGAAGCTCAACAACCTGATGAAGAGCGAAGGCGACCTGTCTGTTTATGGCCAACAGGTGGTCTTCATTTTTGACGAATGCCACCGCAGCCAGTTTGGTGAGGCGCAGAGAAACCTGAAGAGGAAGTTCAAGCGTTTCTATCAGTTTGGTTTCACCGGCACGCCAATTTTCGGAGACGATATCGTTGATGGCAAACTGATCCGAAAGGGCAACGCTTCAGGGTCGGAAACGACCGCAAGTGTCTTTGGCCGCGAGTTGCACTCTTATGTCATCACTGACGCAATCCGGGATGAGAAGGTCCTGAAGTTCAAGGTCGATTATAACGACGTGAGGCCGAAGTTCCGGGCCATTGAGAAGGAGCAGGATGAGGCCAAGCTCAGCGCAGCTGAGAACAGGAAGGCCTTGTTGCACCCTGAGCGGATCAAAGAGGTTTCCCAGTACATTCTGACCAATTTTCGCCAGAAGACGCACCGGACAAATCCCGGAGGGCGGGGCTTCAACGCGATGTTCGCTGTCAGCAGCGTCGAGGCCGCAAAGCTCTATTACGAGACATTGAGAAAGCTTCAGGATGGCAACGAAAAGCCCATCAAAATCGCGACCATCTTCTCGTTTGCCGCAAACGAAGAGCAGAACGGTATCGGCGAAATCCGCGATGAGAGCTTCGACGTGTCAGCAATGGATAGCACCGGGAAGGAGTTCCTGAACGCTGTCATCCGCGACTACAACGCGACGTTCGGAACGAGCTTCAGCACCGACGGAAATGGCTTCCAGAACTATTACCGCGATCTCGCCAATCGCGTGAAATCTCAGGATGTCGACCTTCTAATCGTGGTCGGCATGTTTCTGACCGGCTTCGATGCGCCTGCGCTCAACACGCTCTTCGTCGATAAGAATTTGCGCTTCCATGGGCTAATTCAGGCCTATTCACGCACCAATCGCATCTTCGACGCGACCAAGACGTTTGGTAACATCGTGGCGTTTCGCGATTTGGAGCAGGCCACAATCGATGCAATCACCTTGTTTGGCGACAGCAACACGAAGAACGTGGTGCTCGAGAAGAGCTATAAGGAATACATGGAAGGCTTCTCGGACATTGCGTCCGGAGCGGCCAGCCGGGGCTTCAAGACGATCTTAGCCGAGCTTGAGCAGCGCTTCCCTGAGCCTAGCGAGATTATGAAGGAAGCGGACAAGAAGGCCTTTGCAAAGCTCTTTGGGGAGTTTCTTAAGGCAGAGAACGTGCTCCAAAATTTCGATGAGTATGTTGCGCTGAAGGCGTTTCAAAATGTCGACCAAGGTGATCCAGAAGCGGTTGAGGCCTTCAAAGCCGTTCATCACTTGGATGACGAGAAAGTTAGAGAACTAGCGTCGGTTACGCTTCCAGCCGAGCGAACGATCCAAGACTACAAGTCGACCTATAACGATATTCGCGACTGGTTGAGGCGGGAAAGGGAGGCCAAGGCCACCGAGGATTCCGCGCTTGATTGGGACGATGTCGCATTCGAAGTCGATCTGCTGAAGTCGCAGGAGATCAATCTCGACTACATTCTTGAGCTGATCTTTGCCAAAAATCGGGACGTTGAGGACAAAGGCGATTTGATCGAAGAAGCCCGACGCATCATCAGGGCGAGCTTAGGCAATCGGGCGAAGGAGAGCCTGATCGTCGATTTCATCAATCAGACGAATCTGGATGAGATCAACAGCAAAGCACAGATCATGGAGGCCTTTTACGAGTTTGCTCAAGGCGAGCAGCGCCGCGAGTTTGAAGAGCTTGTTCAAGCGGAAAATCTGAACGTTGAAGCAGCAAGGAGGTATGTTGCTAACTCAGTCAAGCGCGAGTTCGCGAGCGAAAATGGAAACGACCTAAACGACATCCTGCCCAAAATGAGTCCACTCAACCCTTCCTACCTCACCAAGAAGGCTTCGGTATTCCGACAGGTCACGGACTTCGTCGCGAAGTTCAAGGGCGTCGGCGGGCAAATCTGATTGTGCTGGAGGTGGCCCATGATGTGAAGGCGTAAATTCTCCGCAAGATCAAGGCGATTGAACGGCTGGCCGTGGCCGTTCAAAGGCGGGCAATGGCGGGCAGAAACCGTGGAAAAAATAGGGTAGCCTGATAGCGCTGGGGGCCTTTTTGGGGGCCTCGACCGAAAAGATTCCTTCAGTTATGCAAGTATAACAAGTGATTACGCGATTTTCGCGGTTCCGTCCCCGCACCACTCTCCGGATTGCCAGCCTTCGCTGACGTGTTTGCAAGGGCCAATGTTCACCAAGGCCTGCGTGTAACCGCACCGACTTGGTGCCCAGATTGGGGCCACCCTTTCAAGCTCCAGGGAAGTGGCCCCAGATATGGCATTAACGGACATGGCGATTCGAAATGCGAAGCCGCGCGAGAAGCCCGCGCGGCACGTGATGCTGCCCGCAAGATCGTCGCATATGGAGGTGATCCATGCCGTGAGCGACAGCAAGATAAGCTGCAGAAGGTCGCGGACGCTTCCAACACGTTTGAGCTGGTTGCGCAGGAATTTCTTCGACAAACGGAGGAAGGATGGCGGAGGAAGGATGGAAATTCGCGCTGTGCCCCTTAACCCAGCAGAGGTTGAAGAGCCACTGCATCGACTCTCCTCAACGAGTCCGGGAGGACGAATCCGCCGGGGAATCCGATGACCAAGGTGACGATCGCACAATGGTCTTACCTTGGGACATGGCGCTCTCCTCCAGAACGCGCTGCTCAATTTACCGAAATCTCGGAATAAGACCAAAAGACAGGCAAAATCGGCACCGTAGGCGCGCACTGATGTTGGGGGTCATTCCTTTGAGATCGAAAATCGCTCAGCGATTGCGCGCCGGCAGAAGGCCGTAGACGAGCGTAGAACTGGCGGTGCCGTCCTTGTGCCGCGTAAAGGACAGTCGCAATTGTTGGATGCTTCCCCCCGCGGAACGCTCCCATGTCCATTGCGCGTCTCGCGCCGCGCGGGATGAAGGTTGGCCAGTTTGCTGAAAACCTGGTGAAGCGGCGGCAGCCCATTGGCCAATCTCCTCATCCAGACGCCCGATACGCGCGATAGGCACGCTGGCGGCAATCTGGCAGGCACTACCCACCTGTTCCAGGTCGCGCCCAACAACGAGCACCGCCTCGGAAAATTCATACATCCACCAGGACATTCCCTGGCTGCCGCCAAGCGAGGCCCGGTTTTCGCCCGTCACTTCCAGAAAACCTGCTTTCCCCGCGGTTTCAGAAAGGGACTCGCCGCGCTCAATCACCGGGAGACAAACATCGGTTAACCCCGCAAGCACAAACGCACCCAGACTAGGCTCCTGCGCGCGGGCGGGCGACGTGAGGCACAACAATATTGCTGCACTACCGCAACCGACCAAATTTCGCGCCGCCGTCAGCATTTGCCGCTGCCGCAACGATGGTAGTTCTGCCACCATATCTTGTCATTCAGCCTTTGTTCGTGGGTTCGATTGTCGCCTGAGCGAATGCTGCCGATCCCGCTGAAAGGAATGGGGATGGGCTCGCGATTTTGTGCCGCCCGTGCGGCCATCGCCTCCTGCTGGCGCTGTTGCTCCTGGGTCAGACAATTGTGCGGATTGAGGTTACAGAAGGCGATCTCCCAGCCATCATCGACGAAAGCCTGCATCGCAGCGCGCGCCGGCGGCTGGATGATCTCGTCCAGTCCTGAAGGATTGTCGATGACGGCGCGCGTGGCATTACGGTAAACGAACTCGTAGTAGGTTGGCCCTTCCTCGATATAGATGACCCGTGCGCGGAGACCTTCATCGAGACGAAGAAGCGTGCGGGCATGGCCCGGGCGGCGCGGAATGGCCTGACGTATCGCAACACTTCTATAACCGCCGAGCATATTGGCGGAAGTCTGTACGATGCGATCGAGCAACTCGGAAAACTCCGGAAAGATAGGCGCTCTCGGTGTCCACTGGCTGTCGACCTGCGGCTTGAGTGCGGTGATCCGGCAGATTGCTTCGCGGTCACCCGCTGAATTCAGGCCATAGTAGGACGCGAAGAGGATCGTCGTGCCGCTCTCCTGACGAAAATAGAGTGGCGTCGTGGCTTGGGGGGCCATGGCGAAGCCGTTTTCTCGAAGCGCTCCGGACAGATCTCCTCCGTCTTCCCCCTCCCAGCACATATTGAAACTACCGAGGACCACACGCTCCTTCATCGTGATTGCGTGCGCGGGTATGGCCGGCAGGGCAAGAGCGCAGAGCGCAGCGAGCCAAAGCGATTTTCGATGGTGGCATACGGCCGGTTTGCCCAACTTGTTGGACATGAAGAATCTCAGGCCTGCTCCAACTACCGCCATAACAAAGACCTCAACGCAAATTGCTCAGACCGCAGCGTTTCGCGGTCCTGATCTGACGCACGAAATCGTCCCTCTCAGTTCAAGATGGGCCATCGTGATCGGCAGATCACTCCCCTGTTTCGGGGATGAGGCAACGTCTCGTCTTTCAACGGCCAGAGAGGCCGAGGCGAATTGCGTGCCATGAAGCTTCGGCGCGATTGGAGATGCCGAGCTTTCGGTAAATAGACTTGATGTAGCTCGCCACAGTGCTTTCCGCGAGCTTCAGTTCCTTCGCCACTTCCCCGTTACGCATGCCGCGGCCGATAAGGGCGAGGACCTCGTTCTCGCGTGCAGTAAGAATTCCTTCAGGTTCGGCTGCCGGGCCGGTCAGGCGGAAGTGATCCATGATCCTCCGGGCGACCGAGGCTGACAGCGCCGGTATGCCTTCCAGGATCTGAACGAGATGGCGAGAGATTACCCCGGGCGCCTGCTCCTTCAGTAGATAACCGTCCGCGCCTGCCGAAAGCGCTGCGACGATGTGCGCGTCGTCGCCCATCACCGTTGTGACCACGCAAGCGGTTTGCGGATGGGCGAGCCGGATCGTGCGCAGTACGTCGAGTCCCGATCCGTCCGGCAAGCCGAGGTCGATGAGCGCCAGGTCGAAAGTGCCCGCCGTGCCTTCCGCGACCCCGCCCCGCATGCTTGCCGCTTCCCTTATGTCACAGTCGCCAAACGCGTTGCGCACGATATCGGCCAGCCAGCGCCGGGTTTCCGAGACGTCCTCAACGATCAGAACTCGTTTCATGGCCACCTCTATGCTTCCACCGGCGGAAAGCGTGCGGTGATACGGGTGCCGGGTTTCGCATCGTCTATGGAAATACTTCCATCGAAACCGCTCATGCGCGTACGCATGTTGGTGAGGCCATTGCCCGACGTCACCGCTGTGGGGTCAAAGCCCTTGCCGTCGTCGGTGATCACAAGGATAAGCCCCGTCCGGCCGTGGCGGATATCAATCGTCAGCCGCGTTGCTCCGGCATGTTTGATGGCGTTACCCGACGCCTCACGAACGATCGAACGCAAAGCGTGAATCGCCGGCGCAGGCAGCGGCAGTCCATCCTCGACCTCGGCGACCCAATCGAGTTCTATGCCGGCGATTTCGAGATGTTCCGAGATCTCGATCCGCAAATCTGCGAAGATCTCTGCGGGCTCCAGGCGGGGGCTTGAGGCGTTGTTGATGATATCCCTGAGGTCGGCGAGTGCGTCACGGATCAGTCCGTCTTTGCGGTCCGCTTCCCGGCTGTGCAGCGCGCCGAGCAATTGGACGCCGATATTGTCGTGCATGTCGCGCGCGATACGACTGCGTTCTTCCGTAACGCCGGCATCGAAGGATCGTCGGCTGTCCATAGAGTGGGTCAACATCGTGCATAGCTCCAGGGCCAGTTTGGTGTCGCGTGTCGAGAAAAGCTTGCGCCCGTTATCGGCATGATCGAGCATCCAAGATGGTAGCGTGCCCACACTTGGGATTTCGAGCCGAAGCCCGTCTGATTGCAGGCGCGGTCTCTTGATGCGGCTTTCACCCTGCGTCATCTGGAGGGGATGGAAACTCGACGCGAGCAGTCGTTTCCAGCGCGCTTCCTGTTCCGCGGCTGATGGCGCCAAGGCCACTTCGACGATAGCTTGAAACTGCTCCATCCGGTCATGCGGTCGACGCCCGGAAAAGCGGTGAGCCAGCATGTCGCGGCATGGAAGATATAGGACCCCGACTGCCAACAGGGCCAAGCCGAAGGCCGGGGTACGATCAAGCGCAACGGCATAGATCAGCAAGGCGTCGAGTCCGACGAGTAGTGCGGCTCCGAGCAGATAGAAGAGAATACGAAACGCCCATCTATCGAGATCGAACAGACGGTAACGCGCGACGCCAAGCGCGAGCCCTGCATAGATCAGCAGGAAAAAGAGAAAAGCATAGCCTTGCGCAAGCGGCGCGGGCAAGCCGAACAGATTGGGCGCAATGATGGTGGCCACGAATCCACCGGCGCCCGTCAAAACGCCGAGATTGAACCAGCGCAGTACCGCACGTTCTTGCGGATTGCCTTTGGTCTTCACGAACTGCAGAACGGTACACACGATGATGGCCGCCATCGCGACCACCACCGGAAGGTGTATGCCGGTCTGCGGACCTGAGAACAGCCACATGGTATCTGCAAGCCACCAGGCGCCGAATAGGATCACCGGCAGCGCCAGCCAACGCGGCGTAACGAGTTGGCGGGGATAGCTTAATAGAAGGGCGATCATCAGTACGCCAAAGGCCAGGGCCCCTGCATGGTTGATGGCGGAAAGAACGCGGAAGAGCCCGCCATCGATCGCGAGTTCACGAGTGCTGTAGATCGCCGCAGAATAGGCGGAGGCCATAATGCTCACGCCGGTCAGCGCGAACAGCTTGGTAACGATATCCTCGCGTCGTAAACACCACACCCATGCGCCGATCAGGAAGCTGCTGAAGCCGACAAAGATTTGCCCCCAGAATATGGTAGGGAGGTCATGCAAGGGACGATGGGGTGACAGCGACATCTCTGTTTGACTGACCTTGCCGTCGCCATCCTGCGTCTGGATATGCACACGAGGTTGTTGGAGGATGCTGAAAATTTCAGTCTGTCGCGCGAAAAAGGCTTCCATCGCAGCATAGGTCTCGAGCGTATCTGGTTCCGCGACGAGATCGCCCGCATGAAGTTCAACGATCGAACCGCGCCCATCGCCAACCGAAACGAGCCTGTCCGGCGCGCCTGACCTCTGTGATGGGCGAACGACTTCGATCAGAGCGTCTCGAGCACCTCGCTGCGCGGACAAAGCCATTCCGAGCGTGGGTTGCTCTGTGGCCAGGCTAACCGCGATGGCCGTCAGCGCCAGCCCGACCGCCGTCAGAAGCGAAAGCATGGCGAGTGGCGTGAACCTGCCCAGCACGAAATATGCCCCTTTCCTCGTCTATTACCGCCCGCCACACGGCTACCCGCCGTGTGGCATGGACGCCACCTTGCATAGTTGAAGCCGTGACTTACCCAAGCATGCCAGAGAATAGAGTATTCTGACATTGAGATCAGATCAGATCTGATCGACCATTGTCGCTACGCGACCATTCAATTGAGAGGCATCCCCGATTCAGGTCCAGCCAGCCCGGGAGCCAAGCTCGGCTCCAGTGCTGCTTAGCGTCGCAGCCAGGCCGTTACATCCCCTCTACGCCGCTGCCGTCCCGCTCGTCATGTTTCACGCGCTCTTGTTCGAATGCAGTGATCCACCGTTGATGCAGCGGTTCACGATCCGAGGCTCGACCATGCGTCCAGCCACCGCGGTAGCGCGCGCCAGTGAATGGGGAGAAAGGCCTATTGCCAGAGTGTTGGGTCCACGTCGCGACAGGCCGTTTCAAGTGGTGTCGCCGGATCAATACCGACTTCCCATTCCGTCATGAGGTCCGCCGTTTCATCCTTCGTATAGCCTCGTTTCGCAAACGCTTGAAAAATCCTGTCATCTACGCGGAGCTGGATGCGCGAAAAGGGCAAAGCTGCCTGGATAGTCGGCTGGCTCTGGGCTTTCGCCCTGGCCACGGCAGAACACCAAAGCATCCCTTTTTCCTCGGCGGTCAAAGGAGCCTGCCGCGTCTCCTGAGAGACTTGCGCCATGCTTGGGACCGGAAAGCCTGCGACGAAGGCCAGTGTCATGATCGACGCGGTGAGTTGGCGCAGCATTGTTTTCCCCTGTTACTGGCCGTGGATATTGCTCATTTCGTAATGGCGGATCGTGGGAGGCGGAACATCCCCCTATTCAGGGGAATGCGCCAAGTGAGATCGATCGGCGCCGATCGCGATTTCTGCCATCACCGGGGCCGGGCAAACGGTTACTTCCCCGATTCAGGGGGATGAGATTGGTGGGCCGGCCCGATAAGCAGAGCCGGTTCCAGAGCAGCCCGAGCGGTGGCGTTGGGGGAGCCCCCCTCCGACCGGGGCGTCTTGGTAGAATTAGGGGAGGCTGGGCATGAATGTGCGGGGAATAGCGGCGGTCACGTTGATTTTCATATCTGCTCCCCTCGCCGCCGCCGGGGATGATCCATCGGATAAGCTGGAATGCGCCGCTCACTATCAACTTATCAGCGCTCTGATGGAGATGAGTTCTTCGTCGAAGAACCGGAACGCCGACCCTGTCGATCTCGCCAAAACTGAGCGGAGCATGGTCGCCTATCGAGAACGGGCCAAGGAACTCATGGTAAAAGCCGGTCGCATGGTTGCGGTGGATACCGATCTGCCAAAGGACGTCCTTGATCGAGAAGAGGCGCTTTTCTCAAGCCTGATGAAAGGCGAGATCAACATGGATGCAGTCGTGCGGGGCGTTACGAAATGCAACCGGGATTACGGCTTTCAAGACATTCCATGAGACCCACTTGACTGGGTGAGGCGTAGATTAGAGACGCTGGCCCGCGCGAGGAAACGATGGAAGAGATTCAACCTTCAGAATCGCTATCGCTTGCCGTGGCGCCTCGCGTGATCTTCCGCAGCCGCCCCATCTTCACGCCCAGGGCGACGCTGCCAGTTGGCCTCGCCATGGGCGCGTTCTTTATCGCCATCGCGGTGGTGGACGCCGGCGCGTGGAAGTGGGCCGCTGGCAGCCTGACGCTCGCCGCGCTTGGCGCCGCTGCCTGGGTTGCTCCCAGATACAAGCTCGTCACCGAGTTGGCGCAGGATGACGACATGCTTCTCGTCCGCACGATGTTTCAACGGCGCGGAGCACCGATCACTCGCATCCCGATCACGGAGGCGGTCGACTGGCGAGAGTATGTCGAACTTCGAAGGGGGTACGGGCTCACCACGATCCCCAATCGGATCATCGCCTTCCGTTACCACAGAGTCTTCTACGGCATGGCGATCGACCACGCTGAACTGCTGGATCGCAACGGCCTCGCCCTCATCAGGAGCAAGGCGTGATGCAAGCGGGGCGCGGCTTTCTTCCAGCGAGAGGGTTTCACCGCCGAGCCTTTAGAAGTTCATCGACCGCGACCTGATTTTGGAGCGCCAACGCCTGAAGCGCGAGGCGCGCATAGGCCTCCGGGTCGACTTCGAAGCGTCCGATGGCTGTAAGCTGGCTGTTGTAGCCTATCCGGCCTTCCCAGGTGTCGACGCTAGCGCCGCCGGAGCTTGTGGCCTGCGCTCCGCCACGGCCACCCGAGACAAGCCCAAAATCGCCGGGCGCTTCCAGCGACCCATCGACCTTATACTCCATGAAGCCGCCATGCTGGCCTACGCGCACGCGCCATGGCTCCATCGAGAAACCGCCGATCACCGGACCACCGTGGATCATCGGCTTGAACGAAGCCTGCGCGCCGCGCGACAGAATCCCCATCGATCCACCGCCCCGAGCTTGAACATAGGCGTAGTTCACCGTGAAGCGTGGGGCGATCATCGTTGCGTCGAGTTCGCGCGTCATCGTTCGGATCGCGCCAAGGTTGACGGGCATGGCGGTTTCCGGCCAGGCGCCAAGCCCGGTGGGATGCACGAGGGCATAGGCTTGGTCGGCCCCTTTGGATGACATCTTCTGAATAGCGATGTCTCCCGGCTTGGTTTTCAAGGAGGCCGCGCCAGAGGTCGCCCCCCATTCCTGCTGCGTCACGACCGAAAAACCCGCCGCAGTCAGCCGTTCGACGAGATCGCCATAGGCGCGATCCGTGATGCTTTGGATCAAGGCAGGCTCCGCGCCGGTCAGCACGGTCGTCACATTGGCGCGTGTATCGGTGGTCCTTGCGGTGTCGCTCGCGGCGATAAGGAAGGACACCCGATAAGAAGGAATGAAAACGCGCTGACGCACCTTATCGCCGGCAAAGACGTTGCGGGTGAACCGCGCTGGCGGCGTGGACGGCAACACGATCGGCGCGGTCAAAGCCGACACCTGCTCCGCATCCTGTGGGAGGCCCGCCTCCCCGGTCTGCCCCGCCGCAGTCGAAGCAAGACTCCCGGCGACCACAATAGCAAGAGCAAGTGTTCGATACATGGGCAAACCTCTCGGCATTGGGATTGAAGGCCAGTCGCTTAGGGCATCCCTCAGTCTGTGGCTCTCCCCCGTTCAGGGGGAAGCGTCTCACGGCACCCGATGATAGGCTCACGCCAAGTAAAGGCGTTTCGCGCCAATCAATATCGAGAACAGCATGGCAGCGAGGCAGCGAGCGCATCGATGCTTAAAGCCGGCTTACTTATACAATGGGGGGGGCACCGGCGATGAAGACACGAAAGAATATGCGCATGTTAACGGCGATGGCGTTTGCGGCAGCCGTTGCTTCGCCATCCGTTGCGGCAGAGCCGCCGACAGTCGAAGGCGACCCCTTCGAAATACTTAGCGTGGCGCTGGAACTTGGCTCAACTTGTAAGGACGTTCGAGGTTTCGAGTATCTCTATCTCAGCGAAGCCTGGGGGATCGCTCTCGAAACATCGGCGGCGCAGACGGCCTACACGGCGGCGCGCAGGACGGCGCTGGATCGTGGTGCCGATGCGCTGAACGCCGCGCTCGCGGGTGAACAGGAATTAAATCGACATGCCGAAGCCTATCGTCAAAAGGCGGCAGAACTCGGGTGCTCGAATGGTATAAACTATGCCGATGTCGGCAGGCTGGAGGCCTATAAACAGCTCGGCGGGCTGATGGCGCTGATCATCGGCAATCGAGGCCAGCCGAATACGGCCTCACCACTGCCGCCATTGACGGCCGAGGAAGGTGGACTCGTGCGGGCGTTCCAAGGTGCCGTCACCGAAATGTTCGGCGCTAATGTGCCGCAGTTCGAAGCGATGCTGCCTGAAACGGTGCAACAACGCATGGCGCGCTACCCCTCCGATCCCAATCTAGGATTGGCGCGGTTCCTCGAAGATCAGTCGAGCGCGTTCGCAGTCCTTTATCATGAAGTCTCGGTAGGCAGAGCGGGCTGGACTGCCCGGGGCGTAACCGTTCGCGAGGGTTCGACCTTCGGCTATCACAGTGTCCGGGTCTCCAAGGATGGAAACCCCGAACTGTCCCTGATCGTCCGCCCCAAGGCGGTGACGGTCAACAGCAATGCTTGGGGCAAGCCCGTCACAGGCTATATTGTGGTTGGACGCCGCGCCGACGGCGCGGTGATCGCGGGTCTCGTCGGAGAGTCAATCGCGGGCGCTCCTGCTGAGATTATCGTGAAAGCGCAATCGCAGGGAACCGCTCTGCGTTCCGTCACCGGCACCCGAACAATGGAAGGCTGTCCCTATGTCCGCTGTTTCGCCTTTACGGCAGAACAGATAGCTGGCCTCGTCCCTGGCGCTTCGCCGGAACCGGTCTATTTTTATGTTGCAGCAGGGCCCGGCGCGACAGCGGACGGAACAGGGACGGATGGGCAGCGCATCCTGGCCGATCGCCTCCGCGCGTTCCTTCGGACACCATGAATTTATGGGATGCGTGGAATCGGTATGATCGAACGGAGCAGAATGGCCTCGCATGGGCAGGGATCGGTCAGATTCATCGTCCCTTTCGGTTCGCCTGCACACGATCGCTAACGAGACGGGAGCATCTCTATGGAGACATGGTCTTCCGCCCTGTGCCGTCTGGCCGGTAATGCGCTCCTCGCCTTGTCGCTTGGCATCCTCTTATATCTGGGGCTTCGATATTTCACTGAGGGGGTGGCTGACGCCCAATACTGGCTGGCAGTCGTCCTCACCGCGCCGCTCGGTCTATATCTGGGTATATATCTGATAGATGGGGTGCGTGCTGGCAGGCTGCCTGTTGGCCGCCACGCCATCGTCCGCGTTACGCAGCCCGTTCGCTACTGGCTCTGGATGATCTGGTTCGGTGTCGGCGTCGCTCTTCTATTCTGTGTGTGGGTCTACGCGGCGGGCAAGCTTACATGAGGTGGCTGGCAAGTCTGGCCGGGCGATTGGGGATACTTTGTATCGGATTGTTCTGCCTTCAAGCGGCATATTTTGCTTGGACGACTGGAGATCCGCCACCAGCGAGTCTTTTCGGACCGCGCGCAGTCGCAAGTGTTGTCGAGGCGAAGGTCATTTCGGGTCGGCAGAATGGCAGCCTCCGACATACGCCGCTTATCCGGTTGGCCTGGCCGTCGGAGCCAACGAAATTAAGGGGGTTGCAGGGAAGCTTTTACAATTACCGACTTGAAAGCGCCGAAGCCGCCATCCGGAACTATCGGGCAGGTGATAGGATCACGGTCAGGGTGGTGGATGGACTGCCCTATGCAGATAGGAACGATTGGTTCCGGCTAGGTAGTGCAGTTTGGATGAGTCTGTTTGCCGGGGCCATCCTGGGCGTCGGTGGAGCGGTTGCGATTGCCGATGGGGCACGGAAGCTACGTAGGCGTATTTCGGAAAACGCTTCCAAAGCACAGGATTAAGGCAACCGAGATGTGCGAAGGCCGGGTTTGATAATAGGTAGAAGATGAGGCGAACGGCCGCTTTTCCGGCGGAGAGCTTCAGTCGAGTGTTTCGACAAGCTCCGCGATTTCGAAGGTGAAGCTCTTCCATCCACGCGTCCGAGCGGCCTCTTCGGCTGGCATACGTTTGCGGCGAGCCTCTGCGAGCGAACGGCTATGCCCCCAAAACACCTCTGTCTTGCCGTTTTCGAGCTCTGCCACAATTCGCCAGTAGTGAGTGAAGTTGTCGGTCGTCGGTCCGATGGTCTTCACATAGCCGTCAGGCATGGTCGCAGTGAGATATCGGCGCCTTTTCTTCATGAGCGTCCCATTCAACCAGTTCTCCGTTAACGCAAGATGCGTGACCGCCTCTCCAACCTGGATGTACGACAGCAAACGGATAGGCAAAATCGGTAGGCAGCGAGAGAATATCAGGCAGTTAATCATCTATCTCGGTTAACCACGCTGGAATGTCCCGCTTGGCGTGAAGCATCGGTCCAGTGACGGATTCTCCTCACGAGCAGCCGATCAAGAAGTTCAAGCGCCTAGCGTACGAGCTTATTCGCTCCGCGATTTCATCACCAGGCAAACACAATACGATCAAAAATATCCATCGAGAGCGCGCTTGCGCGAACTAGGGCCGCTGGCTTTCCAAGCGGCCGGATTGTCCGCAGTGAGCTAGGCGGCCTGCTCCGGCGGGAGGGCCATGCCCAGTTCCACGCCGGGTTTTGCCTCGCCGAACAGATAGCCTTGTGCCTGCCCGCAGCCTTCCTCACGCAGGCAGGCCAGCACATCCTCCTGCTCCACGCCTTCGGCCGTCACTGTCAGGCCGAGCGAGCGACCGAGGCCGATGATCGCCCGCACCACCGCGCGCGATTCCGGTTCCTTGGCCAGTTGCAGCACGAAGCTCTTGTCGATCTTGATCTTGGTGAAGGGATATTGGAGCAGATAGCTGAGCGAGCTGTAACCCGTGCCGAAATCGTCCATCGAAATGCCGATGCCCATGTCGCGGATGCGCTTGATGAGGGAGGATGTCTGCTCCCCCTGCTCGATCAGCACGGCCTCGGTGATTTCCAGCTCCAGCCGCGAGGGTTCCAGCCCCGACCAGGCGAGGGCCTGGAGCAGGGAATCGTGCAGATGGCCGTTGCGGAACTGCAGCGGCGAGACATTCACCGCCAGCTTGTGCTTTTCCGGCCAGCTCGCCGCTTCCACGCAGGCGATGCGCAGCACCTGCTGGCCGACAACGTCGATCAGCCCCATTTCCTCGGCCAGGGGAATGAACACTTCTGGCGAGACGGCGCCCCGCTCCGGATGGTTCCAGCGCAGCAGCGCCTCATATCCGTCGATCTCCTCCGTATGGAGGTCGATCAGCGGCTGGTAATGGACTTCCAGCTCGCCCCGCAGCACGGCGTTGCGGAAATCGTTCTCCAGCCGGGTGCGTTCCTGCGCGGCGTGGTCCATCGCCAGTTCGAATTCGCGCACTGTCCCGCGCGAGCCTGACTTGGCGGAATAGAGCGCCAGATCGGCATAGCGCAGCAGGGTTTCGGAATCGTGGCTATCGCGCGGGGCATAGGCCACGCCGATGGTCGCCCCGATGCGCAGAACATGCTCCCCCACGAAGAAGGGCCTGGAAATTTCCGCAATGATCGTGCGGCAGGTTTCAGCCACTACATCATCGGCGAAGCCGGGGAACAGGATGGCGAATTCATCCCCGCCCAGCCGGCAGAGCAAGGCCCCTTCCGGCACGACCTGCGACATGCGGAAGGCGGCTTCGGCCAGCAGGGCATCGCCCGGCTGATGACCGTAAGTGTCGTTCACATCCTTGAAGTGGTCCAGATCGACCATGGCCAGAGTGAATTTGTCACCCTCCGCCAGATGGCCGAGATGCCAGTTGAGCTGTTCGCGGCACTGGACGCGATTGGCCAGCCCGGTCAGCTCGTCATGCCGGGCCATATAGGCCAGGCGAGCTTCCGCGCGGCGGCGTTCAGTGACGTCGAATACGGACAGGATGGTGACGATCCCGTCTTCCAGATTCGTCCGGCGAGTGAAGAGAACGGATTCCAGGCGCGTGCCGTCCGCCCCGCATTGCTGCCAGAAGCGGTCCTTCTGCGAATGATCGCTGACCAGCAATTCACGTGCGGCGCTCCATTCTTCCCGCGCGAACAGGCGCGAGGCGGGGAGCCCGGCAAATTCCTCGCGGCTATAGCCGAAATGGGCCGCCGCAGCTTCATTGGCGCGGCGAATGGTCTCGCTTGCCGGGTCATAGACCAACAGGGGCACCGGATTATCGTCGAACAGCAGGCGGAAGCCCTGTTCGCGGCGCTTCATGTCGGTCACGTCCACGCGCAGGCCGATCGTGCCGCCATCGGCAGTGCGCCGTTCCTCGATCAGGATGGTCTTGCCGTTGGAAAGGGTCTGTTCGTGCCGGGTGCCCTCCCCCGGATTTTCAATCAGGTCCAGGCGCTGGGCGATCCATTCATCCTCTCGGCCCAGCGCCTCGGGATAATCGCCGCGCGCCACGCCGACACGCAATGTATCGGCCAGCCGCGCGCCCTTTTTCAGTAAATCGGCCGAGCGGGTGTAGATCTTGGCATATTCCTGATTCCACAGGATATAACGCCCCTCCGCATCGAGGAACACGATGCCTTCAGGCAGAACGTCGATTGCTTCGCGCAGGCGCTTTTCGGCAAGAGCGGCGGCTTCTTCTGCGGCGCGCAAAGCCTCGCGCTCATCCGCGTCGAGTGCCTCCCGGCCTGCAACCTCCTGCTTCACGCCTTGCATTTTCCGCCCTTTCGCAACCCTGCGTGCGGGGGAATTCTCTGCCTGAAAAGGGTTAATTTTTTGTGCAGCGCACAAAGTGCAACGCCAGCTTTTCAGGCAGATAGCACCGATCCGGAGGGATCGGATCAAATGAGGCCGGCATGCTCCAACGCGGCGTCCACTGCCTTGCGTGCTTCCACGCTGGCGGGGACAAGCGGCAGGCGTACACTGTCATTCAGGAAATCGTGCACCCGGCTGAGCGCGTACTTCGCCGGTGCCGGGGAGGCATCGGAGAACATGGCGTAATGCAGCGGATAGAGCTTGTCGTTCAGCTCGCGCGCCTTTTCCAGATCGTTGGCGGCAATCGCGGCCTGGAAATCGGCGCAGAGGCGCGGCGCGACATTGGCCGTCACGGAAATGCAGCCCACGCCGCCCGCCGCGCTGTGGGACAGCCACAATTCGTCATCGCCGCACAGCTGGACAAAGGTGTTGCCCTTGATGCCCATGCGGTGATCGGTCACGCGCGAAAGGTCGCCGCTGGCATCCTTGATGCCCACCATCCGGTCGGGATAGCGGTTCACCAATTCGCAGACGGTTTCCGGCTTGAGATCGGTCACCGTGCGGCCCGGCACGTTGTAGAGAATGATCGGCAGGTCCGAATGTTCGGCCAGATAGCTATAATGCGCGATCAGACCGGCCTGGCTCGGCCGGTTGTAATAGGGCGCAACGCAGAGCCCCGCCTTGACGCCGCACTTCTTGGAGAAGTTCATGTGCAGCAGCGCGTTCTTGGTATCGTTGCTGCCGCAGCCCGCGATCACCGGCACGCGGCCCGCCGCCTGCTCCACGCAGACTTCGATCACGCGATGATGCTCGGCATTGGAAAGAGTGGAGGCCTCGCCCGTCGTCCCGCACGGCACCAGCGCCGAAGACCCATTCTCGATCTGCCAGTCCACCAGACGGCGGAAAGCGTCCTCATCGAACGACCCGTCGCGGAAAGGGGTCACCAGGGCCGGAATTGAACCGGAAAACATCGACTTCGCCTCTCGTCTTGCCCAATTCTCTCAATCGGGTACCGTCTGGCGACAATGCCAGAGGATTCACGTTCAGCGCCTGATAAGGATGCAAGGCCCACGATGTCCAGCATGCTTCGCATGTCCTCCATCGTTCTGCTCAGTGGCACGTTGCTCGGCGCTTCCGCGCCCGTGGCTGCGGAAGATGCCGCCGAGTGGGACCGCGCCCGCGCCCAACTGGTCGCCATGCAGCCCGGCCCCATGGCCCAGGCTATCGACCGGTGGCAGCAACTCACCGCCAGTTCGCGCTTCACCTTCAACGATTATGCCAGCTTCATGCTCACCAATCCGGGCTTCCCGGATGAGAGCAAGCTGCGCTCCTATGCGGAGGCGCGGCTCACCACGGATGCGGTGGACCAGAGCCGCCTGATCGCTTTCTTCGACCGCTATCCACCCCAGACCAATCCTGCCCGCGCGCAATATGCGCTGGCGCTGAATGCCGCCGGACGGCCCGAAGCAGCCGATGTAGCGCGCGCCGCCTGGCGCGGCGGGTCGATGAGCGAGATCGCGGAAGTGACGCTGGCCGCCCTGTTCGGCACCAGCTTCACTCCGGCAGATCAGGATGCCCGAATGGATGCGCTGCTGTGGGACCGCGATGCGACCGCGGCCGCGCGCCAGTTGGGCCGCACCACCTTTGCCCGCCAACCCGTCTTCAGCGCCCGGCTTGCCGCCGCGCAGGGGTTCGACCCCAAGGCCATCGACCTGCCCGGCGGACAGGCGGAAGCCCTGAAAGACCCCGGTTTCGTTTACAATCTGGCCCGCCAGCTGCGTAAATCGGGCCGTACCCAGGAAGCGGTGAACCTTCTCTCCTCCCGGCCCGCACTCACTGCGCGCCCGCTGAACCGCGCGGCATGGGTCGAGGAACTGCTGGTCAATGCCCGGGCGGGCAGCGCGCGCGCAGCGCAGCGCATCGCCGCCTCGGTCGATGACGCCTTTGACCAGCGGGAGGATATTTCCGAACTCTCCTACAGCCTGCGTGACGATTATACTTCGCTGATGTGGCTGGGCGGGACCAAGGCCCTGTGGGAGTTGAACGATCCCGGCAGCGCCGCCCCGCTGTTCTATCGCTATGGCGCGGCTGCCCGCACGCCCTATACCCGTTCCAAGGGCTTCTACTGGGCCGGGCTCGCCGCCACGCGCGCGGGCGACAACGCCTCTGCTCAGCGCTATTTCGCGCAGGCCGCGCAATATGCGGACCGTTTCTATGGCATGCTAGCCCGCGAAAGGCTGAGCTTGCCCATGCCGGACCTGACGCAGGGCCCGCTGCTGGCGCCCAGCCCCGAGCGCCGGGCCGAGTTTCTCTCCCGCCCGCTGACCCGCGCCGTGCGCGAAGTGGCGCGCGATGCGCCATGGTCCGTGGGCATCCGCTTCTATCGCGAGATCGCCAGCCGCGCGCAGGACAAGGAAGAACTGCTGCTGGTTGCCGAACTGGCCCGCGACATCGGCCGCCGCGATCTGGCGGTGATCCTGGGCGACGAGGCCGCCGCGCGTGGCTATCCCGACTTCACGGCCCTCGCCTTCCCCACCGTGCCCACTCCGGGTGCTACCGACTGGACCATGATCCACGCCATTGCCCGGCAGGAAAGCCAGTTCGCGCAGAACGCGGTCAGCCATGCCGGTGCGCGCGGCCTGATGCAACTGATGCCCGGCACCGCGCGTGAACAGGCGGGCAAGCTGGGGATGGAATATCTCTCCGCCTCGCTGGTCGATAATCCAGATTACAACCTCCGCCTGGGCGAAGGCTACATCAAGCGCATGCTCAGCTATTATGGCGGCAGCTATCCGCTGGCCGTGGCGGCCTATAATGCCGGACCGGGCAATGTGAACAAATGGCTCAAGGCCAATGGCGATCCCCGCACCGGCACAGTGGAATGGATCGACTGGATCGAGAAGATCCCGATCTATGAGACGAAAAACTACGTCCAGCGCGTGCTGGAAAATGCCGTGGTCTATGAAACCATGAATCCCGGCAAGGCTAGCTTGGGCCAACCCCGTGGAATCAGCCAGCTTCTCGGCAAGGGATCGCCGGGCTGAAGCCTGCGCCCAAGGGGCCGCACAGCCCATCGCATGCCCGGTTGCGACGAACGCCCTGATTTCAGGGCGAAGCGAGGCAATGCAGCGCCCACTCGCCGCGACATTTCGGGCCGGATAACATAGTATCCAAATCAGCCGAGGCGCTTAACCCTTGTCGCTAAGGCCAAGTAAACCAGACCCTGAGAGGTTCTGGAAAGCAGCGCGGTGAGCCGCGCGCAACACGCAACATGTCGGAAAGCAAATGGGCGCCGCTGGCCCTTGCGGCAGCGTGCGCCCCTGCGCGCCCCCCGCCGACACAGCCAGAAGGAGGTTGCGATGATCAGCGCCAGACTTTCGCTTGCCACGGCAGCAATACTCGCCATTTCGGCGCAGCCGGCGATGGCAAAGCCCGGGACAAGGTCAGGCGATGCCTTACCCCGTTACTCGCAATTATCGAGCAGGACATCGATCAGCTCTTTTTCCAGCCCCGTGACGCGGCAGCAGGCCGTAGCCGCCCGCCCGTCGCGCAGTTTTGGCAATTTCCAGCGCCCGGACCGGATTTTCCAGCCACCGAGGTTCAACCCGATTGTCTTCCTGCCGTCGCAGGTGCTGGAACGGCTGGAGAATTTCTTCGAAAGCCGGGGGATCGACAATCCCGCTTTGTGCCGGATTTTCAGCTTCAGCTATTGCGACGATCCTGACAGCCCGGGTTGACGCGCTCTCATCGCCCCCAAGCATTGTCCATCGCGCGTGCCATGCGCTAAAGCGGCGCGCGATGGACAATCGCACTAATCCGATCACACCGCAGGGCCTCGCCGCGCTGAAGGCCCGATACGATCACCTGCTCGGCACCGAGCGGCCTGCCATCGTGGAAATCGTCAGCTGGGCCGCCGGCAATGGCGACCGCAGCGAGAATGGCGATTACCTCTATGGCCGCAAGCGCATGCGCGAAATCGACCGGGAACTGGCCTTTCTCGCGCGGCGCATGAAATCCTCTCGCGTGATCGAGCCTTCCGAACAGACGGACAAGAGCCGCGCCTGGTTCGGGGCGACCGTGACTATTGCTGACGAGGAGGACGAGGAACACACTCTCACTCTGGTCGGCGATGACGAGCAGAACCCCTCCGCTGGAAAGATCGGCTGGAGCGCCCCTATCGCCCGTGCCCTGCGCGGGGCCGCAGTAGGCGACCTGCGCCGCGTGCGCCTGCCCGGCGGGGAAAAGGAATGGGAAGTAGTGGAGATTTCCTACCCCGACGAAAGAGCCTCCTGACCATGGCCGAGATCGTCAATCTGCGCATGGCCCGCAAGGCAAAGCTGCGCGCCGACAAGGCCGATCAGGCCGCCGCCAACCGCGCAAAGTTCAGCCGCACCAAGGGCGAAAAAGCCGCGCAGGATAGCGAGGCGGAGCGCGCCACCCGCCAGCTCGACGGCGCAAGGCTGGAACGCGACTGATGCGCACCACCTATGAAGATGCCACCGTCCGGCTCTATCACCTGAGCGACGCCATGGAAGGCGGCGCGGCCGAAACCCTGTTCTACGGCCCCCTGTCCGAAGCCATGCGCATCGCCGCCGCCCAGCCCGAGGAGGTGCAGGAGAGCCTGTTCATCGCCACGGATAATGATGTGGTGGCGTGGCTGGATTTGATCGAGGGATAGGCGGAGCGGGCGAGTTAGGGCGGAAAGGGCCTGCGCCTTCAGGCGTTCTGCTGCATCGGACTGGCGGTTTTGGTGTGGGTAACGGACATCCGCTTCATAGGGGATTAGACGAACGTAACCGCTCGTGGAACCAAGGTTCCGCCACTTCCGCAACGTATAGTTCGAGCTCCTGTACACATCTGTCGTAGGTGCTGCCTGTCGCCGCATTGAAGCGGTGGTGATAGGCGTAACCGTTGGCTCGGCGGGCGGAATCGCTGATAATAAGGTCGCCGGGATCGCTGGTGACATTTGCCTTAGCGCGAAGGCTTAGCGTCAGTCGCAGGCCGACGGATGCGTTTCGCGGGGCTCCATATGAGCTTCCAGATCGCTGGAGGTGCACGGTCTCGATGAAACCATCACTTTCGCGGTGCCATATCCTACTGCTTGCTCTTTTGAATCCTCGGCATTTGAGCAAGCCATGCAAGTCGTTGCTGACACGCTTCATGCCTTCACTAACGACTCTCGAATAGCTGTCCATCAGGTGACCATTAGGCATCGCGCAAATGTCGGCAACTGTGTCGTATCCGGACAGGCGGCTTTATGCAGGGCTCATTTTACGGAGCGAAGGCTGAAGGCTACGGTAAGATATGGTGTAGTGGAACAGGAGGGGGGTTTGCCCTCTCTCCCCTTCCACTCACATCGCTCAAGCCTCCGCTTCACCCGCAGCAGCCGGTTTCGCCGCGTTTTTTGCCTTGGCCGGCTTAATCTCCCGCTCGGCCGCTGCAGTTTCACCGGGACGAGCAGTCTCCACCTCCGCCGGGCCCTTCACCAGCCCGCTTAGCGAGCTGCCATCCAGCCCGAGTTCCTTCATCAGACCATCCAGCACCGGCGCCTGCGCGCGATAGGCGAGTGCAGCGGCGACCGCGTCGTTGGCCAGATTGCCGCTGCCGCCACCGGCTGACGGTGCCGCCGCGCTGCTGCCCCCGGCCTTCTGGGTGAGCCCGTCGACCTGCACGATCTTGATCGATTCGATGGCTTCCATTGGCTTGGCGCTTTCACGTACCAGTTCGGGCAGGACCTTGAGCAGAGCCAGCTTGGTCTGGAGCGAGATCTGATCCATCGAGAGCAGATTAGCCGCCTCGTTCACGGCGCGCTGGCCGGCTGCCTCCACTTCGAACCGCACCCGGTCTGCCTCGGCGCGCAGCTTTTCGGCATCGGCCTGGCCTTCCGCCTCGCGGCGCAGGGCCTCGGCGCGGTTGGTTGCGGCATCGCGCTCGGCCTCGGCCTGCACCTTGATGCGGATCGCTTCCCGCTCGGCCGCCTTGGCCGCTTCGATCAGTTCGATGCGCTTGTCACGCTCCGCCACTTCGGTTTCGCGCGCGGTCACCACGCCTTCCTCGGCGGCAACGGCCTTGGCGCGCGCCTCGTCCGCTTCGGCCTTGGCCTGGCTTTCCTCGCGGCTCTTGTTCTGGACGGCGATCTGCTGTTCCTGCCGCGCGATTTCCAGTGCCTGGGTCTGGGCGATGCGGGATTGCTCGACCGAGCGATCGGCGTCGATCTGGTTTGAATCGATCGCGCGCTTGGCCTCGATCCGGGCGGCTTCCGCTTCCTGATTGCGCTCTGCCTGCTGGCGGGCGATTTCCGCCGCCTGTTCGGCGCGGCGCATTTCCACTTCGCGTTCCTGTTCCAGCCGGGCGAATTCATTGTCGCGGCTGATCTCGAAACTGCGCTTGGCCGCTTCCAGGTTCTTCGTCTCGATCTGGACGCGCGTATCCTGCTCGATATCGTTGCGCGCCTTCTTGCGCAGCTCGATCTGCTCGGTCAGCTTGGTCAGACCCTCGGCGTCGAAGGCATTATTGGCGTTGAAGTGCTCGATACTCGTCTGGTCGAGCCCGGTAAGCGAGACGGATTCCAGCTCCAGCCCGTTCATCGCCAGATCGCTGGAGGAAACCTGCTGCACCTTCTGGACGAATTCGGCGCGCTGTTCGTGCAGTTCGTTCATCGTCATGCCCGCCGCGACCGAGCGCAGCGCGTCCACGAACTTGCCTTCCACCAGATCCTTCAGCGCATCGGGGATCATCGTGCGCTGGCCCAAAGTCTGCGCCGCCATGGCGATGGAACCGGCATCCGGGCGCACGCGGACATAGAATTCCGCCTTCACGTCGATCCGCAAGCGGTCGAGCGTGATCAGCGCGTCCTGGTTCTTGCGTTCCACGGCCAGTCGCACCGTGTTCATGTTCACCGGCATGGTTTCATGCAGCACGGGCAGCACCAGCGCGCCGCCATTCATGATGACCTTTTCCCCGCCGAAGCCGGTCCGCACGAAGCTGACTTCCTTGGTGGCGCGGCGATACAGCTTGGTGATCGTCAGGCCGATGATCAGCACCACGACAAAGCCAGCGCCGCCCCAGATCCCTATCTGGATCAGATTATCCATCCCGATATTCCCCTCAATCAGTCGGCAGGCGCCAAACGGCGATCCTGCAATGTTATGCAGTAGAAGGTTTCACCTTCGCGGCGGACGAGGAGCACTTCCTCCCCCTCCAGAATTTCGGCATCGGCCTCATGCGGTTCCACCATCACGTGATGCGGATGATCGTGCAGGTCGCGCACCTGCGCGCGGGCGGGAAAGCCTGTCCGCGCCTTGCCCGTGACGATCCGCGCACGGCGGCCCACCAGACTGTCGAGCGAAACCGCCGTCGTCTCGTCATGCGGCAGGATCGCGGCGAGCGGGCGCGCGACAAGACCCGTCACAGGCAGCGCGGGAACCACTGTGAGAGCGGCGGCCAGCCAGCGATCCAGCGGCGCGCCGAGCAATCCTTCCGCCAAAGACTGAATGCCCACGCCCAGCCCCGCGAAGAGGAACAGGAACAGCGCCAGCCAGACGGTGAAAGGCAATCGGCCGATCCCGAACAGCGAAAGCAGCCCTTCGACGAAGCCCAGATGGCCATCGCCATCCAGATCGGCATCGAAGCCGCCATCGCTGTCAAAATCGAGCGCCCCGAACAATTGCGCCAGCGCCAGCAGCACCATCACCACCAAAGCGGCCATGAAAGGCAGATTATGCTCCGCGAGCAGGTTCACGCCGAACCCCTCGCTGCAAATCCCGGCATTTCCCCCTCCGAATCGCCTGTCATCAGGATCAGGCCGGGCCATTCAATCGGGAAGGTGTTGAAGAATCCAGCATAACCGGACCGGGCAGGGCCACAATCGGCAGCGTTAGGGGAAATAGCGTAGGCGGCCTCCCGCAAAGGGTGTCGCTGTTCCGCCCCTCGCTTCGCTCGCTTGGCGCTTGTCGCGTTCAAACCGAGCCACAATTTCCATACTTGCCAGTGTGGAAATTAATTTCCATACGCGTCCGTTCGTTAATTCCAGCCGGAGCTGACATGGAATACCTCATCGTCTCGCTGCTCACGCATCCCGTTTTCCTGATCGCCGCCAAGCTGGTGCTCACTGCCTTTTTCTGGATGGCGGGCATTTTCGGCCTCTTCAATTTCAAGGTCATCGTGCAGGAAATGGTGGATGTGAATCTGCCCTCCCCCCGTTTCTTCGCGGTCGCGACCATCGCGTGCCAGTTGCTGGGAGCAGGGTTGATCATCTTCAATCCCGCCGGGCTTGGCTGGCTGGGCGCAGGCGCATTGGGCGTGTTCACCATTCTCACAATCCCCATTGGCCATCCGTTCTGGAAGTTTCAGGAGCCGAAAAAGACTCACGAATTCCACATTGTTCTGGAACATGTGACAGTGGTTGGCGGCCTCATGCTGGCTGCAATCCTCTCGGTTCCGCAATGAACGACGCCAGCGTGACCCCGGCCCAGAAGCGCCCGAGAGGTCGGCCGAAAGATGCCGGGAAAAGGGCCGCCTTGCTCGACGCCGCCCGCACCTTGCTCCTGACCAAAGGGCCCGACGTCAGCATGGACGAGATCGCCTCTGCTGCCCATGTGGCCAAGGCCACGCTTTACGCGAACTTTTCCGACAAGGACGCGCTTATAGAAGAGGTGGTGCGCCGGGAATCCGATCTGACGATCACCGATGAGCAATTCCGGGCCATCAGGTCGGCGCCGGTAGCTCAGGCACTGGCCACCTTCGGACGAAACTTCCTCGCCTTCGTCAACAGCAAGGATTTGTTCGCGTGGGACAGCCTGTTTGCCTATATCGCCATGCGTGACAGCGAAGCCCCGAAGCGCTTTTTTGATCTCGGCCCAGGGCGCGGGCAGCGTTTGCTGGAAGATCTGATCGCAGCCGCAATCGGCAGGGGCGAACTGGCAGCGGCCGATCCGCATCAGGCCGCCGATGTTCTTGTGGGGCTTTGGCTCGGCTTCACCAATCTTGAGATCAAGCTGGGGATGCGTCCCCAATTAAGCAGCAAGGAACTGTCCGAACGCGTGAGCCGCGGCATCGGGATGTTTCTGCTGCTCTATCCGCCTGTTGAAACAAGCGCGGAATGATCCGCCATTGCCGCCGCCGGTGCCGGTGATAGGAAGCAGCCATGCGCAAGCTGATTGCCCTGCCCCTGCTGCCTCTCATGGCCCTGCTGCCCGCGCCGCTGGCGGCGAAGGACAGTCTGGGCGTGTTTTCGGACTGGGGCGCGTTTCGTGATCCGGCCGAGCCGCGCTGCTATGCCATTGCCACGGCGATGAATGCGGGTAGCGCCGACAAAAAGCGGGAGTTCGAGCCCTATGCCAGCATCGGCACCTGGCCGAAGCGGCAATTGCGCAACCAGATCCACTTCCGCCTGTCGCGCAATGTCAGCCCCACAGCGAAGATCGTGCTGACCGTAGGGCGCGGCACTCAGTTCGAGCTGACCGGCGGCGGCGGCGATGCCTGGGCGCAGGACCGCCGGATGGATGCCGCGATCATCGCCGCCATGCGCTCGGCAGGCGGGATGATTGTCACCGCACGCGACAGCAAGGGCGCCAGCTTCACCGATCGCTACAGCCTGGCAGGCGCCGCCACGGCAATGGACGCAGCCACGGTCGGCTGCGCCCGGCTGCGCTGACAGATCGCTAGGTAGCGATGCCGATTGTCGCGGTGCCCGTATAACCATCGCTGACGGACCCACTCATAGTCAGCGTCATGGCAGTTTTCTGGGCGGAAGTGTTGTCTCCGAATATGCCGTCACTTGCGATGGATGTCTGCCGGAAGCGAGTGAGGCTGCTGCCATAGGTGCTTTGCGCATAGACCGTTTCGCACACGGCGGCGGGAACCGCGAATTGCGAGATCAGCCGCGCGTAATTGCCCAGAGTAGCATTGGCGAGGGAAGAGAATGCCTCGAAATGGATATGCGGATAACGCCCGGAATAGCAGCCCGGTACGATAGTGCGGAAGGTCACCTGCCCGTTGCTGTCCGTCACCTGAATACCGCGCAGATAGGATTCCGCAGGCAGGTCGTAGAGCGAATATTCGCCCTCCGCATCGCAATGCCACAGATAGATCGCATAGCCCGAAAGCGGGGTGCAACCGTTGTTCACGTCCACGAAGGTCAGCGTCAGGTCGGCCACTACGCCCTGCGCCACGGTGGAACTGCCGATCAGGCTGCTGCGAATATCCTGCCGCTGGAAGGAACTTATCGTCAGCACGTTGGACGTGCTGCCGCGCGACGTATTCGTGCCATCGGCGGGAGT
>MKUB01000171.1:0-14814 GCA_001898545.1 Sphingomonadales bacterium 63-6 | reverse complement strand
GTGGTGGTGGTGCCCGTCGAACTATCGTCCCCGCCACAGGCCGACAGGAAGACAGTGCCGCCAGCCATGCCCAGAAGCCCCAGGATACGCCGCCGGTCCAGCCGCCGCAGCGCCTCCATGTCCCGCGCAAATCCATGGTCGTCACGATGGGGCTCGTTATCCGGTGTCTGGACTACTTCAATTGACGGCATGCCGTTCTGCTCCATTGTTGGGGGAAATACCGGACCGGATGGCTGCTGCCCGGCGAAGGGCTGACGGCCTGCGATAGGTCCAGGAATAGGCGCCGAAACCGCGCAGGCAGACGATCTGGTCGAACTCGGGATCGATCACCCGGAAAGCCGCACGCGCGCGTTCGATATATTTGGAAATGGTGGCGTCATTCACATCCCCGTCGAGGATGTTCGCCAGAACGGAGCGCGTGAGCCCGCGCCCTTTCGCGCGGATCAGTGCTTCCACTATGTCATGCAGGGTCCGGGGCAGAGTGACAGGGAAGCCCTGGAACAGAATCCGGCCCTGGCTATCAATGGCGGCATTGCCGAAGGCGAAGGGCTCGAACCGGGTCAGGTTGCAGCCGCAATTGGGGCAGATATGGATGGCCATGCGGTGTCGTCTCCGATGGCGTCGCCCCGCCATGGGGCGCCACGCTCACGAGAGATTCAACGGATGGCAGGCGCAAACCCTGCGCGGCGGATGAAGGCCCTATCGAATATCCATGCGAAAACGGGCCGGGATTGCTCCCGGCCCGCAGCGAATGCGCTTCTGAGCTGATCCGTAAATCAGAAGCGCACGCCGACGCCCGCGACCACCTGATGCCGGTCGAGATCGACATCGAAGCGATCGCTTTCCAGACCGCTAGGGGCCTCGGCTTCGCCTTTCCCGTAGTTGGAATAACGATATTCGCCCTTGAGGAAGATGTTCTTCGACAAGGCGAATTCAGCGCCCGCGCCCAGACGCCAGCCGTCCAGATCGATATTGGTCCGGGTGTCGGTGGTATTGTCCGTGGCGAGCACGTCGAAGCGGGTATTGGTGTAGCCGCCCTTGGCATAGACCATGGCCGACGGGCCGATGGGCACGCCCACGCGCACACCGGCATAGAGGTCGCGCCCTGCCGAGGCATTGGCCACGCCGAAGCCGGAGAAAGCGGCGGTGTCGTATTTGGTGCTGGCTTCGGACTTCATCCATTCGCCCTCGATGCCCACGATGGCGCCGCCAATGGGCATGTCATAGCCCACGCCCACGCCATAAGTGATGTCGTCGATCGACTGGTCGAGATCGTCGAAATTGTCGATGTCCTCGCTGCTGCCGGGTCGGACGCTGTCATAGCCGACCAGACCTTCGATGCGGAAACCGCTGAAGGCGTCGGTGTTATCCTGCGCCGCGGCGGGAGCGGCAATGGCTGCGGCAGTACCCGTGGCGATGAGGAAAAACGTCTTCTTCATGGTTCACTCCCTTGTTTTCAGCGCGGCCGGAATGCCGCGTCCGTTCTTGGGTGAGGCAGAAAATGCGCCTCCCAGATGAACCTCAGGCAACGAAAAAATTGTTGTATTTCAGCAACATCGTTTCACGGACGAACCGTGCACCGCCAGCGCCGACCTGCCTGCCGCGCGGCTGGCCGCACAGCCTTTGCGTGCGGCGAAACTCCCCCTATATGCGGCGCATTGTGACAGACACTCCGCTTATCCCGATCCCCGGTCAGTTTGACCCGGTTCCCGTCGCGCGCGACATCACGCCGCGTGAAGACGGCCGCATTGACCTGATGGGCCTCGCCCGGCCTCGCATCGCGCAGCTTTTCGCCGATGCGGGACTCGATGCGAAGCAGGCCAAGCTGCGCGCCAAGCAGGTCTATCACTGGCTCTATCATCGCGGCGTCACCGAGTTCGAGGCGATGACCGACATCGCCAAGACCATGCGGCCCTGGCTGATGGAACGCTTCGTGATCGGCCGCCCGCAGATCGTGGAGGCCCAGCATTCGACCGACGGCACCCGCAAATGGCTGCTGCGCACCGATGACGGCCATGATTACGAGATGGTGTTCATCCCCGATGCGGATCGCGGCACGCTCTGCGTTTCCAGCCAGGTCGGCTGCACGCTCAATTGCCGTTTCTGCCACACCGGCACCATGCGGCTGGTGCGCAACCTCACTCCGGGCGAGATCGTGGGTCAGGTGATGCTCGCGCGCGACGCGCTGGGCGAATGGCCGAAGAGCGCGAACGACCCCCGCCCCGCCACCATGGCCGGCCTCGATTATGACGATGAGGACGAGGATGGGGATGAGGGCTCGAGCAGCTACACCTCCGACGGGCGCCTGCTGACCAATATCGTGATGATGGGCATGGGCGAGCCGCTCTATAATTTTGACAATGTGCGCGATGCCCTGCGGCTGGTGATGGATGGCGACGGGCTTGCCCTGTCCAAGCGCCGCATCACGCTTTCCACCAGCGGCGTTGTGCCGATGATGGAGCGCTGCGGCGAGGAAATCGGCGTGAACCTGGCCGTATCGCTCCATGCGGTGACCAAGGAAATCCGCGACGAGATCGTGCCGATCAACCGCAAATACGGGATCGAGGAACTGCTCAAGGCCTGTTCCGACTATCCCGGCGCGTCGAATGCCCGGCGCATCACTTTCGAATATGTGATGCTGAAGGACAAGAACGACAGCGACGAGGATGCGCATGAACTGGTCCGGCTGATCAAGCAGTACCGCCTGCCCGCCAAGGTCAACCTCATCCCCTTCAACCCCTGGCCCGGTGCGCCCTATGAGTGCTCCACGCCGGAGCGGGTGAAGCGCTTTTCGGAAATCGTGTTCGAGGCCGGCATTTCAGCCCCGGTGCGCACTCCGCGCGGGCGCGACATCGATGCTGCCTGCGGCCAGTTGAAAACCGCTGCCGAGAAGAAGAGCCGCGCCGAGCTGGACCGGCTGGCGGCTGAGAAGCAGGCAGCGCTGGAGGCGGATTTCCCGCAGGGGTGATGGGCTGCGGCCCGCGCGCCTCACTCCCGCCAATCGTCATTGCGAGCGTAGCGGAAGCGAAGCTGGCCTTGGCCAACCAATCCAGAGCGTAACGCGTGGGGCTCTGGATTGGTTCGGAGCTTCGCCCCTCGCAATGACGAAAAGGGGCAATGACGAAAAGGGGGCAATGACGAAGAAAGCCTCGCGCGAAGCTCAGTCTTCCTCGCACTCCGCGTCGAACTTCTCGCGCGCCTGCGCAATCGCCTCGCGGTTGCTCACCGCCCATGCGCCCAGCGCCTTGACCGGGCATTTGAGCGAATGGCCCAGCGGCGTGAGCGCATAATCCACGCGCGGCGGGATGCTGGGGGTCACCGCACGGCTGACCAGCCCGTCCCGCTCCAGCCCGCGCAGGGTGCGCGTCAGCATGCGCTGGGAAATGCCATCGATGGCGCGGCGCAATTCGTTGAAGCGCACCGGCCCTTCATCCAGGCACATCACCACCTGCATGGACCATTTATCGCCCACGCGGCTGAGCACTTCGGTGACGGTCCGGCAGGCGCCGCTATGCGGCACGTCGAGGGCGATGAAGGCCTCCAAAGGAACATCGATGTTCCTATCGGACAATAAAGTGCCTTCTTGCGCGAGGGTGGCAGTGGTTTCCATATGGCCCCAAGTTATCGTTTGTTACCGGAGAATTCCAGATGAAGATTCTGCTAATCGACAGCGCCACCACGGGCGAAAATTCCGTCAGCCGCGAGCTGACCAAGGCTGCGCTGGACCATTTCAAGGCCAAGAATCCCGGCGCGGAAGTGGAAGTGCTGGACCTTGAAGCCAATCCGCTGCCCCACCTCACCAATGTCACCACCGGCGCGATTCGCATGCCTGCCGAAGCGCATACGCCGGAAATGGCCGCCGCCTTCCCGGCCGAGCGCGCTGTGCTGGACCAGTTTCTGTCTTCGGACGTCGTGATCCTCGGCGCGCCGATGTACAATTTCACCATCCCCAGCTCGGTCAAGGCATGGCTCGACCGCCTCGGCGTGCCGGGCGTGACCTTCAGCTATTCCGAATCCGGCCCCAAGGGCCTGGCCGGTGGTCGCCGGGTGATCGTGATCTCCTCGCGCGGCGGCGAATATGGTTTCGACGGCCCGATGGAGCATCAGGAAACCTATCTGCGCGACATGTTCGGCTTCATCGGCATCGACAATGTCGAATTCATCCGCGCCGACAAGATCGGCTATGGCTCTGATGTGCGCGCAGCCTCGATTGCGGCGGCCAAGGAAGAAATCGCGAAGCTCTGACCCTGCGATAACCCGTTTTGCCTGGGCCAGTTGGGGAACGTTACATGCGTCCTTCGACAGGCTCAGGACGAACGGAGGTTAGGGATTTTCCCATCCCGCCCTCGCAATGACTAACCCGTTTGCGTAAGCCCTAACCATGGACCCGCAGACCGCCGAATTCTACCGCACCCGTTCACGCGAATGGGCTGCCGCCCTGCCCCAAGAGCTTCGCCCGGAGCTCGACGCATTCCTCGACCGGCTCGCCCCCGGCGCGCATATTCTGGAAATGGGCTGCGGCGACGGGCGCGATGCGCAGCGGATGATCGCGCGCGGATTCGCAGTGGATACGAGCGACGGTGTGCCCGAAATGGCCCGGCTCGCCAGCGAAAGGCTGGGCCGCCCCGTGCCGGTGATGCTGTATGAAGAACTGGATGCCGATTGCCTTTATGACGCGGCATGGTGCCATGCCTCGCTGCTGCATGTCCCGCTGGCGGATTTGCTCGGCATCCTCGCCCGCATTCATCGCGCGCTGAAACCCGACGCGCCCTTTTATGCCAATTACAAGGGCGGCGAAGGCGGCACCCACCACGCCAATGGGCGTGACGATTTCGGCCGCTTCTACAGCTATCTGTCCGTAAACGATCTCGAATCGACATATCGACAGGCGGCACAGTGGGCCGGGCTGGAGATAGCCACCACCCAGGGCGGCAGTTTCGGCGGCACGCCCACTATCTGGCATGCGGTGACCGCCCGGAAATAACCCTGCAAACCACCCGAAAACATCCGAAACACTCCGCCCATCCCGCAAAATCCACGGCTCGGCTCCTGACGGAAATCCCAACAATCCGTTCAGCAAAGGTTTTGCCTGGATGAACGAAAAAGCCTTCATTGGATCTGATCAGGAAGGAAAGGATCGAGCCATGAAGAAGTTTATGATGGCCATTGCGGCTGCCGGCCTGGTTCTGCCCGCTATTCCCGCTGCGGCGCACGAACGCGGTCGTGACCACTATCACAGCAGCCGCCACGATGACCGCCGCGTCTATGACAGCCGTGGCCGTTACAAGGAGCCGCGCCGTGTCACTCACAACGATCGCGTCTGGCGCGGTAATGACGGCCGTTATTACTGCAAGCGCGACAATGGCACCACCGGCCTGATCATCGGCGCCGCAGGTGGCGCGCTGGTTGGCCGCACCATCGATACGCGCGGCGACCGTACGCTCGGCACCGTGCTGGGTGCGGCGGTTGGCGGCCTGCTGGGCCGCGAGATCGACCGCGGTGAGGCCCGCTGCCGCTAAGGCGGGGCGTGCTTAACTTACTCCCTCTCCGTAAACAGCGAGGGGCCGTGCGGCGAAAGCTGCGCGGCCTTTCGCATTTTCGCGCTCGATTCCCTTTATGCCCGCGCATAAAGTCCATTGCGCGGCGGCCCGGCTCCTGCCATGTCGAAAGCAAGCTAAGCAAATTTCCTCGGAGAGAGATATCATGATCGAAACGCCGCTGATTTCCTGCGACGATCATCTCGACCTCAACATGCTGCCCGCCGATGTCTGGACCCGGCGCATGGAAGCAGAATGGGGCGATCGCGCGCCGCATGTCGAAGTGAACGACAAGGGCATGGCCCATTGGGTGTGCGACGGGCAGAGTTGGGGCATGTGGTCCGGCAAGGCCTTCAGCTTCGGCGGGCCCAAGCCGATCAAGACCGCATATGATCGCGGCGGCGTGGAAGACATTACCGAGCTGCGCGCGGGCAACCCCAAGCTGCGTCTGGAAGACATGGACCGCGACGGCGTGTGGGGCCATCTGGTGTTCGGCCCGGTCACGTCGATCAAGACCGATGACGAGGCGCTGATGCGCGCCTGCTATTCCGCCTTCAACGACTGGCTCTATGACGATTTCTGCTCCGCCGCGCCGGACCGGCTGATCGGCGTGGCCATGCTGCCCCCGCACCCGGAACCGGCGATTGACGAGCTGAAGCGCCTTGCCGCGCGCGGCGGGGTCAAGCAGGCCAACCTGCAGATCGCCGTGGCCGAACCGCGCCTGGAAGATCCCCGCTGGGAACCGCTGTTCAAGCTGCTGGAAGAAACCGGCATCGTCCTGTCCTTCCACGTCACCGTGTTCCCTTCGGCCACCAAGGCCTTCGACAAATACAAGGGCAGCCCGGGCGCGACTTTCCTGCACGCCAAGATGTTCATCGACCAGTTCCTCGATCCCTTCGTGGATCTGTTCGCCTGGGGCATTCTGGAACGCCATCCCGGCCTGAAGATCGTGATCGCGGAAAGCGGCGTGGGCTGGGTTCCCTGGGTGGTCGAAGAACTCGACTATCGCCACCATCGCCTGTGGGAATGCGCCGATTACTGGGACGACAAGGGCGGCATCCCGCACAAGATGAAGCCGTCGGACCTGTTCCGCCGGCAGGTTTACGGCACCTTCCAGCAGAGCCCCACCGCCATGCGGCTGCTCGAATTCTGGGGGCCGGACAATCTCCTGTGGGCCAGCGACTATCCGCACCCGGATTCGATCTGGCCCAACAGCCGCCCGACCATCGAAAAGACCATGGGCCACATGAACCCCGAAGACGTGAAGAAGATCGTCGGCGGCAATGCGGCCAAGCTCTATGGGCTGGACGTAAGCAAGGCGACCGTCCGGGCCAAGCTGGCCATCGGGCAGGAGGCTGTGGCGGCTTAAGACCACATTCGTCATGCTGAACTTGTTTCAGGATCCATTTCTCCCCACGCAGGGAAGTCTGATCCGGGCAAATGGGTGCTGAAACAAGTTCAGCATGACGGAAGAAGAAAAGAAAGAAGGCCGCGCTCCCTTCCCGGAAACGCGGCCTTCCCTGCCCCACCTCGTCAGCCGTCAGTTCGGCAATTTCGACGCATCCGCCCAATTGCCATGCAGGCCGGAGCGGATGCGGATCGGCAGTTTGGCCCGGCCAATCGGCCCCTCGCTCATGCGCAGGGCATCCAGCACCACCAGATCGCTGTAATTGGTGATCAGATTGTCCACGAGCGCGATGATGTAGCCGTCCCCTTCCGCGCTATCCTTGTGACGCGGGACGAAGCAGGGTTCCTGCACGATGCTCTGCGGCCCGGCCCACCAGAAATCCTGCTTGCCGGTGGCATGGTCCCAATGGCCGATCTTGTTCATCTTGAAGCCCGATGCCCGCCCGCGCAGGAATTCCATGGGCATTTCCGGGTCCATCACCAATCCCCAGCCGTGGCGATAGGACTGGCCGACATAGCGCTCGTCGATGCGCGGAAATTCGTCGATCCAGTCGGTCAGTTTCTCGACCGCCTGGAACTCCTCGCTGTTCGATCCCATGTCCACGGTCCAGCGATGGAGATAGGGCAGCGCCGCCACCGGATCGAAGCTGTCGTCATGAATGTCGGGGAAGAAGGGGAAGCTGTTTCCTTCGGCCTGGGGCACGTCGAAATGGATCTTCGTCCCGTCCTGGAAGGCGTTCATTACATGGGACGCGAAGATCGTCTTCGGCGCCTTGAACCAGCGCATGTCCTTGTTGGTTACCCCGCTGCCGCGCGGCAGGATGCCCAGATAGACCGGCAGGGTCTTGTCGAAGCCGAAATGCGGCTTGCCCGCCTTCAGCCGGTCCCAATTGCCGGTGCAGGGCACGATGTGGAAGATCGCATAATCCTGCGTCAGCCCGTAATCGTGCATCATGCAATAATAGGGCACGGTGAAGAAGGTCTCGAACAGGACATTACCTTCGGGATCGATCTCGAAATAGCTGCAATCGGTGGTGAACAGGCCCGTGGCGGCATAGCCGAAATTGCAGAAATTGCCCGTCACCGGATCGATCTTGGCATGGGCGGAAAAGGTCTGGTTCTCGATCTTTCCGCCGAAATCGGTGTAGCCTTCGGTCTCCAGCGTCAGCGGGTCCATGATCAGACAGGGGCTGTCTTCCTTCATGGCGTAGAGCTTGCCGGCATGGACCATCACATTGGTGTTGGCCGTGCCGCGGACCATGCCCTTTACGCTGTCGTCATCTGTCAGCGGATTGCGATAGGCGCCGAACAGGCTCTGGCCCGCCGCCCGCTCCACCTTCCACTTGTCCGTCTGGGCATAGCGCTGTTTGAAATCCACCTTGCCGTCATGGACATGGAACATGCTGACCATGCCATCGCCATTGAAGAACTGGTCATTCTCGAATCTGGGCGGGAATTGCGCATCGGGGTGAACCCGGTGGAACGTGCCATTCAGTTGGGCGGGAATTTCACCCTCGATCTCCACATCCAGAATGTCGCCTTCGATACGCAGCGGGCGGAGCACTCCGGTAAAGCCGGGGGTGTTGGGATAATGGGCCATGGCGATCCTTCCAGGTTCATTGATATTTCATCAATCTACCAATCTTGCCGCGCCGCGAATTGATCTGGGGCAACAAACGCGCGAAAGGCAGGAGGATTTTTTCGCGGGAGTTCAGCGCATGGCCTATCGGATCGAAGCTATCCTCACCGGCAGGGCCGTGTCCTTTCGCGGCGAGGAAAAGAGCGCCATCGCCAAGCAGCCCGCGCCGGGTCCCGTTTCCGTGGGTGCGATGGGGCTGGAGGGGGACGAGCAGGCAGACCGGGTGCATCACGGCGGCACCCATATGGCCGTGCATCACTATCCGCTGGATCACTATGATGGTTGGCGCGCCGAACTGGACAGCCACCCCCTGCTGGCCGCGCCGGGCGCCTTTGGGGAGAATATCTCGACCCTGGGCCTGACCGAAGCAGATGTGCTGATCGGCGACCGCTATCGCCTGGGCAGCGCATTGGTGGAAGTCAGCCAGGGCCGCCAGCCCTGCTGGAAGATCGACCACAAGTTCGGCGCAAAAGGCATAACCGCCAGCGTCCTGAAAAGCGGCCGCTGCGGCTGGTATTATCGGGTTCTGGAACCGGGCGTGGTGACGGCCGGGGACAGTTTTGTGCTGGAAGCGGCGGGGCATAAGGGCTGGAGCATAGCGCGCGTTTTCGCGCTGATGTTCCACAAGGGGGCGGATCGGAGTGAGTTGGCGGAACTGGCGGCGCTGGATGCGCTTTCGCCCGAGTGGCGGGAAAGGGCGATGGCGAAGGTGGGGTAGCCCTCTGCCCGCCCTCCCCCTCGTCATTCCCGCGGTTGCGAAGCACTGCCGAAGGCAGAACGCGGGAACCCAGCAGCAACCGTGGAACTAGGTTCCCGCTTTCGCGGGAATGACGAAGATGTGAGGGGACAAAGGACAGATCATGCCGCGCGATCTCAGCCCCACAGTCTACCTGCTCTGTTCACGCAGGAACGGCACGCTCTACACAGGCGTGACTTCAGACCTCGTGCAACGCATCCATCAACATCGCGAAGGGCTAATCCCCGGTTTCACCCTTGAATATGGCGTCAAACGCCTCGTCTGGTTTGAACAGCACGCAACCATGGAACTGGCAATCCAGCGCGAAAAGCGGATCAAGAAATGGAATCGGGCGTGGAAATTGGAACTGATCGAGAAGGATAATCCTGACTGGAATGATCTCGCCGAGGATTTGGGCTTTCCTCCGCTCGGGTGATTATCCCTTACCCTCGTCATTCCCGCGAAAGCGGGAACCTAGTTCCAACGGTTGCGGCTGGGTTCCCGCGTTCGCGGGAATGACGAATTTGGGGAGTGTCTGCCCCTAATCCCACCTTCCCTACATCACCGAAATATGATCCATTGCGCGAATGAACAGCCACCCCCAAAACACCCGAAAGTCACACATAAACTACAGAAAAACCTTTATTTTCTGCCAAATTCACCCCTCATCCCTCAAACCCGTGCGGATGTGTAACATGTGTAACACCCCCCTCCCGGCATGACCCGGCCCGCAGTCCTCGTAACCGGCGGCGGCAAGCGGATCGGCGCGCAGATCGTGCGGCGCTTCGCGGCGGCTGGCTGGCATGTGGTGATCCACTGCAATCGCTCCCGCCAGGAAGCGGACGCGCTGGCCGCCGCTCTGCCTTCGGCGGAGGTGGTGGTGTGCGATCTGATCGACAGCGAGGCGGCGATTGCCATGGTGGAGAACCTCGCCGCCCGGCTGCCGGACTGGCGCGTTCTGGTCAATTCCGCCTCCATCTTCGTGCCGGACGAGGCGACCGGGCTCGATCCGGAAACCAGCCGCCTGTCGATGCGGATCAATGCCGTATCGCCAGTGCGCATGGCGCAGGCCTTCCTCGCCAATGCCCGTTCTCCTGCCGGGCGCCGGGTGATTGCCATTACCGATCAGAAGCTTGCCAATCCCAACCCCGATTTCTTCTCCTACACCATGAGCAAGCATGCGCTGGCCGCCACTATCCCCATGCTGGCCATGGCGGACCGGCGGCGGCGGGACCGGATTTACGGCCTCGCGCCCGGCGCGATCCTGCCCAGCCATGACCAGACGCCCGAGGAATTCGAGGTATCGGGCCGCCTCAACCTGCTGGGTCGCCTCACCAGCGCCGCAGAAGTGGCCGATGCGGTCTTCTTCCTGGCGCAGGGCTGGCTGGAAAGCGGCACCACATTGTTCGTCGATTCCGGCCAGCATCTGCTTTCCCAGCCGCGCGATGTCCTCTATCTTGCGCGGGAAGAGGAGAGGCCGTGACCAAGCCCGCCGCGCAGAGGAAACATGCCCTGCCCACCCGCCTGTGGCACTGGCTGAACGCCGCCTGCCTGATCGGGCTGTTCATGTCCGGGCTCGGCATATCCAACGCCCATCCCCGGCTTTACTGGGGCAATTATGGCTTCGACCGGGCCGATGCCTGGCTCCATCTGATCCGCTTCCCCAACTGGATGACCATTCCCGGCCATTACAGCCTGGCGGAGGCGCGGCTGTGGCACCTGCTGCTTGCCTGGCCCTTTGCCTTCGGGCTGCTGCTGTTCATGGCGGTCTCACTGGTGAACCGCCATTTCATCCGCGATCTCGTCACCCGCCCTCGCGAATGGCGCTGGGGCGCGGTGCGGGCCGACATCGTCAAGCATCTGCGGCTGGACTTCCGGCATGACGGAGTGAAGTTCAATTTCCTGCAGAAGGGCAGCTATGGCGTGGTGATCTTCATCCTGCTGCCGCTGATGATCTTCACCGGTCTGGCCATGAGCCCCGGCATGGATGCCAATTGGCCGTGGCTACTGGACATCTTCTTCGGCCGCCAGAGCGCCCGTTCCATCCATTTCCTCTGCGCCTGGACGCTGGTGGGCTTTCTGGTGGTGCATCTGGTGCTGGTGCTGCTCTCCGGCCCCATCCGGCAGATCCGCGACATGATCACCGGCGGGCGCATGCAGGAGGACAGGCCATGAAGCGTCGATCCCTCCTCGCGGGCGCTGCCGCCTTCCTCGCCACGGGCTGTTCCAAGCTGGCCGAAACCGGGCCGGTTTCCTCGCTGCTTTCCTCGGTGGAGGACTGGAACAAGGGACTCCACGATCTGCTGGGCCGCCGCAAGGCGCTCGCCCCGGAATTCAGCCTGGAGGATATTTCCCCCGTTTTCCGAGGCAACGGCACCACCGATCCGCAGGATGCTGCCTATAAGGCGCATCTGGCAGCGGGCTTTGCGGAATGGCGGCTGGGCGTGACGGGCCTCGTCTCCACCCCGCTCTCGCTCACTCTCGACGAGGTGAAGGCCCTGCCCCAGCGCACCCAGATCACCCGCCACGATTGCGTGGAAGGATGGAGCGCCATCGGCCAGTGGACCGGGCCGCAACTGGCGCATATCCTTGAAATGGCGGGCGTAAAACCGGAAGCGCGCTTCATCGTCTTCCATTGCGCCGATACGCTGAATGGCAGTGCCTATTATGAAAGCGTCGATCTGGTCGATGCCTTCCATCCGCAGACGATCATCGCCCACAGCCTCAATGGGGAACCGCTGCCGGTGAAGAACGGCGCGCCCCTGCGGATGCGGATCGAGCGGCAGTTGGGCTACAAGCACGCCAAATATCTGACCGGGATCGAGGCAGTCGCCAGCCTGGAGGAAATCGGCGCCGGCAAGGGTGGTTATTGGGAAGATCGCACAGGCTATCAATGGTATGCGGGGATCTGACACAGGGTTAGCGAGTGATTGACAGGGCCTGCGCGCCTATTCAAAGGTTGCCATTGGGGGCGCCAAAACGCCAAGGGGATACAGGCCATGTGGCTGCTCGAGAAACTGCTTCGGCAGATTATCCGTGAAGGCCGTCTGGTCATCACCGACTATGACGGAAAAACATACGATTTCGGGGACAAGGCTGAAGAGCCGATCTCCATCCGCCTGACCGACAAGGGTGCGGCGATGCATATCGCCCGGCACCCCGATCTGGGCGCGGGCGAATGCTATATGGACGGACGGCTGCTCGTCGATCCGCCGCATGACATTCGCGATATGATCCTGCTGGTGATGCGCAATGCCGGGCGCAAGGGCTTCAAGCCGCCCAGCCCCATGCGCCGCGGATTGGACTATGTGGCGGCCAAGCTGGACGGCATCAATCTGCGCGCCAAGGCGAGCAAGAATGTCGTCCATCATTACGACCTTACCCGCCGCTTCTACGAGTTGTTCCTCGATGAAGGGCGGTTCTATACCATGGCCTATTACCGCGATCCGGCCAATTCGCTGGAACGCGCCCAGCTGGACAAGCTGGCGCTGATCGCGGCCAAGCTGCACATCCGTCCCGGCCAGGGCGCGGGCATGAAGATCCTCGACATCGGCTGTGGCTGGGGCGGCCTCGCGCTCTATCTCAACCGGCATTATGGCTGCGAAGTGCTGGGCGTCAGCCTCGCCCCGGATCAGGTGAAATTCGCCAATGAACGGGCCGCTGCGGCCGGTGTGGCCGACAAGGTGCGCTTCGAACTGCGCGATTATCGCGATGTGCAGGACAAGTTCGACCGCATCACCAGCGTAGGCATGATCGAGCATGTCGGCGCGCTCCATTATGGCGAGTATTTCGCCAAGACGAACGAGCTGCTCGCCGACGATGGCGTGATGCTGACCCACACGATCGGCCGGGCGCGCGGACGCGGGACGACTGACAAATGGACCCGCAAATATATCTTCCCCGGCGGCTATATCCCCGCAATGAGTGAGCTGGTCGTCGCCATGGAGCGGACCGGCTGGGAAGTGGGCGATGTGGAAGTGCTGCGCTATCACTATGCGCACACTCTGGCAGAATGGTATCGCCGCACCTGCCAGCACGAGAAGGAAATCGTCGAGCTTTATGACGAGCGGCTGTTCCGCATGTGGCAGTTCTACCTCGCCGGGGCGGAACAGAGCTTCATTTCGGGCGGCATGGTCAATTTCCACCTCCAGTCGATCAAGAACCGCAGCGCCCTGCCGATGACGCGGGACTATATTGCGGAAGAAGCCGCGCGGCTGATGGCGGCGGACGAGGCGCCCGAATGGCATCTCGCCCGGCAGGCGGTAGCGGCGGAATAAGCGCGCGCTGGCGGGCGTTTCCCGGCTTGTCCGACCATGGGCCCCGTGCGAAGGGCGCCCATGGTTTCCGCCAGCCGCCCCGACCACCATAGTGCGATCACCCGCCGCGCGATCTTTGCGCAGGCATGGCCGATCATGCTGGCCCAGGCCACCATTCCGCTGGTGGGCGTGGTCGATACGGCGGTTATCGGGCGAACAGGGGACGCGACCGCTCTGGCGGCAGTGGCGCTGGGCGTGGCCATCGTCAATTTCCTCGTCTGGGCCTTCGGTTTCCTGCGCATGGGCATCACCGGCCTTGTCGCGCAAGCCCAGGGCAGCGGACAGAGCGAGGAGGCCAAGGCCCTGCTGGCCCGCGGCGTGCTGCTGGGCGGAGCGCTCGGCGCCGGCCTCTTCGCGCTGCAATGGCTGATCGTGCCCGCCGCCCTCGCCCTGATGGCCAGCGGCGGCGCGCTGGATCGGGAGGCTGCCGGCTTCATCCACGCCCGCCTGTGGGGCGCACCCGCGCTGCTGGCGTTTTATTCCATCAATGGCTGGCTGCTCGGCATGCGCCGGACGCGCCAGGCACTCGCGCTGCAACTGGTGATGAACGGCGTGAACATGGCCGCCAATATCGCGCTGGTCTGGGGCCTCGGCATGGGTGTGCGCGGCATCGGCTTCGGCACCGCGATTGCCGAATGGACGGCGCTCGCCACCGGGCTGTGGCTGACCCGGGATGTGTGGCGCAATCTCCCTCATCGCGCGGCGATCCTCAGCCGCCCGGCGCTCTCCCGGCTGCTGGCGGTCAATCGCGACCTGATGATCCGCACCATCGCCCTGCTCACCCTGTTCACCTGGTTCACCAATGCCGGGGCCCGGCTGGGAGAGGCGGAACTGGCCGCGCAGCAAGTGCTGATGCAGTTCGTCTCCATCACCGCCTTTGTGCTCGACGGGTTCTGCTTTACGGCTGAAGAACGTGTCGGCAGCGCCATAGGGGCCCAGTCCCGCGCGGATTTCCTGCGCGCCGTCCGGCTGGTGGCAGAATGGTGCCTGTGGGCCGCCCTCACCTTTACCGCGCTGATCCTGCTGGCGGGTGAGCCGCTGGTGGCTCTGCTCACCACCAATGAGGAAGTGCGCGCCGCCACCGCTCCGCTGCTGTGGTTCGTGGCGCTGGTGCCGCTGGTCGGCCTTGCCTCCTGGCTGCTCGACGGTGTGTTCATCGGCGCCACCGAAGGGCGCGCG
>MKUB01000170.1 GCA_001898545.1 Sphingomonadales bacterium 63-6 | reverse complement strand
GGAGCAGGCCGGAACCGTTCCGCAGTGCGCTCCGCATCCTGCCAATAGCCTTGCGCCACCAGCGGGCCGCAATGGACCAGTTCGCCTTCCTCCCCCGGCGCGGTGATGGCGCCATCGTCCCCGATCACCAGCACTTCGGCGAAGGGAATCGCCTTGCCCATCGAAGTAGGGTGCGTGTCCACCAGTGCCGGGTCGAGGAACGTGGAGCGGAATGCCTCGGTCAGGCCATACATCGGGAACAGCCGCGCCTGCGGGAAGATCGCGCGCAATTTGCGCACCAGATTCAAGGTCAGCGCGCCACCGCTATTGGTCAGGCGGCGTAGGGGGGCGGAAGATTCCTCCGGCCATTCCTGCTCCACCAATTGCACCCATAAAGGCGGCACGGCTGCCAGTGTCGTCACCCCATGGCGAGCGCAGGCTTTTACTACGTCGCGGGCGGTGAGATAATCGATAGGCACAACGCTCGCCCCGGCGCGCCAGGCGGAAAGCAGCTGGTTCTGGCCATAGTCGAAGGACAGAGGCAGCACGCCCAGCACTACATCGTCGGCTTCCAGCCCCAGATAATGGGCCACGCTGACCGCGCCGAGCCAGAGATTGGCATGGCTCAGCATCACGCCCTTGGGCCTGCCGGTGGAGCCGCTGGTGTAAAGGATCGCCGCAAGATCGTCCGGATCGGCGGAGCACGGTGCAAGCGCGCCGCCCAAGGCCTCGGCCCCTGCCCAGACATCCGCTTCCTCGACCAACTCGCATCCTGCAGGAACATCGCCTTCGCCCAGGCTGGCAAGGCGGGCGGCATTGCCCAACAGCAGGCTGGCGCCACTATCGGCCAGAATATGCGCGACCTGCGCATGTTTGAGCAGCGGATTGACCGGCACATGCACCAGCCCTGCCCGTGCCGCAGCCAGAGGGAGCAGGCAGGTCAGCTCGCCCTTGGCCGCCCAGCTTGCCACCCTCGCGCCCCGTTCCGGGACATGCTCCGCCAGCCATGCGGCGAGCAAAGAGATACGCTCCCTTAAGGCCTTGTAGGTAAGGACACCTTGCCTGAGGACGAGCGCCGCCGCATCATCCTGTCCGAACAGGGCAAGATGGTCGAGCGGTCTGGCAATCGGATCGGGGGCGACAGGCATCGGGGCTCCGGCAGGAGGCTCCACCAAAGGGGAACCGTTCGGGTGATCGCGGTCAGCTATCACAACAGGGTTAATGTCTTGCAACCACCGGGTTTTGCAAGCGCCGCGCCGTTCGACCGGGCGGAATGGTTCGCCCTGCTGGCAAAAGAGGGCGGGCTCGATCCTTTCATCGCCTTGGCGGCGGATGGCACGCATACGCTGGCCATGCCCCTGATGCGCGAAGGCCGTATGCTGGTTCCTCTGGCCAATTGGTACAGCTTCTTCTGGCGTCCACTCGCCACTCCGGGGGCGAATCAACCGGCGCTTTTGCAGGCCATCGCGCGCAAGCTGGGCCGTCAGGCCCACCGGATCGTGCTGTGGCCCCTGCCCGATGAGGATCGCAGCGCCACTATGCTGGCGGCGGCTTTCGGCGCGGCAGGGTGGATCGTGCTGCGCGAAGCCTGCGATACCAACCACATCTTACGCGTGAGCGGGCGATCCTATGAGGAATATCTGGCCGGGCGCCCCGGCACATTGCGCACCACGCTGAAACGCAAGGCGAAGAAGGTGGAGGTGGAAATCCACACGAGCTTCGATCCTGCCGCCTGGGCCGCCTATGAGGCAATCTATGCCGCAAGCTGGAAACCGGCGGAGGGCAAGCCCGCCATGCTGCGCCGCTTTGCCGAGGAAGAAGGCGCGGCCGGCCGCCTGCGGCTGGGCATCGCGCTCGCTGAAGGCAAGCCACTGGCCGCCCAGTTCTGGACCGTCGAGTCCGACACGGCCTTCATTCACAAGCTGGCCCATGTGGAGGAAGCCGGACCGCTTTCGGCCGGAACCGTGCTGACCGCCGCCCTGTTCGAGCATGTGATCGACCAGGACCGGGTGGAAATGGTCGATTTCGGGACGGGGGACGATCCCTATAAGGCCATGTGGATGGAAGAGACGCGGCCCCGCTTCCGGCTGGAATGCCTGCGCCCCGCCAATCCGGCCAACTGGCCCCGCCTTGCGCGCGCGGGGTTGCGCAAGCTGCGCGACAGGACTTAAAGCCGGGCCCTTCCAGGGCATTGGCCCCAATCGATGAAAGACGCGATGAGCACCGCTTCCGAAATTTCCGGCCAGACCGACACGATCCTGCGCGAAATCCTGTGCGATGTGCTGGGGCTGGACCATGCCCGGGTGGATGGCTTCACGGGCGACACGGGCCTGTTCGGCCATCTGCCGGAACTCGATTCAATGGCCGTGGCCGGGCTTCTTACCGAAATCGAGGATCGGCTCGATATTATCATCGACGATGACGAGATCGACGGTGAAATGCTGGAAACCTACGGGGCGCTGCTCGCCTTCGTGGGGAGCAAGCGCGAAGCAGGCTGACCTATGCCGATAGCCGCCTGGCCCACCCCCGATGGCGGCGAGGAATATGCCCTCGCCTTCGATTCCGGGCGTGCGCGGCGGCTGCTGATCCTGCCCCCGCTGTTCGACGAGGGGAACAAGACACGGCACACGCTGGTGGAAACAATGCGGCGGCTGGACCGCATGGGAATCGATTGCTTCCTGCCCGATCTGCCCGGCTGCAATGAAAGCCTGGCCCCGCTGGAGGGGCAATGGCTGGCCGGTTGGCGCGCCGCCACCCTTGCCGCCGCGCAGCATTTCGGGGCGAGCCATCTCCTGACGGTGCGTGCCTCCGCCATTCTGGCGCCGCCCGCCCTATCCGGCTGGCGTTATGCCCCCACCGGCGGCGCGAATGCGCTGCGCGCCATGCTGCGCGCCCGGACCATCGCCGGGCGGGAAATGGGCATCAGCGAAAACGCGGACGACCTGCTGCAAGCCGGGCGCAATGACGGGCTGAATCTCGCCGGTTATCGCCTCGGCCCGCAAATGGTGCGCGATCTGGAAGGGGCGCGCCTGCCCGATAGCGGCCGGCTTACCGATCTATCCCATGCCATTATCGGCGGCGCTGCGCCCTGGCTGCGCGCGGAACCGGGTTTCGACCCCGCGCAGGCAGACACACTCGCGGGCTTTCTGGCTGTGGAACTGGGCAAATGAGCCGCATCCACCTGACTTTCCCCTGCGCAGGCGCGCAGCTGTTCGGGACTCTGGACGAGGCGGCGGCAGGCGCGCCGGGCAAGGCCGGACTGCTGATCGTCACCGGCGGAAACGAGACACGCGCCGGGGCATTTTCCGGGCAGGCGCAACTCGCCGCGCGGATAGCGGCGGCAGGCCATCCCGTGTTCCGGTTCGACCGGCGCGGCGTGGGCGACAGCGAAGGTGCCAATGGCGGCTTCCTGTCCAGCGCGCCGGATATTGCCGCCGCCCTCGCAGCCTTCCGCGCGGCAGTTCCAGGCATGGAGCGCGTGGCGGGTTTCGGCAATTGCGACGGGGCAAGCGCGCTGATGCTGGCGCGAGGGGCCGGACTGGACGCGCTGGTGCTCGCCAATCCCTGGACGATCGAAAGCGAGGATGCACCCCCGCCTCCCGAAGCTATCCGTGCGCGCTATTCCAGCAAGCTGCGCGATCCGGCTGAAGTGCTGCGGCTGCTGACCGGCAAGGTTTCCTTCGGCAAGCTGGCGCGCGGGATAAAGCAGGCATTGCGCCCTGCTCCACCGCCAAGCTCGCTTGCCCAGCAGGTCGCCCATGGCCTTGGCGCCTTTCCCGGCCCCGCCACGATCCTTCTGGCAGAGCGAGACCGCACCGCGCAGATATTCGCGGCAGGATGGGATCCCGCCGATCCACGCCTGCGTCATTGCCCCGGCGCCAGCCATGCCTTTGTGGAAGCCCATGCGCGCGAATGGCTTGCCGCGCAATTGCTGGAGATGCTGGCAACTCTGTAGCGCTTCAGCCTTTCACGAACAGGCTGACGAGTTCCACATGGGTGGACCAGCGGAACTGACCCACAGGCCGCAATTCCGCGAGGCGATAGCCACCTTCCACCAGCAGCGCCGCATCGCGCGCCCAGCTTGAGGGATTGCAGCTGACATAGACGACGCGCGGCACGGTGCTGCCCGCAATCAGCTTCACCTGTTCCCGCGCCCCGGCGCGCGGCGGATCGAGCACGATCCCGCCAAAGCGGTTCAACTCGTCCAGCTGCAAGGGATTGCGGAACAGGTCGCGATGCAGCGCATGGACCGGGCGGCCGGAAATGCCCGCCGCCGCCTTGCACGCCAGATGGGCATCGCGCGATGCCTCTGCCGCCAGCACCTTTGCCGGGCCTGCCAGAGCAAAGGCAAATGTGCCGAGGCCGGAAAACAGATCGGCCACCACCTTCGCGCCAGCGAGCCATTCCTTGGCGCAGGCCGTCAGCATCTCTTCCCCATCCGCAGTCGCCTGCAGGAAGGCACCGGGGGGAAGCGGCACGGAAACGCCGCCCAGCGATATGGTGACGGGCACCGGCTCCCACCGCGTTTCCGGGCCATAGCCTTCATCCACGGTCAGCCGGGCAAAGCCGCTTTCCCGCGCGAAATCGAACAGCGCCTCTGCATCCGCCAGCCCCTCGAAGCTCAAGCCCTTGAGCCCGCAGGCAACGCCCTGTTCGGCCAGAGTCAGCTCTATGTCGGCGGCATATTTACCCTTGCGCCGAGCCAGCAGGCGGCGCAGCTGGCCCACGGCCTCGAACAGTTCAGGCGCCAATATGGGGCATTCGCTGATGCCCACCATCTTGTGCGATCCTGCCTCGTGAAAGCCGATCAGCGGCGCGCCCCCGCCATTGATGGCGTGAAGCGTGGCACGGCGGCGGCTATGGGCGGGCGACAGATGCACCGGGTGCAGCCGCTCCGCCACCAGCCCCCTGCCCTGCGCGTGAGCCGCATTCACCACCCTTTCGGTGACGAAAGTGGCGAGGGATTCCTCGTCGAGCTGCTGGAGCTGACATCCGCCGCAGGTGCCGAAATGGCGGCAGGGCGGAGCGACATGATGGGGCCCGTGTTCCAGCGTCCCATCGATATGCAGCAGGTCGCCCGGCGCGGAAAAGGGCGAGTGGCGGCCACTGGCGGTAACGCCGTCGCCCTTGGCGGCGATGCGGATAATCTCTTCGGTTTCGGTCACAGGCAGCGCGCGTAGGCGGCTGGAATATGTGTGACAAGCCCCGATGGCGTAAGAAGCGGCCCGGCAAGCCGTGCAGCCTCCCCATGCAGCCACACAGCCTCGCAGGCGGCAGTGAAGGGATCTGCCCCGGTGGCAAGGCGGCTGGCGGCGATCCCGGCCAGAACATCGCCCGTGCCTGCGACCGACAACCAGCTTGGCGCGGGCCGCGCGATTGTGACCCGGCCATCGGGCGCGGCAATCAGCGTATCCGCTCCCTTGGCGATCACGACCATTCCCGTGCGCCGGGCCAGTTCCTGCGCCACGGCGCGCTTGCCCTGGGCGGCAATGCCGAATGCGACAGCGAGCCGGGTAAGCTCACCCTCATGCGGAGTGGCGACAATGGGGGAACGGCGCCCGGCCAGCATAGCGGGCGTAAGCGCCACCAGCGCATCGGCGTCGAGCAACACGGGCACTTCGCGGGCCAGCACCTCGCCAAGCCGGACCTGCGCGCCCTCGCCCCGGCCGAGCCCCGGCCCCACCAGCGTGGCGGAGAGGCGCGGATCGTCCAGCGCCTGTGGATCGGTTACCAGATCGGGCGGAGTGCCCATCGGCGCCTGCCCGGCGGCAAGCCGGACATAGCCCGCCCCGGCCCGCATCGCGGCCTCGCTCGCCAGAAGAGCCGCGCCCGGCATGGCGCCGGGGATTACGGCGAGCAATCCGCGCGTATATTTATGGGCATCGGCAGCAGGCGCATGGAGGCGCGGCTTGCCAAGCAGATGGGCAGCGCCGGGAACCTGCGCCACGCCAATGGACACCAGCCTGCG
>MKUB01000169.1 GCA_001898545.1 Sphingomonadales bacterium 63-6 | reverse complement strand
CGATTTTCGACGCTGTCGATGCGGATTTGACGCTTGAGGGCCTGGCTCTGCTGGCCGGAAGGACAATTGCAAGTTGAAGAAGGATTTCACACCGGAAAAGGAACTGCTCTTCCTTGCGCTCGGAGGTTCGGGGGAGATTGGCATGAACGTCAATCTCTATGGCTGCGAGGGCAAGTGGCTGATGGTCGATTTGGGTATGACCTTCGGCGGCAACGAATATCCCGGTATCGAACTGGTATTTGCCGATCCCGCCTTCATCGAGGCGCGGCTTAAGGACCTGGTCGGCATCGTTCTGACCCACGGTCATGAGGACCATATTGGCGCCGTGCCGTATTTTGCGGCGGATTTCGGAGTGCCCATCTACGCCACGCCGTTCACCGCTGGGCTGGTGATGCGCAAGCTGGAAGAGGCCGGGATCAGCGATGATGTGGAACTCAACATCATCGAAGGCAATGACAGCTTCGCGCTGGGCCCGTTCGATATCTCCTATGTCCCGCTGGCGCACTCGATTGCGGAAGGCAACGCCTTGCTGATCGAGACACCCTATGGGCGGATATTCCATACGGGCGACTGGAAGCTGGATGACGAGCCGCTGATCGGAGAGCCGGCGACTGCGCAAGAACTCACGCAGCTCGGGGATGAAGGTATTCTCGCGCTGGTCTGCGATTCCACCAACGTCTTCAATCCCAAGCCCTCCGGTTCCGAAGGGGAGGTTGCGCGCGGGCTGCTGGAAGAAGTGCGCAAGCATGCTGGCAAGCGGGTGCTGGTTACCACGTTCGCTTCCAATGTCGCCCGGCTGCACACGCTGGGCGAAGTCGCGCGAGAAACCGGGCGGCAGCTCTGTGTGGCGGGGCGCTCGCTTGACCGCATCATCGATGTTTCGCGGGAAAGTGGCTATCTGGGCGATTTCCCGCCTGTGATCGATTTCGACACGGCGATGAACCTGCCGCGCGGCGAAGTTTTGATCATTGCAACGGGCGGGCAGGGTGAGCCCCGGGCTGCTCTCGCACGTATCGCGGAAGATACGCATCATGTTGGCCTTGTGGCCGGCGATGTGGTTATCTTTTCGAGCAGGCAAATTCCCGGAAACGAACTGGCAATCGGTGCGGTCATGAATCGCCTGGCTGAACGCGGGGTTTTGATGGTGACTGACAGGCAGAGCCTCACTCATGTTTCCGGCCATCCGGGTCGCCCGGAACTGGAAGCGCTTTACTCCTGGCTGCGCCCGGAAATCCTTGTGCCCGTGCATGGCGAAATCCGCCATATGGCAGAGCAGACACGAGTGGGCGCGCGCAGCGGCATTCCACAACAGATATTGCAGAAGAACGGTGACATCGTTCGCCTTGCACCGGGCAAGCCCGGGAAACTGGCCCAAGTCCCAACCGGAAGGCTGGTGCTCGATGGCGACATCATTGTTCCTGCCGATGGCGAAGCGATGACTATGCGCCGCCGCATGGCGCGGGATGGAGTTGTGATTGTCACGCTGGATACGCAGGGCAAGGCTCAGGTCCATGGAATTGGCCTGCCGCTGGACGAAGATTACGACGATTTCGTTGGTGAGGCAGTGGGCGATATCTCAGACGCACTCAGGCGTCTGAAAGGTGGCGCGCGTAAGGATCGGGAAGCGGTGGCGGAAGCCGCCCGCCTGGCAGCGCGGCGTGCGGCGCAGCGCTGGTGTGGCAAGAAGCCACAAACCCGTGTGATCCTGATCGGGGAGTGAGGCAGTGAAGTGGACGTCGATCCTTGCGATCTACGCATTGCTATGGGTGCTGACGGCCTTTGCCCTCTTGCCCTTCGGTGTGAAGACTCACGATGAAGCGGGGGTGGAAAAAACCCCTGGTCAGGCCGACAGTGCACCGGCCAATTTCAGGCCGGGACAGGTAGCCATTCGTGCCACAATCGTGGCCGCGATCCTATGTGCCGTTTACGTGGCCAATTACATCAATGGCTGGATCGTGCCCGAAGATCTGAACATTTTTGGCGAGCCGCCTGACTTCGAAGAGCACATGAAGAACTGACCGCTTCGGGTCAGTCCCTCAACCGCTCGATTGCCTGGGCGAGGGCTATATAGAGCTTACCCATATCCGAAGAGAGCAGGGTAACCCCCATCGCGTTGCCGTCGCGAGTCGAAAGCAGGCTGCGCAGCATCGCTTCGAAGTCGTGGATGTACCGACTGACGTGTTCGCGGAAATCCCTGTCCTGATCGTAGATTTCGGCGATTTCCCGCGCCTGGGAGGTGTCGAGCAGACGCACTGCACGCCGGGTGAATATTCCGCGATCCCCGCGCAGATAGGCGGCCCAGGCGGTGTCGGTCACATCGTTTGACAGAACCTTGGCAATGTCGATGGCGTTGGAATTGAGGCTCTCTGTGATAAGCGCGACGCGGCGCGCGAAATCATTGTCGACCTGTTCTTCTGCGCGCTGCCGTGCACGGGCGACCCGGTTTTCGAGATTTCCGGCCAGTTCGTCCACCTTCGCCAACTGATCGCGCAGTTGGCGCGCGGCTTCCCGGCCTACACCGCTCGCATGAGCGGCTGCCTGTTCAAGCTCACCAATCGCTTCAGCTGCCCGCAGACGGATGGCGCGTTCGATAGCTTCGGCGCTCTGAACCCCGATCCTGCCCGCGAGTTCATCGATCGCCTGGCTATTCCCGCTGCCAAGCTGGTCGATAGCTGTCTGAAGGACGCTCTGCAGCTTTTCGACGGCTTCCACCATTTCGCCACGCATCTGGCGCGAAACGGTGTCGCTCTCCGTCCCCAGCGCCGCAATCGAGCTGCGCAAATTAGCAATTCGCTGGCCATGTTCGTCTTCCTGTTCGGCCAGCGAACCATGCAGTACTTCCAGCTCGTCGATCACCAGCTTGCCGTTCTCGCGAGCGGACAGGACATAGTCCGAAAGGGTCCGCCCTTTCTCGCCAACTTCGTCAAGCATAGGGCCAAGATCGCGCGTGCGCGTTTCGAAATCTGCCAGACGCTGCTCGGCAAGTGCCAGGGCGGAAGGCAATTGTTCGCGGCTGTGCTGTGCGCCGGCCTGCACGAGTTCGAGCAGGCGAACGCTGGCTTCGGTGAGTTCGCCCACGGACCGATCCGTGCTTTGGATTATCTCCTGATTTGCCTTGAGCCTTGCCGCAATCAAATCGATCGTCTGGGTAAATTCACCCCCGATCTTCCCGCCACGCGCGATAATCTCCTCCATCTGTTCGCTCATCTGGCTGATTTTCGCGGCCAGTTCCTCTCCTTGCTGGGTGAGGGTGCCGACATGAGCGAGGTGGCGCTGCTGATGGGCTGAAATATGGGAATCGAGCTCGGCAATGCGCGACTGGAAGGTCTTAATTTCCTCCGCCTCGCGTGAAGAATGCTGCAGTCGGCGCCCTTCGATCGCTTCGGCAAAGGCTTCGCACTCGCCGCGCAAAGCATCGATCTGTCGGTTCATATCCGCGATGACGGAAGAGACGTTCTGGCTGATTCGATGCGTATGATTTTCCAGCTCGCTCAGCGTCGCGCTAACCTTTTCCTTCATATCCTCGGTGAGGTTCATGCCAGCCTCGCCAAAGCTGTTCATGCGCTGGAGCCCGCTGATCATGTCGTCCAGCTGGGATTTTGCCGTACGTCCGGCATTCCCGATCTGGCTGGTCACATCACGGGCGGAGGTGGCGATAACCGGCAGTTCGTCCCGCAATTTGTCCATGTTGGCCAGCGCGGTGGTGCTCACGCTGGCGATGGATTCGATCTGAGTAGTGTTCTTGTGAACCAGCGCGGACATCCTCTCCGCATTCTCGGAAAGGCGATCCCCGGCAACACGGCCAAGCGATTCCAGATCGCGCGATTGGGCAGCGAGAAACTCACGGGCGAGGCTCAGTTCGCGGTTAACCGTGGTCAGCCTGGCTTCCAGCATGGCGCTTTCTTCAGCCAGCGATCGGGCAACGGCGCCGAAACGCAGAGCTTCGCGCCTGCTTGAACGCATTGCGAGGAGCCACAGACCTACCACCAGAACTGCGGGCATCGCCCATTGGGCAATCCAGCTGCTCCATTCCGCGGGCGATGCGCCTGCGAGCATTTCAGCCAAATGGGCCCAGATGAAGAAGCCGGTCCAGCCCGCAATGCAAAGCAACGCCAGGGCCGGCGCAATCCACCCGAAGCGGCTCACGGGCTCGCTATCCTCTTCAAGGAATAACTCGGTATCTCCGACTGTTTCCATGGCGGGTTCCAGCGCGGTATCCGGCGCTATTTCGGGACGGGCTTCGGAAGGGCTATCCCCCTTGCCGAGCGAAACGATATGAGAACCCCCAGACATCCCTGCAGAATATCACGGATCGCTGCACAATAAACCCCGGCTTAACCTTGCGCCCTTATGAGGCGCCAATGGCTTATGAAAACGGTGCTCTTGATGCGACTTTGGCGGCGGCCGCGGGGGATGACCCGGCGCTGCTGGTAGAACTGCGTGAAGCCTTCACTCAAAGCCTTGCAAACCAGGTCGATCTCCTGCGCCGCGCGCGATGCGATGGAAACTGGAACGTCGCCGCGATGCGCCTGAAGGGGCTGGCTGCAAGCTTTCATGCCGAGGGTTTGATCGATCTTGCGGAAGAGGCGCTGGATTCCGCGCCGGGCGAGCCGGTGGTGATCCGCAAGCTGGAGCAATTCCTGAACGGATTCGTTCGCCCCGCCGGCTGATATGACTGCTTCTGTGCTTGGCAGGTCACTGGCCCTGCCCTAGATCGAAGCAGTGCGCGTAGGTCTTATTTCACTGATTGAACGAGCCGGGGACGATCCGGAAACACCGCTCGCGGTGCTGGCTCTGGCTGGCCATACACTTGCTGAACGGCAGCTCGAACTCTTGATAGGCCTCGGGTGCGAACGGGTAATTTGCCTTTCAGGAAGCGTCGGGCGCGATCTGATTGCGCTGCAGCACCGCGCGGAAGCCCATGGTGCGAGGTTCAACCTGATTGCAGGCCCGCGTCAGATGTCGGGTCTGGTTAATTCGGCAGATGAGTTGATCGTGGTCGCCGATGGCCTGCTGCCTGCCACGGCAGAGGCAAAGGCCACGCTGGCCAGCGGCACAGGCGTAGTTGTATTGCCTGTTGAGCCCGGAATCGCCGCTGGGTTCGAGCGTATCGACCTGAATCACGCCTGGGCGGGTCTGCTCGGAATGCCGGGCGCACTGGTCGAGCGAATCAACCAGCTTCCGCCTGATTGCGACACAATTTCCGCTCTGTTGCGGATTGCCTTGCAGGGCAGGGTTCCTGAGCGCTCCTTGCCCGAGGCCGTGCTTGCGGAACGGCGCTGGGCTTTGATCACCTCGCGGGAAATGCTCGCGCAGCTCGAACCGGACTGGTTCCGTCGCCATATCGCCCCTCCTTCGCTTTGGGCGCCGGGCAGGGCCGCAGCCCGACTGGGAATGCGCAAATGGGGTGGAACTCTGCTGGCGAAGGGGTGGAAGCCCAGCTTTCTTGCAGCAGCTGGGATTGCCTTGGCCGGTCTGGGCGTTGTCTCAGCGTGGTTTGAGCATGCTGTAGCAGGGATAATATTATGCGGGCTGGGCTGGATTTCCGGTCAGGCTGGCGCCGCGCTGGCAATGCTTGCCCGGGCTGGTAGCGATCGGGAAGAAGGAGGCCGGCGCTCACTTGCGTTAGCGGCTATCCTGATCGATCTCGCTTTTGTGGCAGTTCTCGCGCTGGCCCTGCATGGAACACGGGCAGAGCGACTGTTCCCGCCGCTGGTTCTCCTCGGAGCCCTGCGCATCGCCAGCGCGTATATTCCCGCGAAATGGGCCGAGATCGCTCAGGATCGGGCGGCCTTGGCTCTTCTTCTGGCAATCGCCGCAGCGGCGGGCGTCCTGCTTCCCGCCATACAGCTTCTGGTTCTGCTCCTGATCGCGGCCTTGTTGGGCTTTTCACGCGAGTCAGGGCAGATAACGCGGGCTTAACCAAGAACCGCTATGGCGGGGCTTGGAAAATGGCCGACATGAATCACCTCACTGAT
>MKUB01000168.1 GCA_001898545.1 Sphingomonadales bacterium 63-6 | reverse complement strand
TCGCGCCGACCTGCTGCAGGGCCGAAAGGCGGATGGCGTTGCGGGCATAGTCGCTGAAGATCAGGAAGGTGCCGCCATAGGGCACGATACCGCCATGCAGCGCCATGCCGTTCATCGCGGCAGCCATGCCGAATTCGCGGATGCCGTAATAGACATAGCGACCGGAATAATCCTGCGCGGAGAAAGGCTTGGTGGCCGAAGTTTTAGTATTGTTCGAACCGGTAAGGTCCGCCGAACCGCCTACCAGCTGGGGTAGCTTCTCGGTCAGCGGGCCAAGCGCCATTTCCGAAGCCTTGCGGCTCGCGACCTTGGGCGCATCCTTGGCGAGGCCGCGCACATACTCCGTCAGCGCATCGCCAGCCTTGTCCGCCACGCTGGAAAGCTGGGCCTCAAAGGCGGCCTTCGCGGAGCTTGCGGCGAGGCGCGCTTCCCATTCGGCGCGGGCAGCGGCGCCCTTGGCACCCAGCGAGCGCCAGTCGCCCAGAATATCGTCGGGCACGACGAAGGGTTCGTAGTTCCAGCCCAGCTCGACGCGGGCGGCAGCGACTTCGTCGGCGCCCAGCGGAGAGCCGTGAACGGCCGAAGTGCCCTGCTTGTTCGGCGCGCCCTTGCCGATGATCGTGGCGCAGGCGACAATCGAGGGACGCGGATCGGCCAGCGCTTCATCGATGGCGCGGCGGATATCGGCCGGATTGTGGCCATCGCAGCTTACGGTATGCCAGTTGGTCGCACGGTAGCGGGCCAGCACATCCTCGCTGGAGGAAAGATCGACCTTGCCGTCGATCGTGATCTTGTTGTCGTCCCACAGGACAATCAGATTGCCGAGCTTCAGATGCCCGGCAAGGCCGATAGCCTCGTGATTGATGCCTTCCATCAGGCAGCCATCGCCGGCAATCACCCAGGTGCGGTGATCGACCAGATCGTCACCATAGACGGCATTGAGATGACGTTCAGCCATCGCCATGCCCACACCCATCGCCAGACCCTGACCCAGCGGACCGGTGGTCGCTTCCACGCCATCCAGCAGGAAGTTTTCCGGGTGGCCGGCGCAAGGGCTGCCGAGCTGGCGGAAATTGCGGATGTCGTCCATCGTCGGGCGTTCAAAGCCGGTCAGGTGGAGCAGAGCGTAAATCAGCATCGAGCCGTGGCCCGCTGAGAGCACGAAACGGTCCCGATCCGGCCATTGCGGCGCAGCGGGATCGAATTTCAGATAGTCCGACCACAGCACGGTCGCCACGTCGGCCATGCCCATCGGCATGCCGGGATGGCCGATATTGGCTGCCTGCACCGCATCCATCGAAAGAGCCCGGATAGCATTGGCCATGGGCGCGAGACGGGACGGATCGATGGTCATTCTGGCTGGCTCCTGCGGATGCGCTGCAAACTGGCTGAATTGTGACGATTCGGCGCGCGGCTCCCTTTGCGGAGTGCATGCCCCCCCGTCAAGCGGATGGGGCAGGCCGTTTTCTTCATAGAGCCTATTCCCGAATGGCCGCAACGCAGGGAACCGGGCCGGAAGGTAATTAACAACTTTCGTAAGCAAGTTTTTGCACCGATGGGGAAGTTTGCGCTAACCCATGGTCATGGAACGGCAACGTATCGAACACGCGCTTGCCCGAATTGAGGCCGCCGCCGCCCGCATCGAGGCTGCAGGCACCCGTCGCAAAGCGTCCCAAGGCACTGGCGAGGATTCCGGGCTTGCCCGCCAGCATGAAGAACTGCGCGCGAAGGTCGGCGCGTCCCTGCAGGAACTAGAACTGCTGATCGGGGCGCTGGAAGCATGAGCAACGTCAAGCTTACCATTGGCGGCCGCGTCTATTCGGTTTCGTGCCAGGATGGGCAGGAAGGCCACATCCTGCGCCTCGGCCAGATGCTTCAGGCAAAGATCGGCGCTCTTTCCGGCAATGTCGGCCAGAACGAAGCGCGCACCCTGCTGTTTGCCGCCCTTCTGCTGGCGGACGAAAACCACGAGCTGAAAAAGCGGGCGGACGCCGTCCCTCCCCCTGCCCTGCCACTGGAAATGCCCGGCATGCCCCCGGAACGGCTGGAGGCGCTGGCCGAGCAATTGGAAAAACTCGCCGAAAGCCTTGAGGGCTGAGGCGGCCTTCCCTAGATAGGGCGTGACGGGTACTGCCCGGTACGCGCCGATCGAACATCCCTGAGGCTATAAGCAAATCCATGGGGACTGTCCCTGGTCGGGCCTTGGCCCGGCACATATGGTCCCCACCTGACGTGAGGCGTCAGAGGATTTCTCCGGCACCGGCCCATGGTGGTCCCGTCACCCCTGTTTCTTCCGGCCGATTCCCTCCGGCTCGCGCCGGTCATGCGGAGCGATGCGTGACGAGCCCTGTCGAAACCAATCCCGTCGATGAGGAAAAGCAGCGCCTGCGCCGCGCAATGCGCAAGGCCCGCCGCGAACATGCCGCCTCGCTCGACCCGTCGGTTCATGCTTTGCTGTTCCGCCGCCCGCCCAACCCGGTGCTGGACCTGATCCCCGCCGGATCGATCATTGGCCTTTATTACAACACGCCGGACGAAGCGCCTGCGCTTTCCTATGCGCGGTTCCTGTTCGAACAGGGCCACACCATCGCCCTGCCCTGGATCGCCACCGAAGATGCGCCGATGCTATTCCGCCAGTGGAGCGATCCCATCGGCGAGAGCGATCTGGAAAGCGGCCCCTATGGCCCGCAACCTTCGGCGGAAAACCCCATCGTGGTGCCCGATGTGCTGTTCTGCCCGCTGGTGGCCTTTACCGAGCGGGGTGAACGCATGGGCCAGGGCGGCGCATTCTACGATGGCTGGCTGGGCCGCAATCCCGGCCGAATCGCCATCGGCATGGCGTGGGATGTGCAGAAGGTCGATTCGCTGCCCCTCGAACCGCATGACGCGCCGCTGAAGGCCATTGTCACCCCTACCCGGCTTTACGGACCGTTCTGAATCATGCGCAGCAAGCCCACTTTGCGAATCCCCTTCGGGATACTCGGCCTGCTGGCCGCCCTTGCCATCTATGCGCTGTTCGTCGCCTGGGCCTCGCAATGGATCGGCACGCTGCATGTGCTGATCCAGACGCCGATTTATATCGTTCTAGGGACCATCTGGCTGCTGCCGCTGAGGCGCTTCCTGATCTGGATGGAAACCGGGCGCTGGGGCTGAACCCGCCCGCCTGAAACACTGACCGGATTGCCTCTATGAGGACGCACCTGTCGGTGCGCCCGAAGGCGATGTTTATTCCGGTTTTTCCAGGAAATCCCCCAAGTGGCGCGAGTGACGGGGCTCGAACCCGCGACCTCCGGCGTGACAGGCCGGCGCTCTAACCAACTGAGCTACACCCGCGTTTTCTTGGGCGTGCACCCCTTGGGGAGCGCCGCCACTAGGGCAGGCTTGCCCCCCTGTCAACAGGGGTGATGACAGCTTTTTCACATCACCGTGGTGATTGTGAAATTAACCATATGTTCGTGCTTCGCTGAGAGGATTCCCCCAGACAAATGAGGGGGCAATCTCATGCGTAAACTGTTCTATGCGGTTCTGGCCGCAGGCGTGATCGCCACGCCGACCATGGCAAAGCGGCCCGTTTCGCTGGACAGCGCGGTATTCGTCGAACGGCTTGGCCATACCAATGATGGTCGGGTGGAACGGTGGATAGAACCTGCGCGCCAATTGAAGCGCGGCGACAGGCTTGTGCTGGTTGTCGAATGGCAATCCGTGCCGGATGCCAAGGGCTTTGCCGTCACTAGCCCGATTCCCCGCAGCATCGCCTTTCAGGATGCGAGCTCGGATGCCGTCGAGGTATCCGTCGATGGCGGGAAAAGCTGGGGTCGGCTGGGCGAGCTGAAGGCCACTGACGGCCTGGGCAGCCGCCTCGCCACCGCCGAGGATGTCACGCATTTGCGCTGGCGGGTAAATCCTGACGATGCACGGCGCGGAACAGGCCGTGTGACTTACTCCGCCATCGTGCGCTGACGTAGCGCCAAGACTCAGACGGCGATCGGCGCCTTGATAGCGCCCTGCGGGGCATAGCCGGTGACTTCAAAGTCCTCGATCCGGTAATCGAAGATCGACTCAGGCTTGCGCAGAATCGCCAGGCGCGGATCTCCCTCCGGCTGGCGGCTGAGCTGTTCCTCCACCAGATCGGCATGATTGAGATAGAGATGGGTATCCCCGCCCATCCAAACGAACTCGCCCGGCTCCAACCCCACCTGATGCGCCACCATCCGCTGCAGCAGCGCACCGGACCAGAGATTGAACGGCAGGCCCAGCGCCACATCGCAGCTGCGCTGGTAAAGCGCACAGTTCAGGCGATCCCCCGCGACATGGAACTGGTAAGTCTTGTGGCAGGGTGGCAGCGCCATCCGGTCCAGCTCCGCCACGTTCCACCCTTCGATAATATGGCGGCGGCTGCCGGGATTGGTCTTCAGGCTCTGCACAACTTCAGCGACCTGATTGATTCCCGGCCCCTTGCGATAGGTTCCATCGCCATTGGGCTCGTAAGTCGCCCAGTCCACCCACTGCTTGCCATAGACCGGGCCGAGATCGCCCCATTGGGCCGCGAAGGATTCGTCTTCCGCGATCCGGCTGACAAAATCGTCGAGCGCAATCTCATGGCCGGTGGCCCGCACATATTTAGCGTGAGGCCATTCGTTCCAGATCTTCACCCCCTGCAGCACCAGGGGACGGATATTCGTCTCACCCGTGAGGAACCACAGCATCTCGCGCGTGGCGGTTTTCCAGAAGACTCGCTTGGTGGTGATCAGCGGCATCCGCCCGTCGGACAGGTCGAAACGCATCTGCGCGCCGAAAATGGAACGCGTACCTATGCCTGTGCGATCCTCGCGCTGGTCCCCCTGCTCCCACACCTGCCGCAGCAGATCGAGATATTGCCACTCGGGATGGCGCGACTCATCAAGGCGAGAAACGGGATAGGAGGCCATGCCCGCACCTAACGCCCGCAAGGCGCGAAGGTAAACGCACTACAGGAGCAAATGCCGGATAGCTTGTGGATGGCGGACGCCGCGCGAAGCGTCCAAAAGTTAAATGGTCGGGGAGAGAGGATTCGAACCTCCGGCCCCTGCCTCCCGAAGACAGTGCTCTACCAGGCTGAGCTACTCCCCGACCGGCGCCATCGCAGTTTCCTGCGGGGCGAGGCAGAGGCGGCCCAATAGCGGCGCGATGGCAGGGTGGCAAGCGGGCATTTATCCACTGGGCAAAAGGGCCGTATTTTGGAGCCCAAACCGGTTTCATTCGCCACCACTCACACCCTGCCCCCCTTGTAATCGGCGCGTAACATCGCCATTGGGGCCCGGAAAGGCGCGCGTAGTGCGCTCCAAGGCTGGCGAGTCACCCAAACATCATGATCGAACGCGATTCCCTGCGCGACGAAACCCCGTGGGACATCTGGTCCGACGAATCGGGCGATGACAAACTCCATGAGGAATGCGGCGTATTCGGGGTGATCGGCGCGGCGGATGCTTCGGCAATCTGCGCGCTCGGCCTCCATGCATTGCAGCACCGCGGCCAGGAAGCCGCCGGCATCACCAGCTTCGACGGCAAGGAGTTCTATTCGCGGCGCGGCCTTGGCCATGTTGCAGAGAACTTCTCTTCGGGCGAAGCGCTGGCCGAACTGCCGGGCCACACTGCCGCGGGCCATGTGCGCTATTCCACCACGGGCGGCTCGGGGCTGCGCAACATCCAGCCGCTCTATGCCGATCTCGCATCGGGCGGATTCGCCATTGCGCATAATGGCAACATCTCCAACGCCATGTCCCTCAAGAAGGACCTGGTGAAGAACGGGGCGATCTTCCAGTCGACCTCCGATACCGAGGTGATCATTCACCTCGTGGCGACCAGCCGCTTCCCCACCATGCTCGATCGCTTCATCGATGCGCTGCGCATGCTGGAAGGCGCCTATTCGCTGATCGTGATGACGCCTGAAGGCATGGTTGCCTGCCGCGATCCGCTGGGCATCCGCCCGCTCGTGATGGGCCGGATCGGCGATGCG
>MKUB01000167.1 GCA_001898545.1 Sphingomonadales bacterium 63-6 | reverse complement strand
CGCAGTTCATCACCACATTGGCCGTCTTGCGGCCGACACCGGGCAGAGTGACCAGCGTATCGCGATCCTGCGGAACCTCACCGCCGAAATCGCGCACCAATATTTCCGACAGGGCGATGACGTTCTTCGCCTTGGAATTGAACAGGCCAATCGTCTTGATGTGCTCTTTCAGCCCATCCTCGCCCAGCGTCACCATCTCGGCCGGGGTCTTCACCTTCTCGAACAGGGCTCGGGTCGCCTTGTTCACGCCCGCATCGGTGGCCTGGGCAGACAGCACCACGGCCACCAGCAATTGATAGGTATTGCCGAATTCCAGCTCGGTCTGGGGATGCGGGTTAAGCTCCGCCAGGGCGGAAAAGAAGGCGAAGATATCGTCTTTCTTCATGGGGTGCGGGCCGCGGGGGAAGGGGCGGGGCTCAGAGCCCCAGCACCTGCGGCATGGTATAGCGGCCCGGAGCCTTGCCGATCAGCCAGCCAGCCGCCTTCACTGCGCCATGGGCAAAGATCATGCGGTTTTCTGCGAGGTGAGACAGGGTGATGCGTTCCTCCTCGCCCGCCAGGATCACGGAATGCTCGCCCGCCACCGTGCCGCCGCGCAAGGCTGCAAAGCCGATATTGCCGGGCTTGCGGATGCCGGTATGCCCATCCCGCCCGCGATCCGAATTGGGGGCGAGATCGATCCCGCGCCCTTGCGCCGCAGCCTCGCCCAGCAGGATCGCCGTGCCGGATGGGGCATCCACTTTCATGCGATGATGCATCTCGACGATTTCGATATCCCATTCCACGCCCAGCTTCGATGCCGCCTCCCGCACCAGATGGGCTAGCAGGGTCACGCCCAGCGAAGTATTGCCGGTCTGCAGCACGGGTATGGAGCGCGCCGCCGCATCGATGGCGGCATGGTCAGCCTCGGCAAGGCCCGTGGTGCCGATCACGATGGGAATGGCGGCCTGCACTGCCGCGTCCAGATTGGCGGACAAGGCGGCAGGGGCGGAAAAGTCGATCAGCACATCGCTGTGCGCGGCCAGATCGGCAGGATTGCCGCCGCGCCCAATGCCGCCCGCCAGCGTCAGGCCTGCAGCCTCCACCGCCACGGCCAGCGCCTTGCCCATGCGACCTTCGCTGCCGATGATTCCGATACTGCTCACTGTTTCGCCCCACTCGTCATGCTGAACTTGTTTCAGCATCCATTCTTCCATTCGCACGGCGGTGCATGGGGCTAAATGGGCCCTGAAACAAGTTCAGGGTGACGATATAGGCAGGGCATGACGGCGATTCGCAATATCGTGATTCTCACCGGCGCAGGGATAAGCGCGGAAAGCGGCCTGCGGACCTTCCGCGCCGAAGATGGCCTGTGGGAAGACCACCGTGTGGAGGATGTGGCAACGCCCGAGGCATTCCGGCGTGACCCGGAACTGGTCCAGCGTTTTTATGATGAAAGGCGCGCGGGCGTGCTCGCTGCCCGGCCCAATCCCGCGCATGAGGCGCTGGCCCGGCTCGACCGGGAGTGGGACGGCGAATTGCTGATCGTCACCCAGAATATCGACGATCTGCATGAGCGGGCTGGGGCGACCCGTGTGCTGCATATGCATGGGGAGGCGCTGTCTGTCTGGTGCCTGGCCTGCGATGCGCGCCATCACTGGGAAGGCACGCTGCTCGACGGCCCCCCATGCCCCGCCTGCGGACAGGCGGCCCTGCGGCCGGACATCGTGTGGTTCGGGGAAATGCCTTACCGGATGGATGAGATTTTCCGGGCGATTTCCCACGCGGATCTGTTCGTTTCCATCGGCACGTCCGGTGCGGTCTATCCGGCGGCGGGTTTCGTCCAGCAGGCATCTAGCCATCGGGCACGGACGCTGGAACTCAACCTGGAACGCAGCCAGGGTTCGCACTGGTTTGACGAGACGCGGCTTGGTGCGGCCAGCCTGCTGGTGCCAGAATGGGTGAGGGAGGTTCTGGGCACCTGATCCTCCCCCATCGGGGGAGGGGGACCGTCCGCAGGACGGTGGTGGGGGCTTGCCGCTGGGCGAACCCCCTCCGTCATCGCTACGCGATGCCACCTCCCCCGGGCGGGGGAGGATTTCAGTTGGAACAGGCCCGGCACTCAGGGTCTTTCGCGATAGTCAGCGTGCGCATGGAAGGCGCAAGGCCATCGAGCAGATGCAGCTTGCCCCATTGCGGATCGCCCAGTGCGCTGACCCCGCCCAGCAGCACGCGGATGGCCTGCATCGCGCCGAAAGTGGCCGCCCAGCCCGCCATGGCGCCCAGCATGCCGTCTGCCGCGCAAGTATCGCAATCCTCCGCATCGAAGGCATCGCCGACATAGCAGCGATAGCAGCTATGCCCTTCGATATGGCCTGCAAAAGCCGCGACCTGCCCTTGGAAGCGGCCGACGGCGGCGCTGAGTAGCGGGACCCTTGCAGCCACGCAGGCATCGGACACGGCCAGTCGGGTGGCGAAATTGTCGCAGCCATCCATCACCAGATCCGCACCCTGGATCAGGGCGGGTGCGGTATCCGGCGTTACGCGAATCGCGGCGGCCTGACAGGCGATGGTGGGGTCGAAGCGGAGCAGCCAGTCCTCCGCTCGCTCCACCTTGAGCTGGCCGATATCGGCTTCGGCAAAGATGGTCTGGCGCTGGAGGTTGCTGGCATCCACCCGGTCATCGTCGATCAGGGTCAGCCGCCCGATTCCTGCGGCGGCAAGATATTGCAGCGCCGGGGAGCCGATGCCCCCCACGCCCACCAGCACCACATGTGAATCGGTGAGCTTCATCTGCCCCGGGCCGCCGATTTCGGGCAGCACGATATGGCGGGCAAAGCGTTCCAGGCGGTCGGGCGAAAGGTTCATGGCCGGATCTTACGCCTTGGGTTCCTGCGGCAGGCGTTCCTTGCGGAAGCCCACCAGCCCCAGCCACCATTGCGCGGCAATGACCGCACCCTTGGCCGGCTGGAGTATCCCCAGCATGATCCCCGCTGCCAGCGGCAGGGCGATGGCGCTGGTGGCCAGGATCGAAAGATGGAAATCCAGCACGAGCAGGATCAGCAGCGGCGCCATCAGGTGGCCGGTGATCAGGATGGAAATATAGGGCGGGAAGTCATCCGCACGCTGCAAGGTCCAGTCCTGTCCGCAGGCATAGCAGAAATCCACAGGCTTCAGCCATTTGCGGAACAGTGGCGCCTGTCCGCAACGTGGGCAAGTGCAGCGTAGCCCACCCCTGATTGCCGCTTCCAGATAAGTGGACGGCAGCGTGCGGGGCAGCGGGGACTCGGCGATTTCGGTCATTTGGCGGCTTTATGCCCCCAATAGCCCTCCTGTCGACAAGCCTGTCGATAAGAGGGTCATAATATAGAGAACCGGCGGTGGATACACTGTGCCCACCGCCGGGAAAAGCGGTCAGCTTTCCAGCTGTCTCAACAGGCTGCGCACATCGCCATCCATGTCGGCATCGCGCTTGCGCAGATCCTCGATCAGGCGGACGGCGTGGATCACGGTGGAGTGATCGCGCCCGCCGAACTTGCGCCCGATTTCCGGATAGGAACGCGGGGTCAGCACCTTGGCGAGATACATCGCCACCTGACGGGGCCGCACCACCGCGCGGGCGCGGCGCTTGGAGGACATTTCCGAACGGTCCACCCGGTAGAACTGGCAGACGGTGCGCTGGATCTCGTCAATCGTGATGCGCTTGCGATTGGCCGAGAGAATATCGGTCAATTGCTCCTCGGCGAGCTGGAGGGAAACCTCCTGCCCGGTGAGCTGCGCATAGGCGATCAACTTGTTCAGGCCGCCCACCAGTTCGCGCACATTGCGGTTGATGGTGCGGGCCAGGAACTCGATCACATCCGCGGGAACTTCCAGCGGTGCGAATTTGGTCAGCTTCGATTCGAGAATCGCGCGGCGCAATTCGATGTCGGCGGGCTGGATGTCCGCCACCAGACCCATGGACAGACGCGAGAGCAGACGCTGTTCCACCCCGTCCAGCGCCTGAGGCGCACGGTCGGCGGCGAAGACCAGCCGCTTGCCTTCGGCCAGCAGCGCGTCGATCGTGTAGAGCAGCTCTTCCTGGGCGGAAGCCTTGCCGATGATGAACTGGATATCGTCCACCAGCAGCAGGTCGAACCCGCGCAGCCGCGCCTTGAACTCGATCATCTCGTTCTGGCGCAGGGCCGAGACGAACTCGACCATGAAGCGCTCCGCCGAGCAGTAGAAGATTCGCGCACGCGGATGGGCCGCCAGATAGGCATGGCCGATGGCGTGCATCAGATGCGTCTTGCCCTGGCCGGTCGCAGCCTTGAGGTAGAGCGGCGAGAATTGCGGCTGCTCCACCTTGGCCATGCGCTCAGCCGCGTTGAAGGCCAGCACATTGGTGGTGCCCGTGACGAAGGCGGCGAAGGTCAGGCTGGGGTCGAGGCCGACCGAGGCAGTGAAGCCCGCATCGCCGATTGTCCCCGCGCCCATTGCGCCAAAGCGCTCCGCACCGTCATTGGCGGCACCGCGGCCGAAGCTGTCGGGCCCGCCCAGCGATACTTCGGGCAGCTGGCGGCGGCCCGGATGCACGCCGATGCGCACCTGGCGCACTTCGCTGCGCGCGATCTTCCACGCGAGCGAGAGCCGGTCGGCAAAGCGATCGGCCACCCAGTTCGCGGAAAACTCGGTCGGAAGGAACAGATTGAGAGTTCCGGTGTCCTTGCAAAAGCTGCCCAGCTGAATCGGCTTGATCCACTGGCTGTGAAGCTGGTGGCCCAGATCTTTTCTCAGGCCCTGGCTGATATCTGCCCAGTCGGCTGCGAGGTCCAGCGCCTCCTGGTCTTCAGTCATCTCATCTCCGCCTTTGCGCTTCCTTGCTGCTGCAGTTCGATCTGCGTGTGGTCCCATCCGAATCATCTACCGCCCATCCCTCAGCAATACGGTGTTTGATCCCAACAGACGGCCTCAAGCGCGCACAGATACTGTCCGCACTTTCAGAGCAAAGCTCCGCCAAGCCCGATCCCCCCAAGACCGGAGCCTGATTGCCATCATCTCGACTAGTTTGATGCCCCCAACGGACTCGCCGTGGGCTTCGGGGATTTATGGACGGCCCGCCGAAATGGGCAAGTGGCCGTCCGTAAAAAAAGTGAAATAATGAGTCTTGACTCGTCCGAGGTGCGCGGACTTGCGTCGAAGTGGCTGATTTCCTGATTTTTTACTATTCTAAAGCTTCCGAATCGTGAGATTTCGGGCACTTACGCGAATTTGTAATAATCACTGTTGGCAGGCGCGAAAAAAGCCGACGCGAAACGCGCCGGCCTGTTCGTTTTGTGTTCCTGCCGGGACCCGATGAGGGTCCAGCGAATCAGAGCGAGGCGATTCGCTTCGACAGGCGCGACACCTTCCGTGCCGCCGTGTTCTTGTGCAGTACGCCGCGAGCGACGCCGCGAGCCAGTTCCGGCTGCGCGCTGCGGAGAGCTTCCGCGGCAGCGGTCTTGTCACCGCCGTCAATCGCGGCTTCCACCTTCTTCACGAAGGTGCGGATGCGGCCTAGACGGGCGCCGTTGATTTCGGCCCGGTTGGCGTTGCGACGGATGCGCTTGCGTGCTTGCGGCGTATTGGCCATCTTCGTCCTCTGTCGGGCCACCTGCGGGGTGGCCGGATTCCTAAATCCAAAAAACTTGCGGGAAGGGTTGTTGCCCTCCGGAAAGCGGCGCCCTTAACCGCGCATGCCCGAATCGTCAACAGATTGTCGCCGTCGGCCTTCGGACACAGGGCCCGTCATTTCTGGCAGGAGGGGCAATACCAGCTGCTCCGCCCGCCTTGCGCAATGCGTTTTACAATGCCGCCGCAGCGGCGGCAATCCTCCGCCTCCCGCCCATAGACATCGAAGCGGGTCGCGAAATAGCCCAGCTCGCCATCGGGCCGGGCATAATCGCGCAGGGTGGAGCCGCCATCGGCAATCGATTCGGTCAGCACCTGCTTGATGGCGGGCACCAGCCGCTCGAGCGCAGCACCTGTGACCTTGCCGCCCGCACGCTGCGGGCTG
>MKUB01000166.1 GCA_001898545.1 Sphingomonadales bacterium 63-6 | reverse complement strand
GCGAGTTGATCCCCTCCCCCGTGCCCGGTCGCCGCCTGCTGGTGGAGAAGGAACCGCTAGGCGTATGCGTGGCGATCACGCCGTGGAACTTCCCGCTCGCCATGCTGACCCGCAAGGTCGCTCCGGCGCTGGCGGCGGGCTGCACCATGGTCGCCAAACCCGCCGAGCTCACCCCGCTGACCGCCCTCGCCTTTGCCAAGCTGGGCGAGGAGGCCGGAGTTCCGGCGGGCGTGTTCAGCGTGGTGACCGGCCATTCGCGCTCCATCGGCGAAGTGATGACCTCCAGCATGGTGGTGCGCAAGCTGTCCTTCACCGGATCAACTCCGGTGGGTGCCTTCCTGGCCGAAGCCTGCGCTCCCACGATCAAGCGGCTGAGCCTGGAACTGGGCGGCAATGCGCCGCTGCTGGTGTTCGACGATGCCGATCTCGATACGGCAGTGGAAACCGCCATGGTGGCCAAGTTCCGCAATGGCGGGCAGAGCTGCATCGCGGCCAATCGCATCTATGTGCAGCGCGGGATCGAACAGCGCTTCCTTGCCGCCCTCGCCACCCGCATTTCCGCGATGAAGGCGGGCGACGGCTTTGACGAGGCAAGCGACATTGGCCCGCTGATCGACGAACGCGCCATCGCCAAGGTCGATGCCCACCGCGAGGATGCCATTTCCGGCGGTGCGGAACTGCTGGCAGGCGGGGCCTCACTCGGCGGCCGCCTTGCGCAGCCCACATTGCTCGGCGCAGTGCGCCCCGATGCGCTGCTCGCGCGGGAAGAAACCTTCGGGCCGCTAGCGGGTGTGATCGGCTTCGACAGCGTGGAAGAGGGCGTGAAGCTCGCCAACGATACGCCCTTCGGCCTGGCCGCCTATCTCTGCTCCGCCGATCCAGCCACGATCGCCCGGGTCGGGCGCGATCTGGAAAGCGGGATCGTGGGGATCAATACCGGCCTCGTCTCCAGCCCGCTCGCACCCTTTGGCGGTGTGAAGCTGTCCGGCCTTGGCCGCGAAGGATCGCATCACGGCCTCAGCGAATATCAGAACCTCAAATATCTCTGCCACGCCGGCCTTTAGGAGGCACAATGCGCAAGCATTCGAAAGTCATCATCACCTGCGCGCCGACCGGCTCGATCCATACGCCCTCCATGTCACCGCATCTGCCGGTGACGGCGGACCAGATCGCGGAGGCCGCCATCGGTGCGGCGCAGGCGGGCGCGGCGATCCTGCATCTCCACGCCCGCAACGATGTGGACGGCAGCCCGAGCCCGCGCGCGGAGGACTTCATGAAGTTCCTCCCCCGGATCAAGCAGGCGAGCGATGCGGTGATCAACATCTCCACCGGCGGCAGCGCCACCATGTCGCTCGACGCGCGGCTGGAAGGGGCCAAGGCCGCCCGGCCGGAAGTCTGCTCGCTCAACATGGGTCCGTTGATCTTCGATTTCTCCGCCGCCGGAAATCGGGTGGAGCAATGGCAGCATGCGTGGGAACAGGATTATGTCGCGGGCTCGCGCAGCCGGATCATGTATAATGACAACGCCTTTATCGAGCGGATCATGCTGGAAGTGGGCCGCGAATTCGGCACGAAGTTCGAATTCGAATGCTACGATATCGGCCATCTCTACACCCTCGCCCATTTCGCCGACCTGGGCCTGGTCGAGCCGCCTTTCCTGATCCAGGGCGTGTTCGGCATTCTGGGCGGGATCGGAGCAGACCCCCGCAATCTGGCCCATATGGTGACGATTGCGGACAGTCTGTTCGGGGAGGATTACATCTTCTCCGCCTTCGCCGCCGGGCGGCATCAGATGCAGTTCTGCACGCAGTCCGCGCTGCTGGGCGGCAATGTCCGCGTGGGGCTTGAAGACAGCCTGTTTATCGGCCGTGGCGAACTTGCCACCTCCAATGCGGAACAGGTGGCCAAGATCCGCCTCGTGGTGGAAGCGCTGGGCCGCGAGATCGCCACTCCGGCCGAGGCGCGGGAAATGCTCGGCCTCAAGGGCGGGGATGCAGTGGGGTTTTGATCCCCCCTCCAACGTCATCCCGGACTTGTTCCGGGATCCCGCTATTTTTCAGCGCTGCGGAAAAAGCTGGACCCCGGGACAAGCCCGGGGTGACGAGATATTTCAGGAGGCAGCTGGCATCGGATAATCATCCGCATTCAGCACCCAGCCCGCAACTTCGGAGAAATCCACGCGCGGCGGGGCGAAGATGTCCACCAGCACGTTGGAACCCGGCGCGGAAGGGGCGGAAGTGTGGATCACGCGTGGCGGGATCACGCAGACGGAGGGCGATCCCACCGTCACATGCTCATCCTCCCGCCAATCGTGCTGGTTCGCCGTCCACGGCCAGCGCAGATGGTGGATATAGAGCCCTTCCAGCGCGAGCGAGCATTGCTCGAAATCGTCGTGGTGATGTGGGCTCAGCTTGGTCACGTCGCGCGGGCCCTGCGGGGGGAAGACGTTGATCATGAAGGTGCTGCAACGGAAGATCTTGCCGAAACGTCCCTCCTGATCCGGCACGTCCAGGCTGTAACTGCGAATGCGGAAGCCGCCCACCGGATCGGGCCACGCCTGAAAGGGCGGAATCTGCGGATGGGGCCCGGCATATTTGGCATTGTTGGGCGCCTTGGCCGTAATATCCGCGTTCTGCGTGGAGATCATCCGCACCAGATAGCCGCCGCCGGTCACGGTGATGCGGCTGTCCCCCGCCGGGATCATGGTGATGGAATAACCGGGCACCTCCACCTGCTCTCCACCAGCTTCCACAGTCGCAGAGCTTTGGGGATCGTGCAGCAGCAGTACATATTCGTCCACCTGCCCCTTGCGTTCCAGCACGGCGCCGGGCTGCACTTCGGAATAGCAGACAACGAAGTTCTGCCCCCGCACATACCACGTCTTCCAGCCCGGCCCGCTTTCCTGCGCGGGAGTGTCGTAGAATTCGGCATAAGTGGATTCGCCAAAGGCCGATGCCGGGCCGCTGCCTCCCCCGGCAGAGGACAGGCGGGAGCGGGGATCGTCGGCTTCGTACATGGCAATTCTCCTTCGGGCCGCGCATCGGCGAGGCTTTGCCCCCTGCGCGCTCACCTTCCCCGGCTAGGAAAGCGCTGGAGAGCGGGCAACGCAATTTGGCCGCGATGCCGCGAGAGGAAAAACTGCCCTCCCCATGGGGCAAATCCCCCGCTCCCCCACAAGCTCAGAGGCCGGCGAGCGTTTCCGCCACTGCCGCCGCAGCCGCCTTGCCGAACAGGGTAGTGTCGTTGCTGACCATCACCAGCGAGAATCCCATATCCAGCGCCTCGCGCGCTTCGGCCGGGCTGCCCACGGCAATGCCGGACAGCACGTCAGCCTCCTTCGTCGCGGCGAGCATCCGGGCCGTGAGATCGCGCACGGCGGGATCGCTGGCGGGCTTCCCGCTGGAGAGGAACAGGTCCCCATGGCCGATGAACACGCCGTTGACATGCTCCAGCTCCGCAAAGGCTCTGGTCTGTTCGAGCGAGGCCCAATCCTCCAACTGGATCATGCGCAGGCACTGTTCGTCCCCCCGCTTCAGATAGTCCGGGATGGAGCCCAACCCCCATTTGCCCGCGCGCGAGGTTGAACCCAGCCCGCGCAAGCCGCGCGGGGCGAAGATCATGCGGGAGGTGATGTCCTGCGCGATGTCCAGGCTGGTAACGCGCGGGATCAGCAACCCATCCGCCCCGCCATCGAGCAAGGGCTGGATCGTGTGCCCGGTATGATCGGGCAGGCGCACCACGGCCCCCATGCCCATGGATTGCGCGGCGAAGACCAGCTCATTCGCACGGTCGAGCGCATGGGGCGCATGCTCCATGTCGATCACCACGAACTCAAACCCGGCATGGGCCAGCAGCTGGACAGTCTCCAGCGCCGGGATCTTCATCCAGGTGCCGATGATCCCGCGCTTGCCGCCACGCACCCGATCGATGAATTTATCCATGAGCCTGCCTGCCCTCCTGCCTTGCCTAAACGCCTCCTGTGGCCGCGTTTGGCCCGGCGCTCTTTGCAGGAGCGGCAGGAATTGCCGACGAAGCGGGCCTCAGGCCGGCTTGCGGGCGAATATCCCGAACCCTGCGATCACAGCATAGCACATGGCGGGCAAGGCGAGCGCAATCGCCAGGCTGCCGCTGACATCGGCGACCATCCCGGTGGCGAGCGGCACCACTGCTCCGCCCGAGATCGCCACATTGAGGATGCCCGATCCGTCTGCCGCACGGGCGCCCAGCTTCTCGCAGGCGAGAGTGAAGATGGTGGGGAACATGATCGAGTTCATCAGGCCTATGGCCAGCAGACTATAGGCCGCGACAGGGCCGGAATTATTTGCCGAAACGAGCAGCAGAGTGATGGCGCCCGCCGCCGCACAGGCCAGCACCTTGCCCGGGCTGAGCATCCGCAGCAGCACCGAGCCGATGAAGCGGCCAATCATGGCCCCGCCCCAATAAAGCCCGATCAGCTTGCCCGCGGCCTGTTCCTCCAGCCCCAGCACATGGGCCTGCATCAGATAGCTGACGATCAGCGATCCAATGGACACTTCCGCCCCGACATAGAGGAAGATGCACAGCGCACCGTAGCCGAAGCGCGGGCGTTTCAGCAGGTCCAGCCCCGCCAGCCCACCACTTTGGGAATGGCTTTCCCCCTTCAATCGGTTGCGGAATATCCAGACCGCCCCCGCCACGAGGGCGAGCGCCACCGCAAGGCCGCCGTAAGCCTTCACGATAGTGGCGGTTTCCTGCGTGCGATAGGCATCCAGCGCCGGGCCGCTCAGCTCGCTGGCGCTGACTGCGGCAAGGCTGCCGAGGATCACGATCGAACCGAAAATGGGGAACAGCGTAGTGCCCAGCGAATTGAAGGCCTGGGCGAAGGTCAGCCGGCTATGCGCCGTGCTGGCGGGGCCGAGCAGGGAGATCAGCGGATTGGCCACCACCTGCACCACCACCACCCCGCTCGCCAGCACGAACAAAGCGAAGAGGAACAGCCCGTAAGTGGCCGTCTGCGAGGCGGGAATGAACAGCAGGCAGCCCAGCATCATGGTCAAAAGCCCGGCCACCGCGCCGCGCATATAGCCGATTTTCTTCACCAGCTTCGCGCCGGGAATGCCGATTACCAGATAGGCCGTGAAGAAGCAGAACTGCACCAGCATCGCCTGAGTATAGTTCAGCGTGAACAGCTCTTTCAGCTTGGGAATGATCACATCGTTGAGCGAAGTGATGCCCCCGAAAATGAAAAACAGCGCGAAGACGAAGCCCTGCAGGCCCGGTGCGTTTACCGGGGTGCCGGGCTGCTCCAGCGGGTTCGGATCGGTGCTGCTCGCAATATCGGGAGCAAGGGCCATGCGCGGAATTTTCCTTATGCCTTGAAAAGACGCGGAAAAATGCCGCCGTCTGGATGCCTGATTTCGGGCGGAAATTGCTGAAACGGGACAACGCTGTCAAGCACTGCTCCGCACCGCTTGGCAGGCTGGGACGACGTAAGGGAAACCAGTTGCCCAAAAGGGCGGGAACGCTATGGAGCGCAGGCCGTTAAGCTGCCAGTCCGGCAGGCCTTGGTATGCCCGGACTATTCGTGTTTAAGGGAAGTATAGCGGAACGCGGCAATCTGCCGCCCGGTATCCCGCCAAGGGGTTCCGGAACGGTTCCGTTAGCGGGGGGACAATGCTGGTGCCTGAAACAAACATGCTGCAACGGCAATGTTTCGAATCGGGGCCGGCGATCCGGTTGCCGGGCCGTTGAAGGGAACGGAATTGG
>MKUB01000165.1 GCA_001898545.1 Sphingomonadales bacterium 63-6 | reverse complement strand
TTCGAGCCGCACCATCGGCGACATGGCTATCGAACGCCCGCACTTCATCGCCTCGGTCGACACGATGGGCGAGGGCGGCATGGTCCCGGCGGCGGGCGGCGTGATTGCCTGCGATGCGGACGGCGTGGTCGTGGGCGCCATCGGGATTACCGGCGATACGTCCGACAATGACGAGGCCTGCGCGCTTGCGGGCATTGCGGCTGTGGGGTTGAAGGCGAAGAACTGAGGTTTTCACTTTCGTCATGCTGAACTTGTTTCAGCACCCATCTTTCCCCACGCACTGCCGCTCGATCCGGAGAAATGGGTCCTGAAACAAGTTCAGGATGACGAATTGTTCAGCTGGTTCAGCTGGTTCAGCCGGAAATAGCCGCCCGGAACCCCGCCAATTTCCCCAGCGCCTCATCCAGCGTCGCGTCCTGCTTGGCGAAGCAGAAGCGCAGGAAGCCCTTTTCCTTCGTGTCGTGATAGAAGGCGGAGACGGGTATGGTCACTACGCCCGCCTCGCGGATCAGGCGTTCGGCCATCTGTTCGTCATCGGCGGGCAGGCCTGAGGCGGCCAGATCGACCGTGACGAACCATGTGCCGCTGGAGGGCAGCACGGCATAGCCCGCCGCCTCCAGCCCTGCCACCAGACGGCGGCGGCTGGCGCCATATTGGGCGCGGTGGGCTTCGTGCCATTGATGGGGCAGGGCCAGCCCTTCGGCCACGGCCCATTGCAGCGGGGTGGCAGTGGTGAAGGTCAGGAACTGGTGCTGCGCGGCAATGGCATTGGCCAGCGCCGGTACGGCCACGGCCCAGCCGATCTTCCAGCCGGTGAGGGAGAAGATCTTGCCCGCCGAACCGATCTTCACTGCCCGGTTGCGCAGCGCCGCAATGGCGAGGGGGGAGACATGCGGCGTGCCATCGAAGATCATGCCTTCCCACACTTCGTCGCAGAGCAGAGTGAGATCATGCGCCTCGCAGAGCGCGCCCAGCGCCTCCAGCTCCGCGCGCGGCGTGATCGTGCCGGTGGGGTTGTTGGGCGTGTTGAGGATGATCAGCCTGGTGCGGGGCGTGATCGCCGCTTCCAGTTCCTCCATCGGGATGGTCCAGTGCGGCGGCACCAGATTGAGCAGCTTGGCCGTGCCGCCTGCTCGCTCGATCAGCGGCAGATAGGCGTCATAACAGGGCTGCAGCAGGATCGCCTCGTCCCCCGGCTGGATCAGGGCGAGGATGCTGGCGGCCAGTGCTTCGGTCGCGCCGGAAGTGACCACCACTTCCTCTTCCGCAACCTCCAGCCCCTGTTCGCGCAGATAATAGTCGCACACCGCGCGGCGCAGTTCGGCCAGGCCGCGCATGGGCGGATATTGGTTCGATTTCTCCACCAGCGCGCGCCGGGCGGCTTCCAGCAATTCGGGCGCATGTTCCCGGTCGGGAAAACCCTGGCCGAGATTGATCGCGCCTGTCTCCCGCGCGAGGGCGGACATGCGTTCGAAGATGGTGGTCGTGGCTCCGTTGCTCATCGCCTGCTATCTGAAGCGGCTTGCGGCAGGCTGCAAGCGGCCAGAGCTGCTGGATTTGCGGAGCGGATTTGACGAGCACGCCCTAATCGTGGAATTGGTGTTAAACGAAACCAGTTTCCGCCACCTCCTGTCTGTTCGGAGAATCCGATGCGCGCCGCGCTCAAGCCGCTCCTGCTGTCTGTCTCGCTGCCCCTTTCCCTCCTCGCCGTCGCCTGTTCGGGCAGTGCGGACAAGCCTGCCGCAGAGGAAGCGATGGTCTCCCCTATTCTCACCAGCGAGGATGCGAAGGACCCGGCCAGTTTCGCCCAGCCTGAAGTGGCGCGGGTGACGCATGTGGCGCTGGACCTGGCGCTGGATTTCGCGGCGAAGACGGTGAGCGGCACGGCCAAGCTGGACATTCTCGCCAAGCCCGATGCCGATACGATCGTGCTCGACAGCAACGGGTTGAAAATCTCCAAGATCACCGATGAGAGCGGGGCGCAGCTTCCTTTCACCATTGGCGATAAGGTCGAGGGCAAGGGCGAGCCGGTCACCGTCACGATCGGCAAGGCGCGCGCAATCACCATCGCCTATTCCGCCGCGCCCGATGCGGAGGCGCTGCAATGGCTGGCCCCGCAACAGACGGCGGGCGGCAAGCAGCCCTATCTGCTCAGCCAGGGGCAGGCGACGCTCAACCGCAGCTGGATTCCCACGCAGGATAGCCCCGGCATCCGCCAGAGCTGGGAAGCGCGGATCACTGCGCCCAAGCCGCTGACCGTGGTGATGTCCGCCCTGCGCGTGGGCGAGCCGGAGGATTTGGGCGATAATCGCCGCGCCTTCCGCTTCCGCATGGACAAGCCGGTCGCGCCCTATCTGATCGCCATCGCCGCGGGCGATCTGGCCTATCGCGAGCTGGGCCCGCGCACCGGCGTGTGGACCGAACCTTCCATGCTGGATGCCGCCGCTGCGGAGCTTTCCGATACGGAGAAGATGGTGGAAGCGGCAGAGAAGCTCTACGGCCCCTATCGCTGGGGCCGCTATGAGATGATCGTCCTGCCGCCCAGCTTCCCCTATGGCGGCATGGAAAATCCCACCATGACCTTCCTGACGCCCACTTTCATTGCGGGCGACCGCAGCCTGACGGGGCTTGTCGCGCATGAGCTGGCGCATAGCTGGTCGGGCAATCTCGTCACCAATGCCAACTGGTCCGACAGCTGGCTGAACGAGGGCATCACCTCCTATTTCGAGAACCGCATCGTCGAGGAACTCTACGGCACCAGGCGCGCGCAGCAGGAAGCCGCGCTGAGCTATGCCGAGATGGAGAAGGCGCTGGCCGAAGCTGGCAAGGATGCGCCCATCACCGCGCTGCATCTGCCCCCTGCCGAAGGCGTGCCCGATGGCGGATCGTCCGGCATTATTTACGACAAGGGCGCAACCTTCATGCGCACGGTGGAAAGCATTGTGGGGCGGCAGAAGTTCGACGCCTGGCTGCGCAACTGGTTTGACAAGCACGCCTTCCAGCCCGCCACCTCCGCCATGCTGCTGGCCGATATGCGCGCCAATCTGGTGAAGGGTGACGAGGCGCTGGAAAAGAAGCTGATGCTGGAAGACTGGATCTACAAGCCGGGTCTTCCTTCCAACGTCGTCCAGCCGCCTGCTTCTGCCTTTGCCGATGTGGACAAGGCGGCCGAAGCCTATCGCGCCAGCGGCACGCCCGATGCGAAGGCATGGGGCGCCTGGACCACGGCGGAGCGGCTGCGCTTCCTGTCGAAGGTTCCCGCAAAGCTGGATGCGGCGAAGCTGGCGGCGCTCGATTCCTCGCTGGGCCTGTCGCAGTCCGGCAATAAGGAAATCCTGTTCGCCTGGCTCGAACTGGCGCTCAACAATCGCTACGATCCGGCGGTGCCCGTGGCGGAGAAATTCCTCTCCAGCGTGGGCCGCACCAAATTCGTGAAGCCGCTTTATGCTGCACTGATGAAGCAGGGCAGCTGGGGCCAGCCGATTGCGAAACGGGTCTATGCCAAGACCCGTTCGGGCTATCACGCAGTGACGCAGGGCGCGGTGGATGCGGTGGTGGGCAAGCCGGGCTGAGCCGGCTCCCGCTCTCTGACCTGACCCGATAGCGGACAGCTTTTTTCGACTACGCGCTTTCCCGTTGCAAAGTGGGGGGTCTTGCCCCCATTTGGGAAACATAATGCTGCGTCAGTACGAACTTGTTGAGCGGGTAAAGGATTACGCCCCCGATGCCGATGAGGCGCTGCTTAACCGCGCCTATGTCTATACCGTGCAGAAGCATGGCTCGCAGAAGCGCGCCAGCGGTGACCCCTATTTCTCCCATCCGGTAGAAGTGGCGGGCCTGATGACGGACCTGAAACTGGATCAGGAAACCATCATCACCGCGCTGCTGCACGATACGGTGGAAGATACCCTCGCCACTATCGAGGATATCGAGAAGAATTTCGGCCCCGATGTCGCCCGGCTGGTGGACGGGGTGACCAAGCTCTCCAAGATCGAGCAGATGCCCGAGGATGAGCGGGCGGCGGAAAACCTGCGCAAGTTCCTGCTGGCCATGAGCGAGGATCTGCGCGTGCTGCTGGTGAAGCTGGCGGACCGGCTGCACAATATGCGCACGCTGCATTTCATCAAATCGCCGGAGAAGCGCCGCCGCATCGCGCGCGAGACGATGGATATCTATGCCCCCCTGGCCGAGCGGGTGGGCATGTATGAATATATGCGCGAAATGCAGCTCCTGGCCTTCGAGCAGCTGGAGCCGGAAGCCTATGCCACCATCACCGGGCGGCTGGCGCAGATCCGCAGCCAGGAAGGTGGGCAGGTGGATGACATCGCGCTCGCCATCAAGCAGGCGCTGGCCGAAGCCGGGCTGAAAGTGGAAGTCTCCGGCCGCGAGAAGCACCCCTATTCGATCTGGAAAAAGATGGCCGAGCGCCATGTCAGCTTCGAACAGATCACCGACATCATGGCCTTCCGCGTGCTGACCGAAAGCGTGGAGGACTGCTATCGCGCCTTGGGCGTGCTGCACACCACCTGGCAGTTCATTCCCGGCCGCTACAAGGATTACATCTCCACGCCCAAGTCGAACGGCTATCGTTCGCTGCACACCGCGCTGATCTATGAAAATTCCATGCGCATGGAAGTGCAGGTCCGCACGCGCGAGATGCACCGGCTGAACGAATTCGGCCTCGCCGCCCATTGGGCCTACAAGCAGGGCGGCACCCGGCCCGATGGGCAGGTGGGCTGGCTGCGCGACCTGATCGAGATCGTGGATGCCAGCCACGATGCGGACGAGCTGCTCGAAAACACGAAGCTGGCGATCTATCAGGACCGCATCTTCGCCTTCACGCCCAAGGGGGCGCTGTTCCAGCTGCCCAAGGGGGCGACCCCGGTGGACTTCGCCTTTGCCGTCCACACCGATCTGGGCGCGCAGGCCGTGGGCGCCAAGATCAACGGGCGGCACATGCCGCTGCGCACCGAGCTGCACAATGGCGACGTGGTGGAGATCATCAAGGGCAGCCATTCGGAACCGCAGCTGTCGTGGCTGGGCTTTGTCGTCACCGGCAAGGCCCGCGCTTCCATCCGCCGCGCCGTGCGCGCCAAGGAGCGGGCGGAAGTCGCCGAGATCGGGCACAAATTGTTCGACCACATCGCGGACCGCCTGCCCGCCAAGATCGGCAAGAAGGCCATCCGCGCGGCGGTGGATCGGCTGGGCCTGGAGGATGAGGACGAGCTGATGTACGCCATCGGCTCGGCCAAGATCAAAGATCGCGAAGTGATGGAAGCGCTCGTCCCCGGCAGCACGGCCGACATGCCCGAGCCGGAAAAGCAGGAACGCGCCATCTCCATTCGTGGCCTCACGCCGGGCGTGGGCTTCAAGCTGGCCGAATGTTGCCACCCCGTGCCGGGCGACCGCATCGTGGGCCTGCGCCATCCGGGCGAAGGGGTGGAAGTCCACACGATCGACTGCCTGGAACTGGCCAATGGCGTGGATGCGGACTGGGTTGACCTGTCATGGGGCGAACGCTCGCAAGGGGCCACCGGTCGCGTGCGCGTGGTGCTCTACAATCGCCCCGGCACGCTGGCGGAAGTGGCGGGCATCTTCGCCAAGAACCACGCCAATGTGATGAACCTGATCCTCTCCCATCGCGACGATCCGTTCCACACTTATGAAGTGGATCTGGAAGTGCAGGATCTGGCCCACCTCACTCGCATCATCAGCGCCCTGCGCGCCAGCGATGCTCTGGCCGAAGCGAGCCGGATGTAGGCCCTATGCGCCCCTGCGCAGGCAGGGGCCTCCTTGCCCCAACCCAGGCCCCTGCCTGCGCAGAGGCGCACGGGTTTGCGATTACTCCCCTTCTCGTCATTCCCACGAAAGTGGGAACCCAGCAGCAACCTGTGAACTGGGTTCCCGTTTTCACGGGAATGACGAAGGTTGGGTTGGGCAGGGGACAAACACACCCCCTCATCCGGCGGCGAGCCCGGACGTAACGCCGTGAGGAAACTCAAAGGAACCGCGCGGCCGGCAA
>MKUB01000164.1:6168-7393 GCA_001898545.1 Sphingomonadales bacterium 63-6 | reverse complement strand
TGACCGACAGCCCCGAGCACATGGCTCGCGGCGAGCTGGCCTATGACGATGGAAAGCTGTTCGGCCGGGTCGGCCTCAACTGGATGTCGGAACGCTACTTCACTTATCTGAACGACGAGTCGGTCGATGCCCGCCTGCTGGCCGATGCCAGCCTGGGTTATCGCTTCACCGACAAGATCGAGCTGCAGTTGAACGCCACCAATCTGTTCGACAAGCAGTACATCGCAACTGTCGGCTCGGGCGGTTACGGCGATTCGGGCGACCGCCAGACCCTGCTGGTCGGTGCTCCCCGTCAGGTCTTCGTCACGCTGAAGGCCGGCTTCTGATCCGGGCGGGCGCGGCAGCCCTTATCGCCGCGCCCACCTGGCTTCTGGCCGGAAGGAAGGGAGCGCCCTAGCCGAGGGGGCGCTCTTTCCATCTGGCTGACACATCAATGCATCATCCTCCTGCCAGTCACGCAGGATATGTCTGAATTCGGAGTTCGCCCCATGGCCTTCGCCTCTCCCATCACTCGCCGCACCACGCTTGCGGGCCTCGCCGGAACCACCTTCCTCGCCACGCTGCCGTGGCGCGCCGGTGCGCATGAGCCAAAGAGCAATGCGGTGTTCCGGCACGGCGTGGCGAGCGGCGATCCGGACCGGTCCAGCGTGGTCTTGTGGACCCGCGTGACTGCGCAGGGCGCGCAGACGGTGCGCTGGCAGCTGGCCACAGACCAGGCGTTCGACCGGATCGTGAAGCAGGGCACTTTCGCCACCGGGCCGGAGCGCGATCATACGGTGAAGCTGCTGGCCGATGGGCTGGAGCCGGGCCAGACCTATTATTATCGCTTCCAGCTGGGGGATAGCCTTTCACCCGTAGGCCGCGCGCGCACTTTGCCTGAGGGGGCGCTGGACCGGCTGGGTATCGCACTGGCCTCCTGCTCCAATTACGCATTCGGCTTCTTCAATGCCTATGACGCAATCGCGCGGGATGCCGATGTCGATTTCGTGCTGCACACGGGCGATTACATCTACGAATATGGGCAGGGGCCTGATGGTTGGGGGGACGATGTGGCCAGCACTATCGGCCGCCGCCATGAACCCGCCCATGAGATCGTGACTCTGGCCGACTACCGGACGCGCCACGCGCAATACAAGACCGACAGCGGTTCGCAGGCGATGCATGCCGCGCATAGCCTGCTGGCCTGCTGGGACGATCACGAAAGCGCGAACAATCCCTGGACTGG
>MKUB01000164.1:0-6117 GCA_001898545.1 Sphingomonadales bacterium 63-6 | reverse complement strand
GCCGTGCCGCCTCGATCCAGGCCTATTTCGAATGGATGCCTGTGCGCGAGCCGGAATGGCTGGCGCAGAAGGGCCGCAGCCGGATGCAGTTCTGGCGCAGCTATAGCTTTGGCGATCTGGCGACGCTGTTCACGTTGGAAACCCGCCACACCGCCCGCGCGAAGCAGGTGGACTATTTCGATTACGCCACAAAGATCGCCAGCGCAGAAGATGCCCGCCATCTGGTGGAGGATGTCATCGGCGAACCGGGCCGCACCATGCTTGCGCCCGAGCTGGAGGCGGATCTTTCCGCCGCGCTGGAGCAATCCGTTGCAGGCAAGCAGCCGTGGCGCCTGATCGGCAACCCCATGACCATCGCCCGCACCAATGTGCCTGACGTGGTGGGCATGGGGCTGATGCCAGCCCCCGCCGCCGATGCCCGGCTGGAAGCGCAGGCGCTGGCCTGGAAGGGCAAGTGGAACCTGCCCTTCTATCCCGATACTTGGGATGGCTATGAATGGGCGCGCGAACGCCTTTACGATCTTAGTCGCAAGGCGGGCGCGGGCGATCTTGTCTTCCTGTCAGGCGATAGCCACAGCTTCTGGGCGAACCAGCTGGCTGATGCCTCCGGCCGCCCGGCAGGCGTGGAACTGGGCACTGCCGGTATAAGTTCGCCGGGAGATTTCATGGCCAGCGGTTTCGGCCCGGAACTCTCCGTGAAATTCGACAAGGCCTTTGCGGACCACAATCCGGAGATCGTCTGGACCGACAATATGCATCAGGGCTACGTCCGGCTGGAACTGACGCGCGCAGGCGGGCAAGCGAGCTTCGTTGCCGTGGATACGGTGCTGGAGCCCGATTACCGGACCAGCGTGATCCGGCGCTTCGCGCTCGATCGGCAGGATGGATCGGTGATGCTGCGGGGCTGAATATCGCCCCGCATTTTCTGTCCGGCGCATCTGTGCGTTGACCGGCGCAAGCATCTTGTGGCACTGGCCGCCCAGATGAGATTGCCGACATGATCCATGTCACCGGCAGTTTCGTCTCGGCGGCCCGGAAATCCAGCATTTCCGCCGTTAGCGGGTGTAGCTCAATGGTAGAGCAGCAGCTTCCCAAGCTGAATACGAGGGTTCGATTCCCTTCACCCGCTCCAACCGTTTGCCGAATAGACTTTGAGGAAGTGGCGGGTGAAGCGCTGCGCCCAGATGTCCAGCTCTTCGTCACTCAGTCGTTCCAGCCCCCAGATGGCTCGCATGTGCTGGCCGCTGCACAGGCTTATCAGGGTTTCCACCATGATGGCGGGGTCTTCCTGCACAAGTTTGCCTTCTGCGATCTGGCGGGCAAGATATTCGCGCAGCGTGCCCTGGACCCTGCTCGCAGCCTTTTCGTGGAAAATCTGGCCGACTTCCGGAAAACGACCGCTTTCCGCGATGACCAGGCGCCAGGTAGCCTGCCCGTCAGGTGAGGTTATCTTTCGCAGGAACGCGCGGCAGAAGGCTGCGATGGAGCGTTCGAGGTCGGTTTCGGTGGCAAGGACATCCTGAATTTCCGCGCGGAAATTCAAGCTGACATCTTCAATTACCGCGGCGAACAATTCCTCCTTGGAGCGGAAATAGCCCCATAGCGTCGCCTTGGACCCGCCCAGCGTCTTGAGCAGTCCGGACATCGATGTGCCTGCATAGCCATTCTTCAGAAAGGACGCGCGGGCGGCTTCGACAATCGCCTGTCGGCGGTCCTGCTTGCGGCTCTCCCGCCGAGTGACGGGAGCCATTTCCAGATCCTGCTCCATTCGCCGTACTATAGGGTACAGTTTTTTATTGACAAGCCCCCCGGCGAGGATCATGTCGCCAACTGTACCCCACAGTACGGTTTTTGATTCATGTCCATGATCTCGGTTTCCCGTCATGCGAGTGCTGCCGTGGCTCTGCTTGCGCTGAGCGGTTGCGCCACTGTTCCGCATCTTGCGCCCGATGCTTCCATCGCACCGCCGGGCCATTATGCGGCCGACCAGAGCTTCGGGGCGGCTGCAAAGGCTGCTTCGTGGCCTGCTGCGGACTGGTGGTCTTCCTATGGCGATCCGCAGCTGGACGCCCTCATTTCAGAAGCCCTGGAAGGATCGCCCGATCTTGCCTCGGCTATTGCACGCGTCCGCCGTGCGGATGCGCTTGCGCGGCAGGCCGGCGCAGCCCGGTTGCCGACGCTGGATGTCTCCGCCAGCGGTACGGCTGCCAAGCAGAGCTACAATAATGGCATCCCCCCGGCCTTCGTACCGCAGGGCTGGAACGATACGGGCAGCGTCAGCGCATCGCTTGGCTTCGATCTCGATCTATGGGGCCGCAATCGCGCCGCCTATGCCGCCGCGCGTTCGGATGCGGAAGCGGCCCGGCTCGATTATGAGCAGGCGGCGCTGATCCTTTCCACCAATGTCGCCGATGCCTATGCGGATCTGGCGCGGCTGTTTGCAGAACGGGCCGTTCAGCAGACGGCGCTCAGGGTGCGGGAGCAGACCGAGGCTCTGGTGAATGATCGGGTGATCTCCGGGCTGGATACGCAGGCGGAGCTGAGGCAGGCCAATGCTGCCGTTCCTGCCGCCCGCAGCGATCTTGCCGCAACGGATGAACAGATTGCCCTCACGCGCAATCGCCTGGCCGCCCTTCTCGGCGCAGGGCCGGATCGGGGCCTTGCGATCGCGCCCCCGGCAGTCTCGATCACGGCGAAGGGGATTCCCTCTGGCGTAACGACCGACCTGGTGGGCCGCCGCCCCGATATTGCTGCGGCGCGGGCCAGGGTCGAAGCGGAAGCGAACCGCATCAAGGTGGCGCGCGCGGATTTCTATCCTGCCGTCAATCTCAGCGCGATGATCGGCTTCCAGTCGCTGGGGCTGGGGAACCTGTTCAAGAGCGGATCGGATTATGGGAGCGTCGGACCGGCGATCAGCCTGCCCATTTTCCGGGGCGGCGCGCTCGACGCACAATATCGCAGCGCGCATGCGTCCTATGACGAGGCAGTGGCGAGCTACGATCGCACGGTAACCGACGCCTACAGGGCCGTGGCGGATGCTGTGGTGAGCCAGCGGGCGCTGGCCGTCCAGCTGGCTGAATCCCGCAAGTCCCTGGCCGATTTCGAGGCTGCGCATGCCATTGCGATCCAGCGCTACAAGGGAGGGCTGTCCACCTTCCTGGATGTGCTGAACGCGCAGGAACGCACATTGCAGGCGCAGCGCATAGTCGCCGATCTGGAATCGCGCGCCTTTACGCTCGAAATCGCCCTTGTCCGCGCCCTTGGCGGCGGTTTTTCCTCTTCTCCGTCCTCCGCTCGCACCGCGGTTCTCAAGGATGACAATCATGGCTGATGCTGATCCCACGTTCGCTCCGGCTTCGGTCGATCTCGAAACCCCCAAGAGCAACCGTCGCAAGACGGCGCTGCTCGCGATTGCCGGCGCAGTGGCGCTGGCGGCGGTGGGGTATGGTGGCTGGTATGTTCTGGTCGGCAGCCATTATGTCGAAACCGACAATGCCTATGTCGGCGCCGATACGGCGCAGGTGACCCCCATGGTCGCGGGACAGGTGGCCGCTGTACTCGTATCCGATACCGACACAGTGAAAGCTGGCGATGTCCTTGTCCGGCTGGATGACCGGGACGCGCAGATCGCTCTCGCCACGGCCCAGGCCGAGCTTGCCAAGGCACGCCGCCAGTTCGGCCAGGCGAGCGCGACCAGCAATGCGCTGGCGGATCAGGTCGCAGCACGCGGAGCGGATATTCGCAGCGCTCAGGCCCAGTTCGCTGCGGCGCAGGCTGCCTTCGCGAAGGCAGAGGTCGATTATAACCGGCGCAAGGCCCTGTCCGCCAATGGCGCGGTTTCGGGCGATGAGCTGACCTCGGCAACCAATTCGCTGGCCAGTGCGCGCGCCAGTCTGGAACAGGCCAAGGCTGCGATCGCGCAGGCGAATGCCGCACGCGGAGTGGCATCCGGCAATCTGGCTGCCAATGATGCGCTGATCCGTGGCACAACTGCGGAAACCAGCCCCGATGTGCTGGCTGCGCTTGCCCGCCTGCGTCAGGCCCAGCTTGATCTGGACCGCACGGTCATCCGCGCGCCCGTCGATGGCGTTATCGCCAGCCGTACCGTTCAGGTCGGCCAGCGTGTGGCGCCGGGGGCGACCGTGATGCGGATCGTGCCGGTCACGCAGGTCTATGTGGATGCCAATTTCAAGGAAGGTCAACTCACCCGGGTGAAGCCCGGGCAGCCGGTCACTCTGGTTTCCGATCTTTACGGCAGCAGCGTTGAATTCCATGGCCGTGTCGTAGGCTTCTCGGGCGGGACCGGTTCCGCTTTCGCGCTGATCCCGGCGCAGAATGCCACGGGCAACTGGATCAAGGTCGTGCAGCGTCTGCCCGTGCGGGTTGCGCTCGATCCGAAGGAACTGGCGGCGCATCCCCTGCGTGTCGGGCTTTCGATGACCGCCGAGGTCGATACTTCGGCCAAGTGAAAAGCTTCGGTTAGGGAAGGCAATCGCCATGGCCGACACGGCTGAGGAATTTACGCCGCTCAAAGGGGCTGCGCTGGTTGTGGCGGGCGCGATCCTCGCGCTCAGCAACTTCATGGTCGTGCTCGATACGACCATTGCCAATGTCTCGGTAGCGCATATTGCCGGGGCCCTGGGCATTTCATCGTCACAGGGGACGTGGATCATCACGTCCTATGCGGTGGCGGAAGCGATCTGCGTGCCCTTGACTGGCTGGCTTGCCGGAAGGTTCGGCACGGTCCGCACTTTCATGTTCGGCATGATAGGCTTCGGCGTGTTCTCCACGCTTTGCGGCATGTCCAGCAGCCTTGGCATGCTGGTGGCGTTCCGTATCGGGCAGGGGTTGTGCGGCGGGCCGCTGATGCCGCTCAGCCAGACATTGCTGATGCGCATCTTCCCCAAGCACTTGCAGGGGCAGGCGATGGGGCTGTGGGCAATGACGACCGTTATTGCCCCGATCCTCGGCCCAATTCTGGGCGGCACGATCAGTGACAGCTGGTCCTGGCACTGGATTTTCTTCATCAACATTCCGGTCGCGGCCTTGTGTGCCTTTGGCGCTGTGCGAGTGCTCGGCCAGGCGGAAACGCCCACGTTCAAGATGCGGGTCGATACGATCGGGCTGGCCCTGATGGTGGTCTGGATCGGCGCGCTGCAGATCATTCTGGACATCGGGCGCGAACATGACTGGTTCGGCGACAGCAAGATCGTGATCCTGGCGATCGTCGCGCTTATCGGCTTTGCCTTGTTCATGGCCTGGGAACTCACTGAGAAGCAGCCCATCGTGAATCTGCGCGTATTCCGCCATCGCGGCTTTTCAGCGGCGGTGCTCAGCCTCTCGTTGGCTTTCGGCACGATGTTCTCGGCCGTGGTCCTTATCCCTCAATGGTTGCAGACCAATCTCGGCTATACCGCAACCGACGCGGGTTACGTGACTGCCTTCATGGGCGTGGGCGCAGTGATCATGTCCCCGATCGTGGGCAAGCTTTCGGGCAAGGTCGATCCGCGCCTGTTGGTGACCTTCGGCATCTTGTGGCTGGCGCTTACATCCCTCTTTCGGGCGCAATGGACCACCGGCGCCGATTTCTGGACACTGGCTTTCCCGCAGATGATGCAGGGCATCGGCATGCCGTTCTTCTTCATCCCGCTCACCACTATCGCGCTTTCCGCCGTGGACCCGGAAGAGACCGCCTCGGCTGCCGGGGTGATGAGTTTCCTGCGCACCATGGCGGGCGCAATCGGCACATCGGTTACAACTACCATGTGGGCCAATAACGCCACGCGGGCCCGCAGCGAGATCGTGGGGACATTGCACACCGATCCGGCGAGCCAGACGCTGGAAGGGGCGGGCTTCTCGCTCGATCAGGTTCGCGGGATCGTGGAGCAGACCGTACAGCAGGAGAGCCTGACGCTTGCGATCAACCAGATGTTCCTGCTGTCGGCGGCGGCATTCGTCGTTGCCGCTGCGGCTGTCTGGTTCGCTCCGCGCCCCAAGCGAGCGATCGAGGCGGGCGCGGCGCATTGATATGATCCGCCAGTGACGACCCCGGAGGCGCCTGTTCGGCGATCCGGGGCCGCTGCCTTTCACGCGCTGCCTGTCATGCACCGCTGCCCG
>MKUB01000163.1:55885-56324 GCA_001898545.1 Sphingomonadales bacterium 63-6 | reverse complement strand
GCGACTGCACGCCTTCTGTCCTGATATCCGTAGCGGACTTCACTTTCACCGTGCCGCCTTCACCGCCGACACCGCCAGCGCCGCCGAAGGTCATGCCTAGCGACATGCCGGCAGAGACAGTGCCCGTGGCGGAGAAGCCGCCATTACCGCCGCCGCCGCCGATTGAACTGACGAACAAACCGTCCGACTGTTCGCCCTTGGTCCAGATGGTTCCCTGCAGGCCCAGCAGCACATCGCCGCCATCGCCGCCGTCGCCGCCCGTGCCACCGAAGCCTATCGATGCCGAAGCACCCAGGCCCGCCGAGCCGGAAATGGCAAAGCCGCCATTACCACCGCCGCCGCCAACGCTCTGCACGAGGACACCGGTCGAACGATCACCCACAGTCTGGATGAATGCCTGGTCTTCCTCATCCGCATCCGGATCGGCCAGTGCGATGGT
>MKUB01000163.1:49742-55862 GCA_001898545.1 Sphingomonadales bacterium 63-6 | reverse complement strand
TGTTCACCAGCTTCACCTGGCCGCCATCGCCGCCGCCACCGCCGGAACCGCCGATCGAAATCAGACCGCCGGACGAACCGCCCGAGCCGCCGCCGCCGCCGACCGATTGCGCCACAATGCCGGTGGAACCCTTGCCCTTGGTGATAATTCCGCCGGAGTTGGTGACCGAGACATTGCCGCCCGGGCTGGTGCCCGCGCCGCCGCCGCCGATAGTGACCAGGCCCGCGCTGTCCCCGCCATAGCCGCCGCCGCCGCCAACCGACTGAGCGAAAATGCCGCGCGCATTATTGCCGTTGGTCTTGATCGAGCCTGCATTCTCAACCGTAACCGTGCCGCCGGTGCCGCCGCTCTCGCCGCCGCCGCCCAGGCCCACAAGGCCGATCGAGCCCGAGCCATTGCCGCCGCCGCCGCCGACGGACTGCGCAAGGATGCCCGTTGCCCAATTGCCGGAAGTAGTGATGGAACCGGCTGCGGTCTGCTTGACGGTAACATCGCCGCCGTCGCCGCCCGTACCGCCGGAACCGCCCAGCGATACCACGCCGCCGCTGCCCGAGGCATTGCCGCCGCCGCCGCCGATGGACTGGGCCATGATGCCGATCCCGTCGGCGCCCAGCGTGGTGATCGTGCCGCCGCTGGTAACGGTGACCTTTCCGCCTTCACCGCCGCCGCCGCTGTCGCCGCCAAGGCTGGCTATGCCGCCGCTGAGGCCGGCACTACCGCCGCCGCCGCCAATCGACTGCGCCAGGATGCCATAAGAGCCGCGTCCTTCGGTGGAGATGATGGCGCCGCTGGCGATGGTGACCTTCACCGTACCGCCGTTGCTGCCCTCGCCCGCTCCGGAACCCAGCGAGATAGCACCTATGGTAGTGCCGCCATTGCCGCCGCCGCCGCCAACCGACTGGGCGAAGAAGGCATGGGCATTATTGCCCTTGGTCGCGGTGACGGATTCCGAGCCTGCAGTGACAGTCACATTGCCGCCATCGCCCCCTGCGCCACCTTCTTCGGCGTCAGCAAACAGGCCGCCGCTGGAACCGCCATCGCCGCCCGAACCGCCAATGGACTGCGCCAGCACGCCATGCGCGCCATTGCCTTCCGTCTGGACGGTGCCGTTCTGATGGGCTTCCACATCGCCGCCAACGCCGCCAAAGCTGCCGCCGCCACTGGACGCGACAATGCCGATGCTGCTGCCGCCGCTACCTGCCGAACCGCCAAGGCTCTGCACGAAAATGCCGATGGAATTATCGCCCTTGGTGGCGACCGTTCCTTCGTTGGTTACGGATGCGTCGCCGCCAACGCCGGGCGAACCGCCGCCCTGTCCCCCATCGGAGAACAGGAAACCGTCACCGCCATTGCCGCCCTTGCCCGCAGAACTGCTGACAAAAACGCCATAGCTGTTGTCCTTAGTGGTGGTGACCGTGTTGCTATTGGTGAAATCGACATCGCCGCCGACGCCCGCCTCGCCGCCTGTGCCGCCGTCCGCCCCGAGATAGCCGTCACCGCCATTACCGCCATCGCCGCCGATGCTCTGCACGATGACCCCGGCCACACCGGCAGTATTCGAAACGATAGCCCCATAGCTGGGGCTCAGCGTATCGGTAATATTCGGGCCGTCTGCCCCGCGCCCGCCATCGCCGGCAGAGAAGAACAGCGCACCAAAGCGGCCATTGCCGCCATCGGAACCGGCCTGGACGTTGCGATAGAAATTCTCGCCCGCGCCTGCGGAGGGGACAGTGAATGGCTTGACGCCGGAACCGTTGGTCGCCGGCGCCCGCGAAGTAACCACCAGATTATCAGACACGTCATTGGTATCGGAAGTCAGCTCGACGCCGATGACCTTGTTATCCGCGTTCAGAGTGACATTGGTCACCGTAAAGGTGGTGGTTTTGTCACCCTTGGTAACAGTGAACTGCTGCCCCACTTCGGTGGCGACCAGAATGGCATTGTTCTGGTCGGTAATCACGATCATCGGCGGTTCAACGCTCTGGACGATCTCATATTCGCCGGTTTCCGGGTGCAGAATTTGCGTGCCGATATCCGGAAGAACGACAGGAGGCGGGGTGGGCGTCGGAGTAGAGCCGCCGTCGGTTGCATGCGCGGGAGCGGGCGCGAGCACACCCAGAGTGATAACCGCGCCCAGCGTTAGTAGCGAACTGCCTGCCTTGAGCATTTTCGACGAGCGAAAACCGCGCGCGGAAACACCGCCGCCAACCGAACCATTCCCAGAATTGCGCAAAATAGCCCCCTTAAGACCGATCAGATTTCAGCAGCGCCCCCGCGCAGACCCAGCTCCACCTGACCGAAAAATATGCGACACCGTAACGGAACTTCGCCCGATAACCTTGCTAAGGATTTCATATTGTTTTGTTATTTTTCCATTAACAACGAAAATTCATCACTCTTGGTTACCCACCTTAGGGCCCGGATCCCCGGGGAGTTTTCCTGGAACCGGCGGCTGATAGGCACGCATTCCTTCGCCTCGAGGACAAAGCCTGGCCATGGTCCACGAAACAGCGCCGCCTTCCCTTGCCAAGATCATGGCGGCGCTACAGGCCGCATTGATCAGGCAATCAATGCGGACCTGAAGGTTTCGTCGGCCAAGGCGCGGCCGGTTCCCAGTGCCACGCAACACATCGGGTCTTCGGCGACAGAAACGGGCAAGCCCGTTGCCTGAGCAAGGAACGTATCCAATCGCGGAATAAGCGCTCCGCCGCCGGTCAAAGTGATTCCCCGATCAACGATGTCGGAAGCGAGTTCCGGCGCTGTGTTCTCCAGCGCTACCCGGATTCCCTCGGCAATCGCTCCGATAGGTTCGGCCAGAATCTCGGCGATCTCCGCCTGATTGATCTGCACTTCCTTCGGAACGCCGCCAACCAGATCCAACCCTTTGATCGACACTACCTCGCCCACCTGATCCTCGGGAGGCAGAGCAACACCGTAGGTCAGCTTGATCCGCTCCGCAGTGGCTTCCCCGATAAGCAGATTATGATGACGGCGAACGTAGGAAACGATTGCCTCATCCAGCTTGTCACCGCCCATGCGGATAGAGTTCGAATAGGCCAGCCCGCCTAGCGATAGAACCGCCACTTCGGTGGTGCCTCCGCCGATGTCGATGACCATCGATCCTACCGGCTCCGTAACGGGCAGCCCCGCACCGATTGCCGCCGCCATCGGCTCCAGCATGAGCGACACACTCGAAGCTCCGGCATTGCTCGCAGCATCCCTGATCGCCCGGCGGTCTACAGAAGTTGAACCCGATGGCACGCACACGATCACATCGGGATAACGCATCAGACGGTTCTTTCCGAGAACCTCCCGGATGAAATGCTTGATCATCTCTTCCGCGATTTCAATGTCTGCAATCACGCCGTCTCGCAACGGGCGGATAACCTCAACATTGCCCGGCGTTTTTCCAAGCATCAGCCTTGCCACCTTGCCGATGGCCGTAATGGTTTTGACTCCACCACGGGTTTCGACGGCAACGACCGAAGGTTCATTCAAAACAATGCCGTGATCCTGCATATATACGAGCGTGTTGGCAGTCCCCAAATCAATAGCAATATTCGGAGAACGAAAGAAAGGAATTCGCGGAACGCGAACAGGCATCACAATTTCCTCGATCAATAATTGTCGAGCTCAGGATATTTCCCGGCCGGACATTATCTTTTTTATCACTGTTATAAAAAGGCGGTGCGGCCAGCATCCTGCCTCGCCGCATACCCCCTGCTTACCGAAACCTCCCAAAAGGAGCGCCTCCCGTCACATCAGGCCCTTTTTACTGCGGCCAGCTGCGCCTCCATGAATTCCCGCTCGTTATTTTGAGTGCTGACTTCCTTCTCAAGCTCGAAGATCTTGAAGTTCAAGGATTCCTGCACGTCTTGATGGGCCTTGGTCTTGTCCTCAAGCTCCTCAGCAAGACGGGCCACCTCGGTCTCAAGCTTCTTGTTTTCGCTTTCTCTCTCCCGGAGAAGCTGCCCCAAAGCATCCAGTCGAGTGGACATGGCCAGACGCGATTGATCGATCTGCTTCTTGGCATCCAGCGCTGCTTCGAGATTCGTCGAAAGGCGCGCATTCTTGGTTTCGAGACGACTGATAGTCACCTCGCTCTTGTCACCATTTTCGTTCAGCTGACGAATTTGGGCAGTTAGCTTTTCATTATCCAGCTTCAGGTCGCCGTTGACCTGCTCCAGCATTTTCAGGCTGGCGGACATCTGTGCCTTATCGCCCTTCAGAGTGGCAATTTCGCGATCGCGCTCTTTCGTTTCTGTCTGATATTTCTCGAACAGCTTGGAGAATTCAGTCCGGCTTTTGGCGGCTTCATCCTCGCGCTCCAGCGCCAGCTGGCTGAGGCTCTTGTTCTCGGCCGAGAGGGCTTCGATACGGTCCTTCAGCTCTACAGCCTCATCCTCATGAGATCGTACAGCGAACTCATAATTCTCGCACCGGTTGGAAAGAAGAATCGTCTCCTCGAGAGTCTCCTTGAGCTTGGCGGCCATCTCCGAGATTTCCCGTGAATCCGCTTCGGCACGCTGCTTGAGCAGGCCCACTTCCATGCGAAGGCCTTCGACGACATCCTGAGCAGACTGCAACTGCCGAGAGGTCTCCGTACAAAGTTCGTCCGCTTCTTTCTTGGCGAGATTGAGAAGATGGTGGCGCTGCTCCAGGTCACTCAGATTGGTCTGATGCTTCTGAAGGTCCCGCGATACATCGTTGAGACGGACCTCCAGTTCGGAAGCATTCTTGGAAAACCGATCAGCCGACGCCGCCGCATCGTGATATTTTTCTTGAAAATGATCGCGCTCCTGAACGAGCACTGCGTTGGACAGGGCGAGCTTGCGATGATCCTCAAAGATCTGCGCAAGTTCGTCCCTCAGCGAAACCATGCGACCAGTGAATTCCTGAAACCCCGAGAATCCCTGAATCACCGTCGCCATCGAATAGTCGATGTTCTGCTGAATTTCGGCAAGGCCACGGATACTGCTCTCATCCGGGCGATCTATCTCTGAGCGAGATGAAACGTGATCCCTGCCTGACAATTCTTCCCCTAAAGAAGCCTTGTCCCTAACGAAAATATCAAATATCGTTCCCATGATACGCCCCCTTGCTTCCTTTCCGAAATTTTTATCTAAAAACCTGTCGAGAAATTTCAGATTTTTACTATTTTTTATCCTAGATTAACCATTTGAATCTTCGGTTTTATAAAAAAGTAATAATCTATAATTCTATTGAATTTCTTATGCTTTAAATGCGGATATTTGTATCTGATCCAGATCATAGGCGTTTTGCAACTTCAATCTTCACCACGCTAGTAGAAAAGTGTTAATTTGCTTCGCATGTGACACTGGCGCACGGTTACCAGGGAGGGGCCCGAGTTTTCCTGAGGCGAAAATTCATTCGGACAGACTTGTTGAAGAACCGGGCGTCAGTGCTCGAAGGACAATTCATGCCAAAAAAATCCGCCCGGCGAGGACGCGCTTTGCGTATAAAGCAGCATTGTCTCAGCGACACATGTCGCGCAGCGAACGATATTGCCAAAATTTGGTTAAAGCAGATGCATAATCTTCATCTGCTCCGCCGCGTACTGACCACTTGGCCAATTATCCCTGTACAAGTGTATAGGAATCCCTCAGCCAGATCCGTCCAAAAACTAAGGGAAGCCAAATGCGTTCCGGTCCTGTATGGGGCCAACAAAGCTGCCAACATAGAGGGCTGGCTGGGCGGGGCATTGTCCCGGGGGGCCCGGGCTGGCGTATGGCCGCCACCAAACCTGTTGAATCGCCCAGCATCGCGTTTTTGCGCGGTGCCAATCACTGTGAGTTGAATGACCTTTTCCAATCTCCCACCGATCCTCGGTGAAGCCCTTGCCGAACGCGGCTATGCCCAGCCCACGCCGGTTCAGGCCGCTGTGCTCGAACCCGAAGCGCTTGGCCGCGACCTGGTGGTTTCCGCCCAGACCGGCTCGGGCAAGACGGTCGCCTTCGGCCTGGCCATGGCCAGCGAATTGCTGAATGAGGCAGGCACTGCTGCCGGAACCGGCCGCCCCAAGGCTCTGGTAATCGCCCCCACGCGCGAACTGGCCTTGCAGGTCAGCCGCGAGCTTGCCTGGCTTTACGGCAAGGCAGG
>MKUB01000163.1:0-49714 GCA_001898545.1 Sphingomonadales bacterium 63-6 | reverse complement strand
AAGAAATTCTGGATGCTACGCCGGAAACCCGCCGCACCCTGCTGTTTTCCGCCACCATGCCTCGCCCGATTGAGGCCATGGCCCGTCGTTATCAGAACGGCGCGCTGCGCATTTCTACCGTCGGCAATGAGCGCGGCCATGGTGACATCGCCTATCAGGCCGTCACCGTTTCCCCGTCCGAGATCGAAAACGCAGTGGTCAATTTGCTGCGTTTCCACGAGGCGGAAACGGCGATCCTGTTCTGCGCCACGCGTGACAATGTGCGCCACCTGCACGCCACTCTGCAGGAACGCGGCTTTGCCGTAGTCGCCCTGTCGGGCGAACATTCGCAATCGGAACGCAACCAGGCGCTGCAAGCTCTGCGTGACCGGCGGGCAAGGGTCTGCGTGGCGACCGACGTTGCCGCGCGCGGGATCGATCTGCCCTCGCTCAGCCTTGTGGTCCATGTCGAGATTCCGCGCGATGCGGAAACGCTGCAGCACCGCTCCGGTCGGACCGGCCGCGCAGGCAAGAAAGGCACTGCGGTGCTGATCGTGCCCTTCCCGCGCCGCCGCCGGGTGGAATCCATGCTGCAACATGCGCGCATCAATGCCGAGTGGATCGACGCGCCCAGCCCGGATGACATCCGCGCGCAGGATCGCACGCGCCTGCTTTCAGCCCTGCTCGCTCCGGTCGAAGTGGATGAGACCGATCGCGAACTGGCCGAAGCGCTTCTGGCTGAACGCAGCCCGGCAGACATCGCCGCCATGCTGGTACGCGCCCATCGCGCCTCCCTGCCCGAACCCGAAGAGCTGATGGAGAACACCCCTGAAGCACGGCGCGCCGCCCAGAAGGAGCGGCACCGTCCCGGTTTCGAAGATGCCGTGTGGTTCCGCATGAACGTGGGCCGCCGCCATAATGCCGACCCGCGCTGGATTCTCCCGCTGCTATGCCGGCGCGGGCACATTACCCGCAACGAAATCGGTGCAATCCGCATCGCCCCCAACGAGACGCACTTCCAGGTGCCCCTCGCCGTCGCCGCCAAGTTCAACGCCGCGCTGAAACGCACGGCAGGCGGTGAAGGCGATGAGGAAGGCGTGCTTATCGAGCAGTCGAACGAAGCCCCGCGCGAAGCGGCCCGCCGCAATCGTGAGCATGGCCGCGATAACGCTGCCGGAAGCGCCGGAGCCTATGTTCGCCCCCGCCACCCCCATAAGGGCAACGGCCCCCGGCAGGATCGCGAAGGCGGCAAGCCCGCCCCTTGGAAAGGCAAGAAAAAGCCTTTCCATGCCGGCAAGAAAGACCGCTGAAGGAGCTGCGGGCAGGACTTACCTGCCCGCGCCTCGCCTGGGCCGAAGTGGGCGTGTAATTCATCGCCCCTCGCCCATGCCTGGGTTCAACCCCGGAAGACGGCGACCATCTTGAGGTTAAAGCGTTTCGACATGGCGCTCGCTGATCAGCCACCTGCCATTTCGTTTAACGAAATGGTCTTCCGCCGAACCCATCAGTGACAGCTCGATGCCTCCCGTTTTCCGCGCAACCGCGAACATCCAGTAGGATCGCATAATTGCCTGATCCTCGCCCTGGAAACTGATGGCGACATTGGTCACTACGTGATGCGTGCCTTTATTGGCCTGGGTGCCATCGCGCATCTGGGCAAGCCGGGATTCCAAGACGGGGCGCACGTAATCCGCAATGGCCTGCTTGCCGAAATAGTTCCCTTCCTTGGACAGGAACTTTGCGTCGTCGGTCAGAGTGGCGAGATATGCAGCGAGGTCCGCCCCATCGAGCGCGCGCACATAGTCCTGCGCCACATTCTCGATTGCCAGCCGATCTTGTTCCAGTGATGTCTCTCGCCCTTCGGCGCTCCGCGCTGGAGAGGCCCCAGCTGAGCCCAACGCCAGAAACAGGGCGCCCCACATGGCCACGCGCGACAGGTTTTTCTGCATTACCACTCTCCCCAATCTATCCGGCACGGTATCGGCAGGTGCATGCCCAGCCCCGTTCTCGACGCCCGTTTTGGCAGAATGGATCGATGACATAGTCGGCTTTGAGTGACAACGACACACCAGACGGCGGGCGCCAACTGAATGACGCCCGATTTCGGGTTGCCTAACTCGAAAAGCTGGCCGATCCCCGCTGCAAATATAGGGGGAGTTAGAGGATGCAGGAAAATACGGACGTGGATACGTCCATAAGGCAGCGCGTTGGCCGCAAGATTGCGCTTTGGCTGGTGCTGCCGATCGCGGTACTCACATTCGTCAATTCGATTGACCGGGTGAATGTCAGCTATGCCGGCAGCGCCATGTCGGCCGATCTGGGCCTCTCGCCCGACCAGTTCGGTCAGGGTGTGAGCATGTTTTTCATCGCTTATCTGCTGTTTCAATACCCCCATGTTCAGCTGTTGAAGCGCATCGGGATCAAACCCTGGCTATTTTGCTCCATGCTGTTGTGGGCCTGCTCCGGCTTCTGGATGGCGCATGTGCAAAGCGCGACGGAATTCTATGTCGCGCGCTTCCTGCTTGGCATGGCTGAAGCCGGTTTCGCCCCCGGGATGACCTGGCTCATCTCCCAATGGACACCCCCTTCCATCCGCGCCCGCGCGCTGTCGGGCGCGCTGGTGGCGGTTCCCCTCTCCATGGTGCTGGGCGGACCGCTCTGTGGCTGGCTGCTCGGCATTGCCAATCCGCTGGGCATGGAAGCATGGCGGTACATGTTCCTGGCTATCGCCATTCCCAATGTGGTGCTGGCAATTGCCGCAGCGTTCTATTTCGTCGACCGGCCGGATCGGGCCCGCTGGCTTACGGCTGCGGAACGGGATTGGCTGGAGCGGGAAATGGCCCCCTCAGCTGGAGATGCCCGAGGACCCGCGCCATCTTTCCTGCAGATCGCCCGCGATCCTTGGCTCTGGCGCTGTTCCATCGGTTGGCTGCTCATCATGACCGGCGCCTATGCGCTGGCTTTCTGGCTGCCGCAGTTGGTCCGCCAGCTCGATCTTGGCGGAAGCGAGCTGATGATCGGGACGCTCAGCGCCCTGCCCATGCTAGGTATCGCCATCGGCCTGGCGGTGAATGGCAGGCTGTCTGACCGTGCCGGAGAACGGCTGCGCCATGTCGGTATTCCCAGCGCAGCGGCAGGCATCGCCATGCTGGCCGCAGCCGGGCTGGAACCGGGCTGGCCAGTGCTTGCCCTGCTGTTCGTCGCCGGGCTGGGCCTAGGTGCCGCTCAGGGCGTGTTCTGGGCCATCCCCAGCGCCGTCCGCCTTGGCGGCGGATCGGTGCCGGTGGGGGTGATCGCGCTGATCAGCATGTTCGGCACAGCTGGCGGGATCATCGGGCCATGGCTCACCGGCTTCCTGGTGGGCAGCACTGGTAGTTTCTCGGTCGCCATAGGCGTGTTGGCCGCGCTGCTGGTGATCGCTCCGCTGCTCCTGAGTTTTGACAGGGCCGGAAGAACCGGAATAGCTCAGCGGACCTGAGCGATCAGGTCCGCCGCTTTTTCGGCGATCATCACCGTTGGCGCATGGGTGTTGCCGCGAATGACATCCGGCATCACGGAAGCGTCGGCCACGCGAAGATTGCGGGCTCCGATCACCCGCAACTCGCTGTCTACCACGCTACCCATTGCGCAAGTGCTGGTCGGATGGCCGGCACTGATGAGCGAGGCACGCAGCCATGCGTCGATTTCCTCATCACTTTGCGCCTGCGCCCCCGGCGCCAGTTCGACCTGAGCAATCTCGCTGGCAGGAGCCGTGGCGAAGAACTGGCGGATGAAGCGGAAGCCCTTGCGCAGCCGCTGCCGGTCCCCTTCCGTGCTCATGAAATTGAACTGCACCTTCGGCAGATCGAGCGGATTGGGCGAGGCGAGCGTTACTTCGCCACGGCTTTCAGGATCAAGCAGGATCGCACCGCAAGAGAACATTCCCGTCGGCTGTTTGCGCCATAGGGGGAACCACACCTGCGCGTCATAGCCGCTATGGACGATCTGGAACTGGAGATCGGGCCGCTCCTGATCCTCGCCCGAGCGCAGGAAGCCCTGGATCGACATGGGGCTCTGGCTCATTGGCCCCTGCCCGGTCAGTTTCCAACGGATGAAATTCAGCGCTACCTGATCGAGCCTGATGTCACGGTTGAAGCCAATGGGCACAGCCGATTTCCAGATGCCCATGGCGATGGGATGGTCCTGCAGATTCTGCCCCACCTCTGGCAAATCGATCAACGGATCGATCCCCGCCGCCTTCAGGGCCGCCGCCGGGCCGATGCCGGAATGCATCAACAGATGCGGGCTGTTCAGCGCCCCAGCTGACAGGATGACCTCGCCCCGGCACTCCAAAACCCGCCTTGTGCCGCCGTTGGATATTTCCACCCCGCTGGCGCGATTGCCGTCCAGCACCACGCGCAAGGCGCTGCTATTGGCGATCACGTCGAGATTGGGGCGCTTCTTCACTGGATCGATGAAGGCACGCACGGTGCTGGCCCGGCGGCCTTCGCGGATGGTGCAATCGGGCATACCGAAGCCTTCTGGCTGCGGCACGGTGAAGTCCGGACAAGCCTCGTGCCCCAATGCCTGCGCGGTTTCCAGAAAGGCCGGGAACAGCTGCGGGTCCGGCGCCATCGGCGTGACATGCATTTCACCGCTACCGCCGTGGACGGCGTTCTCGCCACGCCAGTTGGTTTCCGAGCGTTTGAAATAGGGCAGCACATCGTCATAGCCCCAGCCTGCATGGCCGGCATCGCGCCAGGCATCGTAATCCGCCGCTGTGCCGCGAATATACATCGTCCCATTGATGGAAGAGCAGCCGCCCAGCACCTTGCCGCGCGGGATCGGCTGCGTGCGTCCATCCAGATTGGGATCGGGCTGCGCCTCGTAACCCCAGATGAAGCGCGGATTGGCTGCGGCCTGCATCCAGGTCAGCGGCATGTCGATCAGCGGATGGCGGCATTCCCCGCCCGCCTCGATCAAGGCCACCCGAACGGACGGATCGGCGCTCAACCGATTGGCAAGGACACAACCTGCGCTACCCGCACCAACGATGATGTAGTCGTACACTTTCACCCGACATGCCTCTCGGTTACTGTTTGCCCGTTGCCTAGCGCATCTTTCCTCGGATCAGGAAGGGGTGCGATGCCAGAACGCCCAACAGGGCGATGACGTAAGGAGAGAATTTCCTTGAATAGAACCATGCCCGGCGAACTCTCCACTGCCGACCAGTTGGCCATACGCGACGTCATTTCCCTCTACGCCTGGTCGCTCGACACGGGCGACGTTGCCGGCTTTGTCAGCTGTTTCTGCAGCGATGGAATATTGCTGTGGGACGCATTCGAAGAACCGCTCCGCTGGCAAGGGCACGAGGCCTTGCGCCATTTCGCCACTTTCTTTCGCGATATGCCGACCTCAGCCGGGCGGCAGCATCACGTAACGAACACCCTCATCACCCCATGCGCAGAAGGGGCACGGGCGCGCTCCTACGCCGCCGTGGCATTACGACAGGGAGACGGGCCGCATCTGCTCCATGTGATGGGATATTATGAAGACCTGTTCCGCCAGGAAGAGGGGAAATGGGCCCTCGCCGAACGTGTCATTCGCGACTGGTCAGGCCCGATCCTCCAGGAATTCGCCGGGCAGACGGGCGAACGCGTCGCCCGCCCCATGCCGCCGCCACTGGCCGGGGCCCTCTATCCCGGCAGTGGCAGCTGAGCCCGGTTCAGAAGGTGGAAGTGGTCGCCCCGCCATCGATCACAAGGCTCTGCCCCGTGATGTAATTCGCAAATTCGCTGCAGAACATCGCGACGAAAGCGCCCACATCGTCGCAATCGCCGAAGCGTCCAGCGGCAATGCGCCACTCGTGCGAAAACTCGGCAACTTCCTGTTCGTAGGTAGTGCCCTTGGCCCGGGCACGCTCGTTGAACTGGTCTTCCACCGTGGCGCTGTGATGCATGCCAGGCAGGAGGTTGTTGATCATGACATTATGCTTGGCCACAACCTTGGACACGGCAACAGTGTAATTCGCCAGAGCGGCCCGGGTGCTGCCGGAAAGGACCCGGATTTCGCCCGGATATTTGGCGGCAACCGTCGCGATATTGACGATGCGGCCCCATTTGCGTTCCACCATGCCGTCCAGCACGCGGCGCATGAATTCCACCGGCGACAGCAGAGAAATATCGATCGCCTGCCGCCATTGCTCGTCCGTGATAGCCCGGTAATCGGGCGTGAAGGCAGGCGGTGCGCAAGTTCCCACCAGAATATCTGGATCGGGACATGCGGCAAGAATGCGCTCGCGCCCCTCGGCGCTACTGTGATCGGCACAGATGGGGATCACCTTGGCGCCGGTTTCCGCTGCAATCTCTGCACAGGCTTTTACGAGCCGTTCCTCACCGCGTGCGGAGACGTAGACTTCCACCCCTTCCCGCGCCAGGGCAAGCACGGCGCTGCGCCCCATGCCCGCGCTGCCGCCATTCACGATGGCCTTGCGTCCCCTGATACCCAGATCCATGCCTTGTCCTCTTCTCCCTGCCCGGCTCCTGACGGCCGACAGGGCATCTATGGGGCATAGGACAGCAGCCTGCAATCGATCGCAGGTGTCGATCAGCGAACCGAGCGGGGCAGCATCGAAACAAGCGCAACGCAGATGCCGATTGCCGCGAATGCCAGCCAGAACGGTGCGGCGATGCCATATTCATCGGCCAGCCAGCCGGCCACGATTGGCCCGCCGACCCCGCCGATCACTTCGCCCGTACCGATCACCAGCGCAATCGTCGCCGCGATGCGCCCCGGCGGTACGCTGGAACCGGGAATGACCACAGCATAGAGCGGCAGGACGCCGACCGCTACCCAGCCCGCCGCCAGGCATAGCTGCAGGCCCCACAAAGGCCCGGTCCACAGCAGGGTTGCCAAGGGTGCAATCGCGGCGAGCCCCATGCCGACCAGCAGAATACGCTTCCTGCCGAAGCGGTCCGACAGCAGCGGCAGCACGAAACCGCCGACCCCGCCCGCAATGCCCAAAGTCCCCAGCATGGAACCGGCGACCGGGGGCGTCACGCCCCAGCGTTCCACCAGGAACACGGTGAGGAAAGTGGAATAGATCACCAGCCAGATCATGAAGCAGGCGGCGATGCCTAGGCACAATGCAACGGCACGCCGTGCATCGGGGCTCAGTTCCGCGGCAGGCGGAGGGCTGGCCTGATCGGCGGAAGAGGGAGCGGCAGTGTCACCATCCTTGAGGAGAAGCAGCACGGCAATCGCCAGCACAGCAAAGGGCCCGGCTGACGCAGCAAAGCCTGCCTGCCAGCCCCATTTTTCCGCCAGAACGGGCAGCAGGAATGGCCCCAGAACCTGACCCACCAGGAACATCAGCAGCGTCTGCACTCCGATATTCCGGCCCAGCCGGGCAGGCGAGGACTGGGCGGTGACGATGGATTGGGAAATCGGGGAAACTGCCCCCAGCGCCATGCCAGACGCAAGCCGCACCAGCATCAAAGCCGCATAGGAGTTCACCGGCAGCACGGCGAGCGCACAGATAGCTGCCAGCACCAGCAGCAGCGCCAGCAGCCGCCTGCGATTGCCCGTGCGATCCGAATAGCGCCCGATCACGAAACCCATCACCGCCACGGCAATGGCCTGCACCGAATAGAGCGATCCCAGCGCCGTCTTGCTCAGCCCCAGCCCATCGAGCAGATAAGGGCCCAGCGCGCCGCTGGCCAACCGGTCGAAAGCAAGGAAGGAAATCGCAAGGCTGGTGACCAGCACCATCCGCCATTCGTAACCGGCATTGGCCGGCACGGCCTGTTCATCCTGCATTGAGAGCCCTCATCCTGTCCCGTTATCGCCGCCACTTCTGCGTGACGGCCCTTTTCGCAAGGCAGCTTCCTGCCCTTGCCCCTGGCCGTAACCTATCGCGCAAGATAGGCAGCGGCAGATCAATCGACCGGCGGCCCCAGCGACAGCCCGCCATCGTTGAACAATTCCGCCCCCGTCATGAAGCTGGAGGCAGGCGAGGCCAGGAACAGGGCCAGCCCTTTCATTTCCGCCACATCGCCCATGCGGCCCAGCGGGATCATCCGGCGCATCATGTCCTGCACCGCCGGATCGCGCACGAAGCCTCCCCCGATATTTGTCACGAAGGGCCCCGGCGCGATGGCGTTGACGCGGATATTATAGGCCGCCAGTTCCAGCGCGGCATTGCGCATGAAATGCGCCGCCCCCGCCTTGGCCGCCGAATAGGCGATGCCGATGGGCATTGCCCTGACGGAAGAGACAGACGTGGTGATGACGATGCTTCCTGAACGCTGCGGCTTCATGTGCCGCGCGGCGGCCCTCGCGCAATAGAACACGCCGTCCAGGCTGATGCCGATCACCTTGTGCCATTTTCCGGTATCGTAGTTCTCCAGCGCCCCTTCGACGGATCGCTTGCCATCGGGCCCCAGAACCTGACTGCCCGGATCGATCCCGGCATTGGCGAACAGCACATCCAGCCCGCCCAGCCGGTCTGCACATTCGTCGATAGCCCTGTCCACAGACGCAGCATCGGAAACATCCACGCCGATTGCGATGGCATCGCCACCTGCCGCCCGCAACCTCGCCGCCTCCGTTTCGGCGCGCTCCTGCGCAACGTCCAGCAGGGCGACCCGCGCGCCGTTTTCGGCAAGCACTTCGGCAATGGCCAAGCCGATCCCGCTGCCCGCGCCGGTTACGGCGACCTTCTTTCCCGCAACGTCGAACAATTCCTGAGCTTTCAACGGCTATCCTCCGGTATTTCCCGAAGGAAGAATGCCTCATGCGCGAGCCACTGGCCACCTATCGCGAACGGAGGCAAAAGATAGGTTAGGTCCCCGCCAGAGGGATCGCGCCGATAGATGGCGGCGGAGAGATGCTATGAAACTAAGTCCCGGTAAGATTGCCTTTATCACAGGTGGGGCCAGCGGCCTCGGGCTCGGCATGGCGAAAGCCTTCCTTGAGCGCGGCATGGGTGTGGCAGTGGCCGATGTAATGCCCGACCATCTGGAGGCCGCGCGGTCCGAACTGGCTGATGCCGGACCGTGCCATTTCATCCGGCTGGATGTGACCGACAGAGAAGGATTTGCGCGCGCGGCGGACGAGGCGGAGGAAGCGCTCGGCCCCGTATCGGTACTGTGCAACAATGCGGGTGTCGGCGCGCTCGGCGCCACTCAGGACAGCGACTATCGCGACTGGGACTGGGTGATGAGCGTCAATTTCGGCGGCGCCCTCAACGGTGTGCAGACCTTCCTGCCCCGCATGCGGCAGCGCGGGGCCGGGCATATCGTCAACACGGCCTCCATCGGGGCAGTCCTGCCGGGGCCGGGCGGCGCGGCCTATCTGACATCGAAAGCGGCCGTTCTGGGCCTCAGCGAAACGCTCTATTGCGATCTCCATGGGCAGGGGATCGGCGTCACCGCTATCCTGCTTGGCCCGACTGCAAGCAACATCCACAAGGTCTCCAAGCACAGGCCCGATGCCTTTTCCGGCACGGCCCTGGCGGCGCGGGAAGTGGAAAGCGGGGATGCCCCCCTGCTGATGGCCGGGATGGAACCCGTCGAAGCGGGACGCAAGGTGCTGGACGCCGTGGAGGCAGACCAGCTCTATCTCTTCACGCACCGCGAATTCCGCCACGGGGTCCAGCAGCGGCTGGACGCGATCATGACCGGCTTCGGCCCCGACGAGGGCGGGCCGCCCGCCACAACCTGTTATGGCTTTCCCACCTTCAACCCGGTGTTCGGGGAGATCGTGGAAGCTAGCCGCAAAAGCTGAAACCGACACAACAGAACAAGGGTGAGGATCACACGAAATGCATGACGTCGAAGGCAAGGTTGCATTCATTACCGGCGGAGCCAGCGGGATCGGCTTCGGCATGGCCCGGCAGTTTCTGGATGCGGGAATGAAAGTGGTGATCGCCGATTTCAGCGATGCCAATCTGGAAGATGCGCAGAACCAGCTTTCGGGCACCAACCGCGAATATATGATGCTGAAGCTCGATGTGCGGGACCGGGCAGCCTATGCCGCCGCAGCCGATGCCGCGGAAGAACGCTTCGGCAAGATTCATGTGCTGTGCAACAATGCCGGGATCGGCACCGGCGCACCGCTTGCGGAAGCCACTTTCGAGGATTGGGACTTCCTCATGAACATCAATGTCGGCGGCGTGATCAATGGCGTCGTCACCGTGCTCCCCCGCATCCGGCGGCATGGCGAAGGCGGCCATATCGTCAACACTTCATCCATCGCCGGGGTACTGCCCCTGCCCGATCCGGGCGGCATGTATACTACTACCAAATTCGCGGTGCGGGGCCTGTCGGACTCGCTGCGCCTCGCCCTGGTGGATGATCGCATCGGCGTGTCCTGCCTGTTCCCCGGCCTCACCCGCACGCGCATTCTCGATGCGGTGAAGGATAAGAACGGCAATCCAGCGGCCGATCTGGACGAAGTAAGCAAGGCCTTCGTGCTGGCGCAGCAATATGCGATGGACCCTTACGATCTGGGCAGGGCCGTGCTGGACGCGGTGAGGCAGAACAAGCCCTATATCATCGCCCATAAGGAATTCGCGGAAGAGATGGACGACCTCCATCGCGAGATGATGGACACTATCCGAACCGACATGCCTTACGACAGCCGACGCGGCGATCTGGAAGCCTCCCGGCGCGAACATATTCGCGCGCTCAAGGCACGGATGGAAGCCTGGTAAGGGGCTGAGCAATCCTGCTCAGGGGATCAGGCCAAGGCGCCGCAACCGCGAGACCACCAGCTTGCGGTTGCGGATGCCCACCTTGTCATAGACCTGCTGCAGGTACCATTTCACCGTGCCTTCCGTGAGGCCGAGCTGTTCGCCGATCTGGCGGTTCAGCATGCCGGAGCTGACGAGAGTGAGAATCTCGATCTCGCGCCCGTTGATCTTGCCGCAGATCGCCATATCGTCCTGCTCGTCCTCAAATTCCTCGGTGGGGGCGAGCGGTTCCAGATGGCTGACCAGTTCCGCCAGGAACGGGTTCTGATCCCCCTCTGCCTGAGCCATCTGATGCAGCAGGCCTGAAATCGGCTCTCCTTCATCGAGGAAACGGCGCAGCAGGCGGCAGGGTGCGGCCTTCTCCAGCGCCTGTGACAGAGCCCGGCGGGCGGCCAGCCTCTCGCCCGACATCAGCAGCAGTTCCGCCAGCAGTATGTCCCATTCGACCGCCGCGTGCACGGCCTGCGCCGAGGTGACGAATGAGCGCCACTGCCGCGCCAGCGCCAAAGCCTCGCCGAAGCGGTCGTCGGCGGCCATCAGGCGGCAATTGGCCTGTGCCACTACGCCGTCCAGCATAGTGAAGCTCGTCGGCTTCCGCCCCGCCCCGTCTGTACGGCCGCGCACCAGCCCCCGTCGCCGAGCAAAACGCGCCGCATCGTCCGGACGGCCGAGTTTGAGCAATATGCGCAGATGCTCCGCATATACGCCCACACGCAGGCGATCCAATTCATGGCGGCTGGCGAAGCGGGCGGCGTTCTCCAATGTTTCCAGACAGGCATCGACCTCCCCGTCGAGAAGCTGCAACCGGGCCTGCGTGATCCAGCCATTGAGCAATTGGTCCGTCAGGCCGGCCGTGGTCATGTGCGGCACATGTTCGGCCACCAATTCGCGCGCGCGGTCCAGCTCGTTGCATTCATAGCATAGCGCCGCCAGCGATGGCCCTACGATAGTGCCGAGCGGCGCCCCTCTGCCTGCCACTTCGGTCGCCAGCCTGACGCCTTCCTCCAGCATCTCGCGGGCCCGGGCAGTCTGCCCCATCAGCATCAGCGACGGGCCAGTGATCCCGGCGATGAAGACCAGCCCATGCGTCGTTCCGCTGCGCACCAGATAATCGCGCGCCAGAGCGTCCAGCCGGTCAACCTTGCTCAGCCGGAACTGTTCGCGCTGGGCATATTGCAGCGAATTATAGAGGCTGCTCATCAGATAATGGCTGCCGCTGGGCTGGCTTTCCTGCGGCAAGGCCGATTGACCGAGAACCGAGGAACTGAGGCTTTCCAGCCGGTCCACCTGATACAGCGTCTGCGCGATCTGGCATTCGCGGTGGGCGACGGAAAAGCGCAGATGGGCAATGGTCTGCGCATCAAGTTCGCCGGAGCGCTCCATTTCCGTGAGCCGACGCTGCGCGATATCCACCAGCCCCTTGGCCTCGTCCACTCGCCACTGCGCCAGCAGCCGCCAGGCAAGCACCAGCATCAGCCGGGGGAACAGGGTCTGGAGATGCGGCGGCAGCAATTCCGCCATTTTCTGCACGGTCGGCTGCAAGCCGGAGGAGAACATCGTCTCGCAATGCCGATCGAGGATTTCGGCCGCGAACAACATGTCGCGCCCGCTGATGGCGCAGTTGAATGCCTCCACATGGTCGCCATTATCGTCCAGCCACTGGGCCGCGCGGTGATAAATCCCCGCGACCACATCGGGCGCACGATCATGCAATTGCCGCCGCAGGAACCCGGCGAAAAGCTGGTGGTAGCGATACCAGGCCCCAGCCTCGTCGAGCGGCTGGACGAACAGGCCCGCCGTTTCGCAGCGCTCGATCAGCCCGGCGCAATCGCCCAGTTCCAGCACGGCATCGCACAAAGCCGGGCAGAAACGGTCCAGCAGGGAAGATCGCAGGAGGAATTCCTGCAGATCGTCCGACAGGCGGGAGAACACGTCCTCCACGAAGAATTCGGCGATCTGCCTGCGTTCTCCGCTGAAGCTCTCCAGAATGCGCTCATTCTCCGGCTCCAGGTCGACGGCCATGCTGAACAGCTTGATCCCCACGATCCAGCCTTCGGACCGGTTCTGCACCAGCCGCACCTGATCCTGCGGAATTGCCCGTGAGGACCGGCTGATGAGATAATCCTGCGTCTCGTCTTCGAGGAACCGCAGCATCTGCATGTCCAGTTCCAGGATCTCGCGATGGGCGCGGATATGGCCCAACGGCAGGCCCGTTTCGCCGCGAGTAGAGATCAGGAACTGCACCCCTTCCGGCGCTTCGCGGATCAGCAGGTCGAGGCATTCGGCGGCAGGCGTCAGGGCAACAATATGGGCATCGTCGATCACGATCCGGCAGTGCCCGCGGGTTTCCGACAGGCGCAGGCATATTTGCTGGACCACTGCTTGCCAGCTGTAGAAACCCATATTGCCCATTGTGTCCGGGCCGCGCTGCTCAATCGCCACGCCCTGTTTCTCAAGCGCGGCCACAAGATGCATGGCAAAGGACATCGGATCGGCATCGCGCCGTTCCAGCGTCATCCAAGCCACTATGTCCCCGTTGCGCTGGCAGGCATGGGCGCGCTGCTGCAACAGCGCGGTCTTGCCGTAGCCTGCCGGTGCGCGCAGCAGCACGATCAGATCCGCGTCATGTGCCTCCAGCAACCGGGCAAGCCGGGGCCGCTCGATCAGCTTCTGCTGCGGCAGGCGGATGGTCGATTCCGGATAGGGCACAGTTTCCTGCACCCTCGGTTCGGGCATGATTGCCACCGCTGCTTTACTCATCCTGTCCTCTCCGCATCCCTTGCGGCCCGTTCGTGCGGGCAGCTTATTCCTGTGCCGGGCGACTCGGCCAAAGGATCGCCCAAACCTATGCTTTCGCCTAGCATCGCTTCCACCCCTCTCTTCCTATCTTGCGGGATAGGTCCAAGCAGGCGGATGGTGGAACAGGGTGGCAAGCTATCGAATGGAGCATCGGATAGTCGGTGCAGATTGGGAGCAAGATATGGGAGTTCGGGGAAAATCAGGCCTTTGCGCAGATCGCCTGCAGCACCTGCGCGAAGTGATCGAACAGGATATCGCGACGGGGCTCTATACCGGCGCGACCATCGGAGTGAGCCGGCATGGCGAAACCGGCCTGCTCGAAGCCTTCGGCAATTACAGCAGCAAGGATGACCGGCAGGTAAGCACGGATTCGGTGTTCAGCCTGTTCTCCCTGACCAAGGCCTTCACCAATGTCCTGATCCTGCGCGCCGTGGAGCGGGGGCAACTGGCCCTCACGACCAAGGTGGTGGAGATCATTCCCGAATTCGCCGGCCTGCCGCGCGAACATATCCGGCTGGAACATCTGCTGACGCACCGCACTGGCCTGCCTTCGGTCTTCGCGCCGGTTCCCGGCATGCCGATTGACCGGCTGGACGTGATGATCGAGGCGATCTGCAAGCATGTCCATGGCCAGGAAGAGCCGGGCGGCCGGGTCGCCTATTCGCCCTGTGTTGCCCATGCCCTGATGGGCGAGATGCTGCGCCGGACCGATCCTGCGGGCCGATCCTATCGCGAGATCGTGCATCAGGACCTGTTCGAGCCGCTGGGCATGACCAGTTCCGGCATCGGCGTGCGCCCCCACCTGCAGCCGCGCCATATCGTGCCGGAATTCCCGGCGGTATTCTCCGCCATCCACCCCTCCAGCCGGGTTCCGGGCGAGAACGGGGCCTTCGAGGACCCCGATGCCGAAATGCCCTGGGTAGGCGGGGTTTCCACCGTGCCCGATCTGGTCCGCTTTGCCGAGGCGCTGCGCCGGGGCGGCGAGCTGGACGGCGCGCGCATTCTTTCGCCCCGGATGATCGAAATGGCATCGCAGAACCGCACGGGCGAAGCTCCCAACGAGCTTTACAAGGCCATGGCCCTGAGCCGGGGCTGGCTGCCCTACCCCGCCTATATCGGGCTGGGCTTCTCGGTGCGCGGCGAGGCGATCTGCCAGCACCAGTTCGGCACCATGGCCACCCCCCGCGCTTTCGGCAATCACGGCGCGGGCAGCACGCTGGTATGGGTCGATCCGGAACTGGACATGACCTTCGCCTGCCTGACCACGCATATGCTGCCTGAACCGGACAACATCCTGCGCTTCCAGCGCCTGTCGGACATCGCCATCTCAGCCGCGATCTGACCCTTCCACTTCCGGTAACAAAAGACCCGCAGCCGTCCCCCGGCTGCGGGTTTTTTGTTGCCCGGCGCCAGGATCATCCGCCGGGTGGATGTGTCACCTTTGCGAGCAGGAAAACACCCTGTTTTGTGCGAGGTGTGCAGAGCCCCTATAGCGTGGTTTTCAGCCATTTTCCGGACATCGGAAGATACCTTTGTGTCACCTTCCAATTCAGCGATCCGTGCAGGCCTGCCTCCCTTGGCGAGGACACGCGAAACCGGGCGGGCGTAGGGGAAAAAAAGCTGCACGGCGGGAAGAATGGCAGGGTGTTCCATCCCTCAGGATAAACGCCAGATCGGCCTGTGTAGGAAAGGAATTTTTGCGGTGGTGTCCGTCCGCCAGCCACAAAAAAGGGCACCACGCCCGTCAGCGTGATGCCCTTCCTCGGGAATTCAAGGGAGGTGGTGCTTAGAATTCCCGCTTGATCGAGAACATGAACTCGCGCGGCCGTGACGGGACGCCCGACACGTTGAAGCCGGTGAGCCCGAACTTGGTGGCGTAATAGAATTTGTCGAACAGGTTGGTGACCGCCAGCGAAGCCTGCCAGTCATTGTCCATCTTGTAGGTCAGACGGGCATCGAACACCGAATAGGCCGGAATTTCATACAATGCCGTGCTGGGCGCCCCCGGATTGGGGTTGTAGCTCATCATGGTCTGATAGCGCCAATCGAGCCGGGGCGTCAGGGTGCCGCCGGGTGCGGCGATTTCATACTGGATGCCCGCGCTGGCATTGAATTCCGGCTGGATGCGGTTGCTGGGGTCGAAATAGGCGACGCCGGTGCCGCTGGATTCGAACTTGTTCAGGCCAAACGCGCCGTTGATCATCAGGCCCGGCACCGGCTCCGCCGTGATTTCGCCTTCGAGGCCGTAGATCTTCGCCTTTTCGCCCACATAATAGAACCAGGTGACGGGCGAGCTGCCCGGCGCGCATTCCGTGGGGTCGAACACCACATCCTGCGTGGAACCGACGCATTCAAACCCGTTCAACGAACGCAGATGGCTGCGATAATCGCTGTAGAAGGCCGAAAGGTTCACGCGCAGGCGGTGATCGAAATAATCGCCCTTGGTGCCCAATTCATAGCTGATCAGGTTTTCACCGGGGATCGGCTGGAATTGCGACGGCGTAAGCGGCCGGGGATTGACCGAGCGCGGACGGAAACCGGTGGAGATCGTGCCATAGACCATCAGATCGGGCGTGATCTTCACGTCGATCCCGGCGGACCAGTCTACCCGCTTGGTAACAGCATCCTGCGTCAGCGCCGGGAAGCCCGAGCCGACATGGTCATAAGTGAAGGTCTTGGTATTGTGCGTATAACGCACGCCCGCCGACAGCCCCACCGTATCGCTCAGGTGGAATACGCCATGGGCAAAGCCTGAGGCGGATTCATCCTTGTAGGTATCGTTCTGCATGAAATGCAGCGTGATGTAATCGATCGGCCCGCCCAGATGAGTGCGGCCGTTGAGGTAGAAACCGCCGACGGTCCAGTCGAGCTTCCCGTCGAGCAGCGAACCGAGCAATTGCACTTCCGCCGTGGTCTGGCGATGCTCGATGTAATTGTCGTTCAGCACGAAGCCAAAGGGCGAGGCATCGGCCTGGAAGGTGAACTGGCTGTTATAGCCCTGCCGCGCCACGATGACCTTGGCCTGCATGTCATCGGTCAAATCGTAGGTCAGGCGGCCGGAATAGGTCCAGCTCTGGACCGATGCCGTATTGCCGATGGTGCGATCGCTAATCGGATTGCCCAGCCCCGTATAGGAGACATAGGGGTCGGAGGAGATGAAGCGGCTGTCATAGACGAGGCCGTAATTGGCCAGCAATTCATCCCGCACGGCGCCAAAGAAGAAGTCCGTCGGCGCGGTTTCGCTCTGCAACACCGGATTGACGATGGCGATCATCGAGTCCGGATTCACGTCCTTGTGATTGTTGCTGTATTCAGCCGTCAGCATGATATCGAGCCGGTCGTCCGGCACGATGCGCAGCATGGCCCGGCCAGCGGCCAGCTCCTGCCCGCCCGCGCGTCCGATCAGACATTGGGACTGCTGGGCCACTGAAGTGGTGGTGGCGATATCGGTGACGTCAATCACGCGCGAGGGAATGGCTGCGGCAAGGTCGGCCGCGCTGCCGGGCGTTACCGCCACGCCGCCCGCGCCCTTGCCGTCGCCATAACCCGCCAGTTCCGGCGTGCCCTTGCGGAACATGTCGCAGGTATAATCAACCAGCTTCTGATAGCCCGTTTCACGGCGGCCGATGCCCGAGATGCGCAGGAACACCTTGTCGGGCACGACGGTGAGATCGGCCGATCCCTTCACCTCGATCCGGTCATGGCTGCCATAGCCCACTTCCACGCTGCCGCCGTCCTTGCCTTCCGGCAGGCGCGAATTGATGCGGATGGCGCCCCCCAGCGTGTTCTTGCCGAACAGGGTGCCCTGCGGGCCGCGCAGCACTTCCACGCTGCCGATATCGGCCAGTTCGATGGAAGAGCCGGTCAGCGTGCCGTGATAGACATCGTCGATATAGATCGCCACGCCGGGCTCGAAGGCGTAATTATAGTCCGACTGATAGACACCGCGCAGCGAAATGGTGGGCGTTGCGCCCGCTGCAGCAGTCGCCGGGGCGATATAGGCGTTCGGCACCGCGCTGCCGAGATTGTCCACATTGTTGATGTTGCGTGCAGTCAGGTCTTCAGCCGTGATGGCCGTGATCGCCACCGGCGTATCCTGCAGCTTCTCCTCACGGAAGCGCGCAGTAACGACGATGTCCTGCAATTCGCCGCTGCGGGCGGCATTATCGCCTGTCTTGTCCTGATCGGACGATTGCGCCTGGGCCGTACTGGCCAGCAGCGCCGTGGCTGCCGCAAGCGCAGAGGCGCCCGCCCGCAAGTGGGTTGAAAGAACCATGGCATCACTCCCTTGTTACCTATGGTTCGTTTCTGGCCCGGCCCCGGCAAGCGATGACCTATCCGACAAGATAGGCGCCTCAGCCGCGCAAAACCGCCGTTTTCAAGCGGCAGGTAGCGCCCTCACCTATCCCGCGCGGTAGGTGCGCCGTGCTCCGGCCGCCTGTCCACTCGCCGAAAATGCAGAGAGGATACGACGATGTTTGAACCCCGGACCGAAACCGAGCGCACGGTGCTGGCCTTCTTTCAGGCGCTGGGCAGCGACGATTTTGACCGCGCGCGTGAATTGATGGCGCCAGACATGAGCTGGGCAGTAATGGGAACCGGCGTGCCGGGTGCCGGCACTCATATCGGGCCGGACGCGATCTTCGACGTCATCCGCCCGATCCGCGCCCTGTTCGCCCCCGGCTCCCCACGCATGACGCTGTGCTGCGTCACCTCCAATGCGGAACGGGTGGTCATGGAAACCCATGGCGGCGGCGAATTCGCCGATGGCCGCCCCTATAACAATAATTACGCCATGTCGGTGGATGTGAAGGACGGCAGGGTCGTGGCCCTGCGCGAATATATGGACAGCTATTATGTCCACCAATTGAAGCTGCCGGGCGGGGACTGACCCCGCCCGGAGGGGTCTCAATCGGCCTGCCCAAGGCTAAAGGCCCCATCGATCACGATCTGCTGGCCCGTGACATAGGACGACGCACCGGAGGCCAGGAACAGGGCCAGCCCATACATATCCTCCGGAAAACCGACCCGATGCATCGGTATCGCCTTTCCCACTTCACGCTGGAGATCGGGATTGAGCAGATGCCCGCCGCCAATATTGGTGGCAAACATCCCCGGCGCGATGGCGTTCACCGTGATCCCGTCCGCCGCCAGTTCCAGCGCGGCATTGCGCACGAAATGGGCTGCCCCCGCCTTGGCCGCCATATAGGCCATGCCGATTGCCGGTTCGCAGCGTATCGCAGCGGCCGAGGTAGTGACGATGATCCGCCCCGATTTACGCGGCCGCATATGCCGCGCCGCACCCCGCGCCGTGGCGAAGACGGCATTGAGGCAGATGTCGATCACCCGGTTCCAGCGCGCGCTGTCGTAATTCTCCAGCGCCCCAGCCTCCACGCGCGGGCGGCTATCGCCCACCCATGCGCCGAGATAGCCCATGCCGGAATCGATCCCCGCATTGGCGAAAACCGCATCCAGCCTGCCATAGGCTGCGGCGGCTTCGTCAATCGCGGCATCCAGCACTGCCTCGTCCGTAACGTCCACCACTGCACCCCGGGCAGTGAAGCCCGCATCGCGCAGGCGAGCGACTTCCCGCTCTACCTTCGCGCCATCCAGATCGAGCAGAGTGACGGCGGCCCCATTGGCCGCCATCGCCTCTGCATAACCCAGGCCGATTCCGCTTGCGCCGCCGGTGACCAGGGCGGCCTGCCCTTCCACCGAGAACAGTTCCGTCAGCTTGCGCATCGCGCCTCTCCCATTTGTCGTGTTTTAGATGACCGAGGTGATGGCAATATCCGACAGCTTCTGGAAGCGTTCGTAATTCTCGCCTTCGATCATCACCCCGTTGGAAAGGCACACGAAGCTGACGTCATGCTTGGGATCGACCCAGTAGAGCGTGCTGCCCTGTCCATGCTGGCCAAAGGTCTGCGGGCTAGTGAGCGTGCCCATCTGGTGATGGCAGATTTCGGTTCCGCGCAGCGAAAAGCCGATGGAGAGATAGGCCGGGGCCGGTTCCCACCCGCGCGCGATGGCATTGCGGCCATAGAGCTGGTTGATCATCCCGGGCGTCTCGTCCAGTCGCGTGCGTTCCACGGTGACGGGCGACAGGATACGCGCGCCATTATACTCGCCGCCCCGGCGCAGCATCTCGGTAAAGCGGAAGATGTCCGAGACGGTGGAGGCGATCCCCACCCAGGGCATTTCGGCTTCGGGGTCCTCGAAAGCGCCATCCGTGCCCGCCACGCGGCGGCTGGGATGTTCCAGCGGGGATTTGTCGAACAGCCAGTGCGGCTTGATGTGGCGCGGCTTCAGATCGGCCCGCAGGCCCAGTGCCGTATCCTTCATGCCCAGCGGGGTCAGCAGGTCTTCCTGCATGATCTGCCGGTAAGAGCGGCCCTTGGGGTCCGTGCGGCGGATCGCTTCGCCCATCAGCGCATGACCCACCAGCGGCGCATAGCTCGCCTCGCTGCCCGGCTTGGCGGTGGAATGGATCTTCTGGCAGATCGCCGCGATAACCTCGTCCAGCGTGTCGATATACATGCCGTGCTTGGCGGTGAAAGTGACCGGCAGGCCCGAAGTATGGGTCAGCAGGTGGTAGAACGTCACATCCTCGCGGAAGCCGCCGGAAAATTCGGGAATGATCTCGCTGACCTTGGTCGTCAGGGCAAACCGCCCGGCCTCGATCGCATTGAGCGCCAGCACGCCGGTCAGCGATTTGGTCATGGAAAAGATGGAATAGACCGCGTCCTTTTCCAGCGGCACCTTGTTATCCCAGTCGCGATAACCCACCGCCTCGTGCAGCACGATTTCACCGTGCCGCGCCACGATGATTTCCCCGCCGAAGAATTTGCGCTTCTCGATCAGCGCTTCCATCGCGGGGCGAATGCGCGCCAGGCGGTCCGAGCTCATTCCGAAATCTTCTGGTTTCACCGTCATACCTCCCTATCTCCCTAAGCTGTGCGGCAATCGCCGATCACGCGCGTCTTAAGCGGCGGGCTGGGAGGGGAACCTACCGGCGGAGATAGGTCGCAAGGCGGGCTGGCAGGTTATGGTGACCGGGACGAAGCACCCCATCCGCGCTAAACCGGCTGGGGCAGCACAGGAGAAACGAAACATGCAGAATCTCGTCTTTGTCAGGTTCTTTCCCAAGGAAGGCGCGTTTGACCGGGTCAAGGCGATCCTTGAAACCATGGTCGAAAACACGCGGACCGAACCCGGCTGCCTGGTCTACGATCTGTATGAAGTGAAAGACCCGGAAGGGAATGGCGGCGTTCTGGGGCTGGTGGAGCAATATCGCGACGATGCCGCCCTGCTCGCCCACCGCGAATATCAATATTACAAGGACTACCGCGCGACGATCATGGATTATCTGCGCGCGCCGATTGAGGTGAACCTGCTCAATCCCATCGATGTGAGATAGGGCCAGAAGCCAAGTTCACTATGGAGAGAACCGAAAGCCGTCCCGCGTTACCGAAGGACGGCTTTCAACATGCTCCATCAGAAATCCGCGGAAACCTGGACGAACCAGTTACGCGGACGAGCATAGATTTTTTCCGCATAGCCAAGCGTGCCGAGCGAGGCGTTACCCTGGATCAGGTACCGCTCGTCAAACACATTCATCACGCCCGCGGTCAGTTTCCAGCCGCTATCGTCATTGGCCAGCGACACGGAAACATTGCCCGTGAAATAGCCATCCTCCTCGATCTCCGGCACGCTGCCGGTGATGAAGGTGATCTTGGAAGTGTAGCTGCCATCGAAGCGCGGCGTCAGCGAGAGGCTGTCCGTCAGCGGGAATTCGTAGGCAAGGCCGAAGCTGCCCTGGAATTCCGGCGTAAACGGCAGGTCATCCGCCGGAGTAACGGTCGCCGTTGCACCCGGAATCGGGGTGATGCTGAGGATGTCGTCATCCAGTACGCTGGCCGAGGCATCGAACCGGAAGCCGCCCGAACGATAGCTCACTTCGCCCTCAAGCCCCTGGATACGCGCCTTGCCTGCATTGAACAGCAGCGGCACCACACCCTGACGGAAGATCAGCTGGATATTGTTGTAATTGGCGATGAAGGCTGCCGCATTGAACCGGAAATCGCCCAGATCGAACTTGGCGCCGATTTCGTAGCTCTCGACTTCTTCCTCGTCGAAGGGAACCGGCACATAGCCCGCAGGCGCAGCGTTGTAGCGCGTGTTGAACCCGCCCGACTTGAAGCTGCGCGAATAGGAGGCATAGGTGCTGACCTGATCGCTCCAGGAATAGCGAATGCTGGCCGAGCCGGTGACCGCATCGAAAGTGTCCTTGAACGGACGGTTGTAAATGAACAACGGCCCGCCATCGGGAATAGCTTGCGTAGGCAGCGGGTCCGGATCGGGCAGAGTGGCCGGGAAGAGGTTCAGAACCGTGCCGGTGAAGGTCTTCTTATCCCGCGTGTAGCGGAGCCCGCCCGAAATCTCCAACTGGTCAACCGGGGTGATCGACACTTCGCCGAACACCGCAATCGAGTCCGTTTCCAGATCGGAGATCTGGAGATCGCGCGATCCGGGGCCACCTGCCAGCATCGAGTTGATCAGCGGCGGCGATGGCGGGAATGCCAGCGGAACGGTGGCCCGCTCGTGAGTCTTCTCGTTAAAGTAGTATCCGCCCAGAATGCCGCTCACGATGCCGGACTGATATTGCAGCTGCAATTCCTGGCTGAACTGGTCGGACTGGGAGCCTACATCGGTGGTGATCATCACAAAGGGCGTATTGTCCGCATCGCGAATGCCGCGCGATTCCGTGGAACGATAGGCCGTGATCGACTTGACCTTGAAAGCGTCCGAAAGATCGGCCTCCAGCGTGCCGGACACGCCCCAGACTTCCGAAGTGCTCAGAACATCGGCAGTGCCGCCATTCACGTAATCGCCCTTGGCCTGGAAATCATTGGCGCAGCGCGGATCGTTGATCATCGGCACGTTAGGCGCGCCGAAGCGCGGATCGGTGCTGGGCAGGACGAAGGGGATGGTTGCGCCGGGGCAACCAGCCGCAACACTGACGATTGCCGCGACCGGCGCCTGTTCATTGATGCCAGCGAAGACGAAGGGCGCGCCGTGCTCGTCACGCTTGGTGTAGTCCGCACGGATGTTGAGCTTCACATCCGGGCTGGCTTCCCACAGCAGCGCGCCATTGAGGGTGAAGCTGTTGTCGTCCCCCAGATCGAGTCCGTCGAAGTCCCGGATCACATAGCCATCCCGCTTGCGGAAACCGCCCGAGACGCGCGCTGCCATCGTGTCGGCAATAGGCAGGTTGAGGGCGGCGAAGCCTTCATACAGATTGTTCTCGCCTACCCGGAAGCGGCCATTGCCGCTGAACTCACCCAGCTTTGGCTCCTTGGTGCGCACCAGGATCGCGCCGCCGATGGTGTTGCGGCCAAACAGCGTGCCTTGCGGGCCGCGCAGCACTTCGACGCTGGCGATATCGCCAAACTCGATCGTCCCGCCAACGGCGCGGCCAAGATAGACCTCGTCCAGATAGATGCCCACGCCCGGATCGACCGCGGCGGTCGGGTCAAGCTGGCCAATGCCGCGAATGAACACCACCGAAGCGGCGGAATTGCCCGAAAGCTGGCCAGCCGGCTTGAATTGCAGGCTGGGAGTGATCTGTTCCAGATCGGAGGTCTGCTGAATCTGGCGATCCTGCAATTCCTGCGCACTGAAAGCCGAAACGGCGATAGGCGTATCGATCAGCGCCTCGTCCCGGCGGCGGGCGGTGACCACAATCGAACCGCCGGTTTCCGCCTCGCTCACCCCGGCCTCATCCTGCGCCTGGGCAGAAGTGCCAAAGGACATCGACAGCGCTGCGCTCAAGCCCAGAACGCTGGTGCGAATCATCAGCCGCGTATTGTCGCGAAATCCAAGCATTGCCTCATTCCCTCATTGGACGCCGAACATCGCCGGCTATCCCCTCAAGGGTCATTCAAGATATAGTTATTGTCAATAACCATTGACCGGAACTACTCCGAATTGGAGAATACGGTGCACAACAGCCACATCGCGGCATGAACCGCTATTGGGCGTCGGGATGAAAGAGGGCCGCCAACATGGCAGCGAATAGCCGCAATGATCCAAGATTATTCGATTCTTCATATAGTTATGGACAGTTAACCAGCCTCACCGGCTTCGCCTTGCGCCGTGCCAGCCTGTTGGACTTCGGCAAGTTCGGAGATTCGGTGGGGGACCGGGCCATTACTCCCCTGCGCTATTCCCTGCTGGAAGTAGTCGGCGCCAATCCCGGATTGCAGCAGGTGGAACTGGCGAAAATTCTGGGCCTGTCGAAACCTGCGGCAACGCTGGGGCTGGATTTCTGGGAGAAGCGCAACTGCATCTCCCGCCGCAAGGACCGGGATGACCGCCGCTCCTACGGCATATACCTCACAGAACAGGGCGAAGCCACGCTGGCGCAGTTACGCGACAATGTACGCCAACACGACGAGCGCCTGACGACATGCCTTTCCGACGAGGAACTGCTGCAGCTGCGCACGCTCCTGCGCCGTATTTACAGCGGTTGAGATAGCGATCCTGACACAGAGTGTGGGGATATCACCCGCTCCCTAGCGAGTAAAAAGCCCCTTGAAGCGATGCGGCTCGCAGCGATGATACTGGGGCGGCGCATCGACCTGCGCGCCGAAATGGGCTGCTGCATGCCACGGCCAACGCGGATCATACAGCATCGTTCGGGCAAGAGCGATCAGGTCCGCATCACCCGTGCCCACAATCGCTTCGGCCTGATCGAAATCGGTGATGAGCCCCACCGCGATCACGGGTATCCCGACCGCCTCCTTCACCTTCCGGGCCAGAGGGACCTGATAGTTCGGCCCCACCGGAATATCCTGTCGCGGATCGAGACCGCCGCTCGAAACGTGGATCGCGGCGCAACCGCGTGCTTCCAGAGCCTGAGCGAAGGCCACCGTCTCTTCGATGCTCCAGCCGCCCTCGACCCAGTCCGTGCCCGAAACGCGAACGGAAACAGGGCGCGCGGGATCGAAGGCAGCACGAACCGCATCGAACACTTCAAGGGGGAAGCGCATCCGGTTTTCCAGACTGCCGCCATATTCATCCGTCCGCTTGTTCGACAGCGGCGACAGGAACTGATGCAGCAGATAACCATGCGCCGCATGGAGTTGGACAGCATCCAGCCCGATCCGACCGGCCCGTCGCGCGGCTTCGGCAAAAGCCTCGCGCACGCGCGACAGCCCTTCCCGGTCGAGCGCAGCAGGCGGCACCTTGCCTTCTGTAAATGCCAGCGGCGACGGGGCCTCCGTCAGCCAGCCGTTGGGATCGCCGGGAGGCAATTGCGCGCCGCCCTTCCACGGCACTTCAACCGATGCCTTGCGGCCCGCATGGGAGAGCTGGATAGCAATCGGCATGTCCGACCAGCGGCGGATGCCCTCAATCGTCCGGGCCATTGCGGCTTCCGTGTCATCGTTCCACAGGCCGACATCGGCATGGGAAATCCGACCTTCCGGCAGCACGGCGGTCGCTTCGATCGTCAGGAGCGCGGCGCCGGACATCGCCAGATTACCGAGATGAATCAGGTGCCAATCGTTCATAACCCCATCTTGCGCCGAATATTGGCACATGGGCGCGATCACGATGCGGTTGCGCAGGGTGAGCCCTCCCACGGCGAGGGGCTTGAACAACGTGGCTTGGCTCATCGTTTATTCCTCATTCTGGCAGGCAATGGACGGGCAATATGATCCCGGCAGCAGCGCAGGAGGCTATTCCCCCCCAACAGTCCCGCTGCGACCTATTTGGGCTCCGCTTTTCAGGAAACCATACCTCGGCCAACAAAAACCCGCAGCCGCACCACCCCGTCAGGTAGCCGGACTATTCCGATTTATCACCGCCGGTCTATTTCGACAGGTTCCAGCCGAAGCGGACCTGGCCCACCGACAGCAGGGTCGGAATAGGAAGCCTCGCCATTCTCGACATGGCCCGCCATCCGCCAGACCTGCCCCGCGGCAGCCAATTGGCGGTCATACCAGCCATGACTTTCTGAAAGATCGAGCGGAATGCGGCGGGTCTCCCCGGCGGCCAGAGCGATAGTCCTGGCAGGCGCGCCATAGGCCCTGTCCGTTATCGTGATCGACTGCGGAGCAGAACCGAGATTGGTCAGGGCGAGCTTAGGGGATGAAGCAACTCCCTGATCCACACTGACAGAGAACACGTCGCTCCGCCCCACCAGTCTCCGGTGGAAGCCGTTGGGGCCAAGAATGAAGATGTCCACATCCTCCTCCGATATCGGCAGCGGATGTGCCAGTTCCTGCCCGGCCCCGACCGTATAGCGCGCAGGAACCTCTTCCAGACGCTTCACATCATAGACATGGAAAACCGCCGCACGCTCGGCCGAATTATTGACGAACAGCAGCGATTGACCCTCTGGCCTCCTTACCACGCGGACATCCAGCCTGTACGGCGTCGCCCGCCTGCGCCGCAGCCCGGTTTCCTGCACCGGCGGAGCGATATGGGCGGGAAGCGGGGGCGGAATTTCCTCCAGAACCGATGCCCGCTCCGACAAAGTGGCAGTCTCAGGCAGGGCCGCCATGAAATCGACCGTGTCGGGCGAACTGAAATCGAAACAGGAGGTCAGATCCCCGCAAACCGCGCGGCGCCATGCGCTGATATTCGGCTCATGGACGCCAAAGCGCGCCTCCAGGAAGCGCAGGATACTGGTATGATCGAACACCTCGGAAGCGACATGGCCGCCCTTGCTCCAGGGCGATATCACATAGAGCGGCACGCGCGGACCCAGGCCATAGGGCCGGTCGAGATAGGCCGCATCATCCGCGTTCTGGGAATGGATATGATATTCGTCCTCTGCCGGAATGGTGGTGCCGCCCACTGCGCGCCCTGAAGCGCGAGCCGGGGGAGCAGGCGGCGGCATGTGATCGAACAGCCCGTCATTCTCGTCAAAATTCACCAGCAGCACCGTTCGTGCCCAGACTTCCGGATTTGCGGTGAGTGCATCGAGCACCTGCGCCGTATAGTCCCCACCCTGCAGCGGTGTGGAAGCGCCGGGATGTTCCGACATGGCGGCAGGCGCGACAATCCACGATACCTCCGGCAATCGTTGCGCCAGCACATCCTGTTTCAAATCATCGAGCTTGCGGGTAGTGATGGTCCGCCGCGTGAGAAGATCCGCCGCTATGGCCGCCGCCCCTTTGGGCTGACGATAACGCTGGAACCCGACCACCGGATTGTCCGTGAAATTATCCGCCATGTCCTGATAAATCTGGAACCCGATGCCGGCGGCCATCAGGCGCTCGGGATAGGTCGTCCACAGATAGCCGCCATGATGCCGGGGATCGCCCTCCAACGTGTCATAGCCATTGTCGATGGCAGGGCCGTTGCCGCGCGCCAGCGGGTCATGCGTGCCGGTCCAGATATAGAGCCGGTTGGGATTGGTGCTAAGATGCAATGCGCAATGATAGGCGTCACACAGAGTGAAGGCTTCAGCCAGCGCATATTGGAACGGCAGGTCCGCGCGCGTAAAATGGGCCATTGCATGGTTATGCTTGGAGTGGGTCCAGGCACCCATCCGGCCATTGTCCCACGCTGCCTGACTATCCGTGAAGCCGTGCGGCGTACCGAGCGGGCGGTACAGGCGGAAATCCACTGAAGTATCGAGCCGGAAAGGTGCAATCAAAACAGGCTCGGCCCCGGCATGCTCGTTTGGCTGAGCCAGCACAGTGCGGTCCGGCGCGCCAGGCAGCGGAGGCGCAGGAATGGCGAAGCGATCCCCATAACCGCGTACGCCGCGCATCGTGCCAAAATAGTGGTCGAAAGAGCGGTTTTCCTGCGTCAGGATAACGACATGGCCGACATCCTGCAGCGTGCCCGTGCGGCGCGCGGCGGGGATTTCCAGCGCGCGAGCAATGGAGGGCGCGAGCGTTGCCGCCGCACCTGCGGAAGCCATCATGTTGCGGATGAAGCTGCGGCGATCCTGCGTCATCACCATGCGCCGTCTCCCGACCGATTGCCGTGAACAGGCTTCGCGCCGCCTTGATCGCTGAAAATCACCCGTAATTCTCCTGTCTTACTCCTGTGGTCTGGACCACGGATATGTCGGTTGGGTGACGGGAAACGGGAAATGTGGAAGACGGGTTTAGTGCTGGCGGCCTGTTACGCCTTGTCCGGCCCAGCCTGGGGCCAACCATCCGGTTGTGATCTGACCGCGCAGCAAATCGAAGATGCCGGGGCGGGCTGCCAACGCGCCTGGATGGACCATAATCTGAAGCTGAACGACATCGTCTCCGTCGGCACTCACAACAGCTACAAGGTTGAACTGCCTGAGCAGATTATGGCCATGCTCCGCGCATCCGCGCCTGAAAGCGCGGAGGAGCTGGACTATCGGCACCGCCCGCTGACGGAGCAACTGGACGCAGGTGCCCGCCAGTTGGAGATCGATGTTTATAACGACCCGCAAGGGGCGCGCTTCATCGCCCCGGTCGGCCTGCGCGCGGCGGGCCTCGCACTGGCCCCCGCCCAGCTAGCGGCACTGGCCGAGCCGGGCTTCAAGGTGATGCATGTGCAGGACATCGATGTCCTGAGTTCCTGCGCAAGCTGGCGGGACTGCCTTGGCATCGTGCGGCGCTGGTCTCTGGCTCATCCGGATCACGCGCCCATCCTGATCATGGTCAACGCCAAGACCGACAAGGCGGCGCTGCCGGGCGGCGTGGCTGCCCTGCCCTTCGACAGTGCAGCCTTCGACGCACTGGACGAGGATGTCCGAGCAGAGTTCCCGCCAGAAGCGCTTATAACGCCCGACGATGTGCAGGCCGGCTGTCCCACTTTGCGCGAAGCAGTGCTGAGCGGCGGCTGGCCCAGCCTCGGGAAGGCCCGGGGCCGCGTCATGTTCGCGCTTGACGAAGATGCCGCCAAGATTGCGATCTATCGAGGCGAGCGGCACTCGCTGGAAGGCCGCGTGTTCTTCGTCAATACGGACGAGGCTTCTCCAGCAGCGGCCTATCTGACACTCAACGATCCCCTTCTGGAAGGGGACCGCATCCGCAAAGCAGTGGCGGCAGGTTTCATCGTTCGCACCCGTGCGGATGCCGGCACCCATGAGGCCCGGGCGGATGACACAAGGCGGCGCGAGGCCGCGCTGGCATCGGGCGCGCAATTCGTATCGACGGATTATCTCTGGCCCGAACCCCGGCTGCATAATGACTATCAGGTCCGCCTGCCCGGCAATGCGGCGGCGCTGTGTAATCCGGTGCGCGCGGCCAAGCGTTGTGCTGGCATGACAGTGGAACCCGCTGCGGTCGACAAGCAAGACTAGCCCTCGCCCCCTCAAACAGCGCCTCGAATTCCGGTCCAATGCAGTTTCAGCCGAGACTGTCACAGAGGTGTAGCGGCAATTTGCTTAAGGCCGCTGGTCCAGACCAAAACTCATGGGGTAACTATAATGAATGCACTTCCTGTTCGGGCCATGAACCCGAGCAAACGTGGCCTTTTGCTGGCTGGCGTCGCGACAATCATCGCAGGCGCCATTCCGCAGACAGCCTTCGCGCAGCAGGCCGAGCAGCCGGACGACGCAATCGTGGTCACCGGCTTTCGCAAATCGCTGAGCGAGGCGCGGAATATCAAGAAAGAGGAAGTGATTCAGAAGGATGTCATCGTCGCTGAAGACATGGCGAAATTCCCGGAACTGAATCTGGCCGAATCGCTGCAGCGCCTGCCCGGCGTCCAGATCACCCGCGAAGCGGGCGAAGGCCGTCGCATTTCGCTGCGTGGCCTCGGCTCCGATTTCGCCCGTGTCCAGCTGAACGGCATGGAAGTGCTGGGCAATGTCGACTCGGCGCAGGACAGCCGCGGCCAGCGCACGCGCGACCGCGCATTCGACTTCAACATCTTCGCCTCGGAACTGTTCTCGCGCGTGGAAGTCGAGAAGACCTTCCAGGCGGCCCAGAATGAGGGCGGCATGGCCGGCACCGTAGGCCTGTTTACCGGCAAGCCCCTCGAATATGGCGAGGGCACCAAGGGCGCCATCTCGCTCAAGCTGGGCACCAATGAATATACCAAGGATGCGCAGCCGCGCATTGCCGCCATGCTCAGCCAGAACTGGGACGACCGTTTCGGCATCCTGGTGTCGGTCGCCTATTCCAAGCGCAAGACCACCGAGCAGGGCCACAATACCTACAATTATTCCAACCCCGACGCGGAAACCATGCAGGGGCTGGTCGACAAGGGCCTCGACATTTCTCACCTGAGTGCGGAACAACAGGCCAAGTTCCTGTCGGGCGATCTCTATTTCGCAGACGGCAACCGTATTTCCTCATGGAACTCGGAAGCGGAACGTCTCGGCCTGACCGGCGCGATCCAGTGGAAGCCGAGTGACGATCTGCTGCTGACGCTGGACGTGCTGCATGGCCAGTTCACCACGCACCGGAACGAAATGCACCTCGCAACCCGCCCGCTTGCCTCGACAGGTTCGGTTGCGTTCGACACGGCTGCGGGCGCCGTCTGGCCTGCCGCTTTCAAGACGCCGTCCGTCGTCAACGATCTTGAATGGGACGATAGCGGCTACGTCACCATGACTGACGTTACCGGGACCACCTTCGGCAGCGAGCATCGCCGTTCGCTGAACAAGAACCGTTTCGACCAGATCGCCCTGACGGGCAGCTGGGATGCGACCGACCGGCTAACCCTCGATGGTCACATCGGCTATGAAAAATCGACCTACAAGACGCCGTATGACGACAAGTTCTACATGCGCGCCAAGGGCAATCTGGTGGCCAATTACGGTGCGGATGGCCAATCCGCCTCGTTCGAATATCCCAACTGGGACCCCACCGATGCCAAGAACTACGCGATGGACGATTTCTACTATCGCGCGTTCGACAATTCGTCGGAGCTGCGCGAAGGCGTGGCCAACCTGCGCTATAAGCTGAACGACGCGCTGACCTTCCGCGCTGGCGTGGCCTATCACCGCTTCTCGCAAGATGGCATCGACCTGTTCTATGACGGCAATGTCAACGGGACCCGCCCCAAGACGCGCGGCACCTCCGTGGCCGACATCACCACGGTCTTCACCAACGAGTTCGGCTCCTGGCTGATCGGCGATTACGATCTCGGCTTCGCGAAGTACAATGAGTACCACCGCCTCGAGAAGAACAAGGACGGTTCGGGCGGTGACCTTCAGGACATCGAGAATGTCTATACCACCTCGGAAGAGACGATTTCCGAATATGCCCAGATGGACTGGGACAGCCAGCTGTTCGGCAAGCGCTTCCGCGGCAATATCGGCCTGCGCGGCTATCACACCAAGACCCACGGCACCGGCTGGATCCAGGGCGACAGCTATGCCTATCTCGGGACAACCGACGTAAGCGGCAGCTATTCGGGCGTGCTGCCCGCAATGAACGCCGTGCTGGAACTGACCCCGGACATGCTGGTGCGCTTTGCCGCCACGCAGAACCTGAACCGTCCCGGCATGGGTTCGATGGCGGCCAAGGGCAGCGCGTTCAAGGACGAAGATTCCGGCGAGATCACCGCTTCGCGCGGCAACCCGGAACTCAAGCCCTATAAGGACACCACGCTGGACTTCGCGGCTGAATATTACTTCGGCAAGGTCGGCCTGATTTCGGCAAGCGTGTTCCACAAGTGGATCAAGAACTTCATCGGCAGTGAAACGCTCGAGGACATCCCCTTCAGCGAAACGGGCGTGCCCTATTCGACGATCCCGGGGGCCACGGCCGACACCATCGTTTCCGAATTCAGCATGCCGGTCAACGTGCCTGGAACGAAGAGCCTGACGGGGATCGAACTGGCCGCACAGGCCCAGTTCTCCTTCCTCCCGGCGCCCTTCGATAATCTCGGTGCGGTAGCGAACTTCACTTATGTGGATGCCGATGAGGAGATCACCGGCATTTCAAAGACCAGCTATAACGCGACGATCTATTACGAGACCGATAGCTGGGGCCTGCGCGGTTCGATGAGCCATCGCAGCCGCTGGTATTCCGGCCGCAGCGATTCCGTGATGAGCGCCAGCACCCGGGGCTTCGAGGCTACCACCTATGTGGACGCTTCGGCCTTCTACAACGTCACCGATGCATTCCAGATTTCGCTCAACGCGATCAATCTGACGAATGAGAAGGACACCCAGTTCTGGGGCCAGAACCGCTATCTCTACAATCAGACTCAGAGCGGGACGACCTACATGGCCGGCCTCAGCTACAAGTTCTGAGGCGGCCCCACCTGTTCCACATCATGCGCCCCCTCTCCTTGGCGAGGGGGCGCTTTTTTCCGTGTGATGCACCATGATAGTTTCCCATCGTCACCGCTTCATCTTCGCGGCCGTGCCCAAAACCGGCACTCACGCCGTGCGGCAGGCCCTGCGCGAACAGATGGGTGATGAGGATATCGAACAGGTCGGCCTGTTCGTGAACAAGCGCTTCCCCTGGCCGGAACTGGCCGCGATCCAGCACGGCCACCTTTCCCTGCGGCAGTTGCGTCCGTTTCTGGGGGAGGATGCCTTCAACGGCTATTTCAAATTCGCCTTCGTGCGTAATCCCTTCGACCGCTTCGTTTCCTATTGCGCCTTCATGCTGCGCGGTGGAGACCTGTTCGAACGACAGCCGCGCGAGGCCATGTATCACTTCCTGTTCCGGGAGCCGCCGGAACAGCATGTCCTGTTCCAGCCGCAGGCCGCACTACTGGTGGAGGATGACGGCAAGACCCTGCTGGCGGATCAGGTAGGCCGCGTGGAAGACATGCAAGGCTCCTATGACGCGATCTGTGCGCAGATCGGCATTCCCTCCCGCCCGCTCGACCGTGTGAATGGCACCAGCCACGCCGATTATCGCCGCTATTACGACCGACACCTGATCGATGGCGTCGCCGCCCGTTATGCGCTGGATCTGGAACTGTTCGGCTATGGCTTTGAGGGCATTCGATGACCCCTGCCAATCCACGCAAGACCGCCACGGTCCGCAAGCTCGGCCCGGTTGACATCGCCGCCCTTCGCGCCACCGTTCTGGCGATCCCGGAAAGCGTGTGGGAGGCGGAAAATGCCGCAAAGCCCAACAAATTCGAAGTGCTGGACCAGACCCGCCACATCGTATTCCGCTTCATCTCCAGCCCGCGAGACTGGCGCGGTTCCTATGATTGCCCAGCCTGGGCACAATGGCGCAGCCTGCTGGAGCCGGTGCTGGCGCAGGCGGTCCACCCCTATGGCTATGCGCGCGGCGCTTTCCCCCGCGTCATGCTGGCGCGGATGCCAGCGGGCGGAGTGATCCATCCGCATATCGACGCCAATCCCGCCGCCAAATGGCCTCACAAGATCCACATCCCTTTGCTGACCAATCCAGCAGTCATCTCCTGCTTTGGCGGGGCAGAGCACCATTTCGCGCCGGGAGAAGCCGTGGAAGTCAACAATCTCGGTCCGCATTGGGTGCATAATGGCGGCCAAACCGACCGCATTCATCTCATCTTCGAATATTACGACATGGACCAGCCGGAACCGGGCTGGCTCCACCCGCTGCTGCGCGCAAGAGACCTCCGGTGACCCCGCTTGCCGTTGCCGACGACCGCGAGGAACTGTTGCAGGAAGCGAGAGGTCTGCGCGCCGAAGGGCGGGCTGCTCAGGCACTGGCCATTCTCGCCCGGCTGGAGGCCCACCACCCTCGCTTCAGCCGCCTGTATCAGGAGCGGGGCCACTGCCATATCCTGCTCGGCAATGGCCCCGCCGCCATCGAGGCCTTGCAGATTGCGGTAGGACTGAACCCCACATTGCCCTCCGCCTGGGACATGCTGGAACAGCTTTTCCGCATGGCGGGCGATGTCGACCGTGCGACCATGGCGTCCCGGAATCTGGCGATGCTGAAGCAATTGCCTGCCGAACTGGTGATGGCAAACAGCCTTTATGCCGATGGCGATCTCGCTCCGGCGGAGGATATCCTGCGGGACTATCTGCGAAAGGATAGCGGCAATGTCGGCGCCCTGCGCCTGCTGGCACGCATCTGCTCGGATCGGGATGCTCCGGCTGAAGCAGAGGCTCTTCTCAAATCCGCCACGGAGCGCGCGCCGGACTATCACGAGGCACGCTTCGATTACGCGATGGTGCTGCTCCAACAACAAAAGCATCTGCAGGCCCGCCAGCAAGCCGAATGGCTGCTCTGTCAGGTTCCCGGCAATCGCGATTATCTCAAGCAATATACCGCCGCGTGTGTCGGCCTGGGCGATCAAGAGCCCGTGATCGATCTCTGTGCGCAGCTGCTCGCAGGTGGGCCGGCGTCAGGCCCCGAGGCCGCAGACCTCCATCTCTGGCGCGCGAATGCTCTGAAGGTAACCGGCCAACAGAACGAGGCGATTGCCGCCTATCACGCCTCTCTGGCGGCCTATCCCGATTATGGCGTGGCGTGGTTCAGCCTCGCCAACCTGAAGACCTATCGCTTCACCGACGCGGAGATCGCGCGCATGCAGGCTGCCGAAGCCCGCGTCGATATTCAGGATATGGACCGCGTCTATCTGTGCTTCGCCCTGGGCAAAGCCTTGGAGGATCGGGGCGAATTCGCATCCTCCTGGCGCTATTACGAGCGCGGAAATGCGGAGAGGCGGGCCAGCGCTCCCTATCTCCCCGAGATGGCGGACACTGTTAGCCAGCGCCTGAAAGAGACTTTCACGCCGCAATTCTTCGCCGAGCGTTCCGGCTGGGGCGTGGAGGATGCAGCGCCGATTTTCATCGTGGGCCTGCCGCGATCGGGTTCAACATTGATCGAACAGATTCTCGCATCCCATTCGCAGGTCGAAGGCACGCAGGAACTGACCGAGATTGGCCGCTATGCGGGCGAACTATGCGGCCGGGACGCAGAGAGCGGCTTGCCCCTCGCTCCAGAGGCCCTGACCCGACTGAGGGCTGCGGAAGCCCGCGCGCTGGGCGAACGCTTCCTGGCCGAAACCGGCGCCTATCGTCGACTCGGCCGGCCCTTCTTCATCGACAAGATGCCGAACAATTTCTGGCATATCGGCCTGATCCAGATGATCCTGCCGCGCGCGACGATCATCGATGTAAGGCGCGATCCCATGTCCTGCTGCTTAAGCAATCTGAAGCAGTTGTTCGGCACCACCAACCAGCCCTTCGCTTACGGCATGGGCGATGTGGCGCATTATTATCGCCGCTATCTCGGCCTCATGCGGCACTGGGATTGCGTCCTGCCGGGCCGAGTGCTGCGGGTTCAGTATGAGGATGCGGTGGACGATCTGGAAGGCAGCGTGCGGCGTATGATGGGCCATTGCGGGTTACCTTTCGAACCGGCCTGCCTGACCTTTCACGAAACCATGCGCAGCGTGCGGACCCCAAGTTCGGAACAGGTGCGCCAACCCCTAGCCCGCGATGGCCTGACCCAATGGCGGAATTATGAGCCCTGGCTCGCCCCGCTGCGCCGCGCGCTGGGCGATGCCCTGACGAGTTACAGGAACTGATCCCATGCGGCTGTCACGCCCCTTCTTCCAGCTGCCCATCCTGTTCGACGCGGCCCGCCTTCAGGCGGAAGTTGCGGCCCTGCCCGAGGAAGCATGGGTGCCGCATCCCGATGGTGTGCCCGGCAACAGCGCCGCGCGGCTGATCACTGTCGGCGGCGGGGAGACGGACTCCATCCACGGCCAGATGCTGCCCACTCAGTGGCTGGCGGCAATGCCCTATCTGCGGCAGGCGCTGGCCGGCTTCGGCGTAGTATGGGGCCGCTCCCGGCTGATGCGGCTCGCGCCCGGCGTCGGCGTGCCGGAACATGCCGACATCAATTACCACTGGCACACGCGCGTTCGCCTGCACATTCCCATCTTCACGCTTCCACAGGTCCGCTTTCATTGCGACGGGGAAGCCATCCATATGGGCGCTGGGGAGGCCTGGATCTTCGACAACTGGCGGCGGCATCATGTCGAAAACGGAGCGGATGCCGAACGCATCCATCTTGTGGCGGATACTTCCGGCACGGCAGGTTTCTGGCGGTTCGCCTGCGGCCAGACTCCCCCAAGAGAGCGATGGAAGATAGCGGCCTGGAACCCCGGCGCAGATGGCCGATTGCTGACCGAATATAACCAGCGCTCGCCCATCATGCCCGCAGCCGAGGTCCAGCTTCTGGTCGAGGATTTGTGCGAGGAGCTTGCGATCACAGCCGATACGCCGGAGCTGAGGGCCCGCGCCACGCGCTTTGCCATGCTGATGGAAAGTTTCGTGTTCGACTGGCGCCAGCTCTGCGCCCTGCATGGCGTCGCCGGACGGGCCATGCCGGAATTTCTCCGTCTCGCCAGTTCCGTGCGGGACGCTGCGACACTGCTGGCAGATGGGCTAGTCATGCGAACGAATGACGCCAGCGCCCTGCTCGTGCTGGAAAAACGCGTTCTGCAACATCTGGTGCTGGAGGAAGAGGCAGCCTGATGTTACGCTTGACGCGTTCGGTAACATCGATAGTCTCAGCGCCGGTCTTTCAGAACCATATCACTGGGAGAGTGTCATCAATCACCGGGCGGTTCTCCGCCCGTTGGGAGGAGACTCTTCGATGGATCGGACCACTCTCTGCGATCATCCTCTGGCCCGGCTCGCCTTGGCGCTGACGGGCGCCTTGCTCTACACCGCGCTTGCATCGCCTGCCATGGCTGCTTCGGAACCGACCACCAAGGTGGTGGAATGCGGCGTGCAAAGCTGCCTTCTGGTTTCCGGTCGTCGCGACGACCCTGCCCTGCTGGTCAGCATCAACGGACAGGTTGTGGAGGTTGAAGGAGGGCAGAACTGGCGGGTCCGCGTTCCGGTGGAAACTGTGCGCCAATGGTCCGCTCCCAACGCCCGGACGATCGAAGTCGGGCTGCTGACTGCACAGGCGCAGGTGGCGAGCAGTGCCAGCGTCGATCTGCCGATTGGCTTGCTGGGCAATCTGACGGACCTTGCCGTGCTGGAAGTAAGGGCGCGCTAAACGCCCCCTTGTGCGCATACAGATAAGAAATGGCGGATTTCCGCCAATTGCCTGCCGATAGAGATGGGACTATTGCATTAATCAGCCGCCGTAGAGCGGTCCCAACCGTTATCGCAGGAGATGATGATGAAAATTGGCCTCTTGGCCCTGGCCGCATGCGCCATGGCCGGTTCGGCTTCGGCCGCCACCACTACCGCCAAAGATCCCTTTGTACAGGACAAGGCAACTCTTCGCCTAGAGGGGCTCGACCTGTCCACGGCTGACGGGCAACAGCGCCTTGCCATCCGCATGGACCAGGCTGCTCGCGCTGTTTGCGGCGATGGCCTGTCGAGCGTACATCTCGCGCTGGGCGCCAGCGAACGCGAATGCCGCACGGCCGTGATCGCCGATATTCGCGCCCAGATCGATGCGCGCCTTGCGGCCAACGCCCCGCAGACAAAGCTCGCTTCCAGCCGCTGAGCCTGCCCTGCCGCAAGGGCTGCCCCCGCCTGCCGGGAGCAGCGCCTGCGGACAGGAGACGTCAGCCGCGCAGGATATTACATTTGCTAAGATAAGTAACACTCCATAAGCTCAGCGGATGGATTGCACGACGCTGGAGGCTCAGGCGAGAGCAGCGCTCAAACGCGGGGACCTGCCCGCCGCCGCCGCTGCCGCCAGAACTCTCGCACAGAAACATCCCGACCAGTCCGCCGGCTTCTTCCTTCTGGGGATAGCCGCCGCCGAGGCAGGCCAGATCGCAAAGGCCGTCCCGCTGATCGAGGCCGCTATGGAACGCGAGCCCAAAGCGGAATATCTGGCGCAACTCGCCCGACTGCTCATCCTTCTGAGACGAGATGGCGAGGCTTCACAAGCTGCCCACGAGGCCCTGGCACTGGCACTGCCCCCTGCCGACGCGCGGACTTTCGACACAATCGGCTGCGTTCTCGCCCGGCTTGGGGACCATGAAGCATCGCTCAATCCTTTTACCGCCGCCGTAGATGCAGAGCCGGACAACCTCGATTATCGCTACAATCTGGCAGCGGCGAGCGGCTTCACCGGCCGGACCGACGAGGCGCGCGGCCATTACGAAGCAATCCTGGGCACCGATCCCGGTAATGCCCGCGCCCATTACGCTCTGGCCATTCTCTCTCACCAGACTGCACAAGCGAACCATGTGCCTCGGCTGGAAACCGCTCTGGCCGCGGCCCGGAAACCTGCCGATGCCCTGCGCATCCGTTATGCCTTGGCGAAGGAGCTGGAGGATATCGGAGACCCCGCCGCCTTCCAGCATCTCAGCACGGCCAATGCCGAGCACAAGCGTAATATCCATTACGATTTCGCCCAGGATTCCGCGATTTTCGACGCGATGGAGGCGCTGTTCGACGGCCCGTCAAATGGCTGCGCCTCCGGCACTGGCAATCCTGATCCTGCACCGATCTTCGTGGTCGGAATGCCGCGTACCGGCACCACGCTAGTCGACCGGATACTCTCCTCTCATCCCGAGGTCGGTTCGGCGGGAGAACTTCAGGCGATGCCGCTGGCGGTCAAGCAACTCGCCGGCACGCCCTCCCGCGTAGTAATCGACCCTCAAACCATCGCGGCGAGTGCTGACATCGACCCGGCGGCTATCGGCGATGCCTATCTTGCACGAGCAGCCCATCATCGGCCGCCGGACACGCCGCGCTTTATCGACAAGCTGCCAGCCAACTTCCTCTATGTCGGCCACATCGCCCGAGCCCTGCCCAATGCCCCGATCGTCTGCCTGCGGCGCAATCCGATGGATACGGTGTGGAGCAACTACAAAAACCTGTTTGCCAGCCAGTCCGCCTATTACGCCTATTCCTACGACCTGATGGATACGGCGCGCTATTATGCCCGCTTCGACAGGTTGATGACGCTGTGGGAGCGCCTTTTTCCCGGGCGGGTTCTGCAATTGTCCTACGAAGGACTGGTGGCGGACCAAGAAGGGCAGACCCGGCGCCTGCTGAAACATTGCGGGCTCGAATGGGATGGTGCCTGCTTGGCATTCCACAGGAACACCGCCGCAGTGGCCACGCCCAGCGCAGCGCAGGTTCGAAGGCCGCTAAACTCCGATGCCGTGGGGAAATGGCGCACCCACGAACGGGCGCTGTCCCCCATTCGCGCCTGGTTCGAAGGCCAGAATATCGACTGCGGTTAGCGGAGACTGCGGGATGGCCAAAATGGTAGGGGCGTCCACCGCATAGCAGCGAACGCCCCTTCTTCATCAAAGCCCTGACAGATCAGAACTTCACGCGCCCTTCGATGCCGATAGTACGCGGATTGAGCACTGCCTGCCGGTAATAGCGCAGCAAAACACCGCTGTTGTAACCGGTCTGCGACAGGTCATTGGCGACCGAAACGACAGCATATTTGTCGAAGATATTATTCGCAAACAGGCTGAGGCTGTACTTGTCGGTATCGTAGGTCAAAGACGCACGATGGACAGTGTAGTCGGGGATAAGCGTGCCATAAGCGCGATCCCAACCCAGCCGCGATACGACATTGCCACGGTAGGTCGCAGTCCAGTTGGCGGACAGTTCGCCGTCCATGAACGGCATGGTATAGGTCGCCCCCAGGCTGCCCGAATGCTTGGCCGAACCCGGCAGCCGATCGCCGGAAAGCGCGTCGATCTTGATCGGAGAACTCGGATATGTTCCCGCCGGACTGTTGACCGAGATAATCCCCGGCACATCCTCGGTCAGCTTGGCATCGACATAGGAATACATCCCCTGGATCGTCAGCCCAGGGATCGGCCTGAGTTGGAACGAGGTGTCGAAACCTTCCGATTTCGCCTTACCGCCGTTGATGGTGATACCGGTCACGCCGTAGGTTGTAACGGAGGCTACTTGGATGCCGTCCCATTTGATCTGGAAGACGCTGAAGTTGAGGGACAGCTTACGATCGAACAGCTGCATGCGGGTGCCCAACTCGAGGTTCCTGGTCGTGTCCGGACCATATTGGATCTCATTGGGCAAGGCGCAGATAACCTGCGGGCCGTTGTATTCTTCTGGATTTGACGGGATTTCGGGACCGCATGGTGCCACCCGGTTCGGCCCGCCGATACGATAGCCCTTCGAGTAAGTAGCGAAGAGCATGATATCCGGCGTGAAGTTGAACGACGAGTTGAATTTCCACACCCAGCCGTCCTCACCGCCTTTACCGCCACTGGGATCCAGGTCGTAGGGACTGATAGGTCCGTTATACATCGGCAGCGTCGCAGCACCCGCAATCTCGGACGAATAGTCGAAATAGCGCGCGCCGGCGGTCACCTGCCACTGCGGAATAATCTGTAACGTGCCTTCGCCGAAGATTGCCTTCTCTTCGACCTTCGAAGTCACGTAGCTGACGTATTCCAGATAATCCGGATTGGTCGCCGGGTCGCCCCAGGGGTGATTAGGCAGGATTTCGGCGTAATCACTCTGGTACTTGTTCTCATTGTAGAAACCGCCCAGCACCCATTTGAACGGGCCGCCGTGACGCGACACGAAGCGGATTTCCGCGTTCTTCTGCTTACGCATGGTTTCGGAATCGGTGTACCCAGCGAACGCCGGGTAATTTTCGTAGCCGTAATCGAGATCGAGCAACAGATCGGTGACATCGCTGCTGCTGTTGATAGCCGTCTCGGTATAGGCGCCCGTCGCGACGAGATCGACGATATCCGCGATATTGGCAGTAAGTTCGGCGCTGACGAGATGCGCGTGGCGATCGGTTGGTTCGATGAAGCGGCTGGCATTTTCATACTTGCCCGTTCCAAACACGCCATAGCTGTTTGTGTTCGAACCGTCCGACTTGGTCTGCTGATAGGCATAGGTGAGGATCAGCTTCAGGTCCTCGCTGGTCTGGAACAGCAGCTGGTTGCGCGTGGTGAAAGTCCGCTCGAAGTTCACATCCTTCTGAGCGTAAAGGTTGGCGTCGTAGCCTTCCTGCGAGATGGTGCTCGTATTGAGGCCATCCGGCTGCGGCAGGGAAATACCCGCCTCCTGCACCAGCAGGGTGTAATCGATGAAGCCCGGATCGAAATAATAGCCAGTGGCGGACCGGAAGGCGATGTGGTCCTGCACCAGCGGGATGTTGATCATCCCATCGACCTGGTAACCGACATCGCCGCTGTGCGACTTGATGTAGGTCCGGCCGTGTGCCTGGCCTTCGAACTCGGTCACGTTAGGCCGGTTCGGGATGTAGCGGATCGCGCCTGCCAGCGTACCGAGCCCATAGAGCGTCCCCTGCGGCCCGAGCAGAGTCTCCACGCGCTGGAGGTCGATCAATTTGAAATCGTAATAGAGCGGAACTTCGCCCAGATAGATGCCCATCGCGTCATCGTACGAGGAGCCGGTCGCATTGACGTCCGAAGCACTGAGACCGCGCATCACGATCGAGCCGGTCGACCGGGGCCCGGTGTCCGAAATAGTCAGGCCGGGCGTAAAATCGGCAAGATCGCGCACGTCGTCGATCCGCTGGCGTTCGATTTCCTCTGAACTCACCGCCGAAATGTTGATCGGCGTTTCCATGATCGTCGTGCTGCGGCGGGTGCCGGTCACGATGATCTCATCCCCAAAGGTACTCTCCGCGGCTGTCCCTGCCTCCTCGGCCGATGCCTGTGAAGTGAGGACCACCCCCGTGAACATCGTTGCTGAAAGAAGTCCCAATCTCAATTTCGCGCAATAAGTCATGTCTTACCCCCTGTCTGGGTTAAAGCTTCCCCGGGCCCTGGCTCGCGCCAAAGCTGAATTAGCCTGTGATTTTAGGACCTTGCGCTATGCCAGCCGCCGCTTTTCGGCCTATTGACTGGCTTGCTTGCTGCTCGACTTATGAAACCTGTCGAGTCCTGCGATCCGATGTTTCTCCTGCGGTCCGCATAAAGTCAGTTCGGCGCGGACGCCGATTTCTCCCGCTTTGCTTTGATGCTGTCGATCATGGGCTGGAACGGGAACATGAACTGTTCGTAGATCGACAGCCGCTTGCGTTCATCCTGGCCGACAATGGCGGATTCACCTTCGCGATAAGTGCCGAACATACGGTCGAAAACGATCACCGAATTTCCGTAATTGCAGCGCGTATCCTCATAGCTGAGCGCCGTGTGATGCAGGCTGTGGTTCCGGATCGTCGTGAAGAAATAGGAATAGGCCAGCGGCGGATCGGAACGCACATTGGCGTGCGCGAAACCGGAAATCACCCCGCCCATATTGACCGCGCAGAAGAGGGCCGCCGGGCTGAAATCGAACAGGGCAACCACGCTGAGACTGATCAGGAAAAGCTCGATCGGATTGCCAACGAAGCCCTTCATCGCATTCAGCTGCGTCACGTGATGATGAGGGGCATGGGTCAGCCAGAGCGGGTACCAATTGTGCATCCAGCGATGCATCCAATACTGCCCGAACTCGATCAAGAAGAGAATTATCAGCGCCTGGGCCAAGAACGGCAGTTCCTTCATCCAAGGCGTGGAGATACCCAATGCTTCCTTGATCGAGAGCAGAGGTTCTTCCGCCAGATGGCTCGATACCCAGGAAATCGCAGTATAGCTCAGCACGACGTAGAATACGTCCGTAGCCAATTCGCGCTTGTTCAGGCGCCAGCCTTCGTGTCGTTCGAAAAACCCTTCGAGCCCCTGTATCCAGGCCATGATCGCCACGCCCGTCAGAACCAGCGTCCAAGGGTATTGCACAACTGCTTCAGGTGCGAGGCCCCAGAACAGGATGACCGCGATCAGCGTCAATGGCGGGATCAGATTGACGAGCGACGCCTTGATGCCCGAGCGTCCGGGTGCTTCGGCACCCTCTATGGTTGGCAGATCTGCTGGCGAAGGAGCGCTGGCCGATGGCTGGTCCATAGAAAATCTCCATATCAAGCCGCCAGGCGGCTCAATGTTGCAGATCCTCTCCCCATGTCATTGACGTCGCTCTCCGGGCGACAAGGGACACGGTATAGATATTACGTAATGCGTCAAGAGTATTAATTGAACAGCAATTTTCGACGATTGGCTGACAAAAATTTCAAAGAACACAGCCATTTTTGAAGAATTAGGTTTCTTATGAAATTATAGTGAACCTGGAAGTTTTTGCACCACAGCGAGCGTGATCCACACCGGAAAATCCTCCCCCAAAACTCCCGATTCGGCCTTTGTGCTCGGCCAGAAGACCCGGACGGGGATTAGCCCTATTCCCCTGCCTCCAGGGAACCGGTCCACCACGAAAGCGTGTGCAGATCATGGGCCGAAGTCCAGATACCCGACGGCGTGTAACGCAGGGCCCCGCTGCCCGAGGGCTTGCCCATCCGGGCCACCACTTGCATCTTCTGCGGGTCAATCACCGCGAACATCTGGTCATCCGTCGTGCGCAACCACACCTTGCCATCGCCGGTGTCGATATCTCCCCATTTGAGGTTATCGCCGACCTTGATCCGCCCGACGACCTTTGCCGTTTCAGGATCGATCCGGGCGACGGTGCCATCACCCTGCTCCTGGATCCATACAGCCCCTTCCCCAGCCACGAGGAAGCCCGGCATCTTGCCCAGCATGATCGTATCGGTAACCGCGTCGGTCTGCGGATCGATACGCTGGAGCGACTGGTTCTTGCCGCTGGCAGCCCACAAGGCGTCGAAGCCGAAGGCGAGGTAGGACGTGCCCGGCGCAACGGCGACTGTCGCCACCACGCTGTTGGTCGCCGGATCGATCTTCGCGATCGTGCCCGCCGTTTCACTCGGCGCCCAGATATAGCCTGCACCGGCAACGACATTCAGTTCCCCGCTCGGGCCAAGGCCGACCGGGATCACCGTCACCAGCGCAGCAGTCTCCGGATCGATCCGGTACACTTCCCCGCCCTTGCAATTGGCCACCCAGAGCGAGCCGAAGGCCAGTGCCATCGTGCCGCAGGGATGGGGCATCTCCACCGTGGCGAGCTTGCCCGAAGTCGACCATTGCTCCACCCGGCCAGCGTTGGTGGTCCACACCGTATCCCCGTCGACCGCCAGAAAGTCCGCAAACCCCGGAACGCTGATTTCCTTTTCAACGAGCGTGGCAGCGCCAAGCGGGGCCGAAACGCAGAATGCGACAGATGCCAGTGCCAGACAGATAGATTTCTTCATGCGCTTGCTCCTGTCCTTGCGGTTCAGCTGTAACGATAGGGGTTCTTGTCGATGGTGGTCGTCCCCCGCGTCTGGTTGCAGAGAAAAACCGTGCCGGTGAAATAGATGCCCGGCTCCGTAATCGTCTTTGCGTATTCAAAGGCCTCGCGCAGTTGCGCGACAGTCATCTCGACCGGCGCCTCATCCGGCTGCCAGGTCAGGCCATAAGCATAATCCTGGCCATCCTTGCTGATTTCCACATGACAGCCCATCACATGCGTAACCGGATGGGTATCGCAGAAGTCGATCAGGCGCTTCATGCTATCGAACCAGGGCTGCCAGAAGCTGATGTAGCAGCGCCCCCGATAGAACATGTCCCCGGTGTAGAGGATCTGCGTATAGGTATCGTAATAGGCAAACTCGGACACGACATGGCCGGGCGATCCCCAGATCAGGATGTCACGCCCGCCCAGGTCCAGCGTCACGCGCTCTTCCGGGAAATTGGTCATCCCCCAGAAGCCGACCATCTCCTCATGGGTCAGCCCCATGTAGCGGGTGTTCGGCCGGTCCGCGAACTGGTTGACCGCCGCATAATGATCGGCGTGCAAATGGCTGAAGGCGACCAGCAGCTCAAGGCTGGCAGGGTCACGGTCGTTACGCAGGCACCATTCCTCGATACATTGGTCCACCACTCCGCGCAGATCCCAATCGTTGCGCAGCTGGACGAAGCCTTCATCGAGCAGCAGGACGCGGTCATTGCCGAAATAGAGCGGGGCGAAGGGCGCCTCGTAACTATAGGCCTTGTTCTGCCGCAGGATGGCCGTGTGCGGATTGTACCAATGAACCTGAACTGGCGGGTCCGTATTGTCCATGCAGGAGGACGATCCGCAGATCCACTTCGGCGGGAAGCTGCCCGGCGCGGGAAGATTGCTCTTGAAATCAACCGGCGCCCCGCCCGTGGCAGCGGAAGCGGAATTGGCAAAGGATACCAGCCCGGCACCCGAAAGGGGAACCGCAGCCAAGGCATTATATGCAAGGAAAGTACGACGATCCATGGTGCTCTCTTCTCCCGAAAGGCGCGTCAGAAGGGGCGCGGAGCGTTGATGTTCGGAACGCCCTCGGGCCAGACCTGCGTTCTCTGATCCGGGCTGACACCGTTGAAGAGCACGAAGTCCGGCCGGATAAGCATCATGTCCTTGCCCTGGACCTCGCGGGCATATTTGATGGCCTCATCGATCAGGGAGGGCTCCATTTCCAGCACGCGCTCATATGGCTTGTAGGTGGCGAACCGCGCGTAATATTTGCCCGGCACGAACATCATCTCGATATGGCCGCCCAATATCCATTTGACCGGGCGTTCCGCCGCGAAGGCCTTCAGCTGTTCCAGCGAGGCGACGAAATCGCGATCATTCCCGATATTGATCTTGCCTGGGTAAAGCAGGTCCCCAGTGAAGAGGAAGTCGCAATAGGGATCGTAGAAAGTCACTCCATCCTTGTGCGTGCCGGGTGTGGGAATGACCTCGATCAGGCGATCTCCCAGATCGATCCTGCCTCTGCCCGCCGGCCAGCTGCCAGCCAGACCATAGAAATCCTTCATGGCACCTGACGGCTTTGGCACGATCACCGTGTCGGGCCGCCCGGCGAATTGGACCAGACCCTGATTCTGCGCGATATCCTCACCGGATGTCAGAGCGATGGTCAGGGGAACGCGGCTGCGTCCGCGCGCCTGTCCCCAACGTGCTATGATCGCATCCACCGTCTTGCGCAGCGGATGATGGTCGGCATTCGCGGTGGCGCCGGTATCGATCAGCAAGGCGCCCTTGTTGCCGAATAACAGATAGGTGAACGGAGCTTCCCAATGGACGCAGACGTTCTGGCGCAGGACGAAGCTATCCTCGTTATATTGCACCACCTGCACACGCGGATCGCGATTTTTGGCCGCGATGTTGGAGCCATAGGTCCAGCGAAACGCCAGATTTCCGGCTGCCGGCCCATCGCAATTGTAGTCGTGAACTACGGGGCCCTTGCGGTGCAATGGCACTGCGCTGTCCGTGTTGCGCGCGCCAGTGGGATTATACCCAAGATCGGGATTGCCGTTGGGATAGGCCCGCCCCGTGGCGGATTGCGGATTACCGGACAATGCGGGATTATAAGTGGGGCTCTGCGGCATCGAAATCCCTCGAAACGGCCGCAGTCGCGGCCATGAACGATTACCTTCGATGCACGCCCTCCCAGACGTTGCGGCCTGCCGGTCAGAAGGCGATCCGGCCCGCGAGGCAATCATCATATGGATATTACAAACTATATCAATGGTAATAATTTGGCGATAGACAAGGCTCGGCTTTGCAGCAATGCTGCACGTGCGAAAGGAGTCGAATCATGCTCAAGGGAATCCGCACCGCGGGAAGAGTTGCACTGATAGCTTGTGCCCTGCTGGTTGCGTCGTGCTCGCCCTCTGCGACCGAAGCACCGGAGCCGAAGACCGAGTTCAACATCGGCTGGTCGATTTACGCGGGCTGGATGCCCTGGCCCTATGCCCAGCAATCCGGCATCGTGAAGAAGTGGGCCGACAAATACGGCCTGAAGATCAACTTCGTGCAAGTGAACGACTATGTCGAATCCGTGAACCAGTACACGGCAGGCAAGCTGGATGGCGTGACTGTCGCCAATATGGATGCGCTGACCATTCCCGCCGCGGGGGGCAAGGACACCAGCGCGATCATCGTGGGTGACTATTCCAACGGCAATGACGGCATCCTGCTCAAGGGCGGCGATAATCTTGCCGCGATCAAAGGCCGACAGGTCAACCTCGTCGAGCTTTCCGTCTCGCACTATCTACTCGCGCGTGGGCTGGAATCCATCAACCTGCCCATGACCGCCGTGAAAACGGTGAACACATCCGATGCCGATATCGCCGGTGCCTTCACGTCCCCGGACGTTACCGCAGCGGTTGCATGGAACCCCCAGCTTTCAGCGATGAAGGCCACTCCGGGCGCCAAGCTGGTGTTCAGTTCTGCCGACATTCCTGGCGAGATTCTGGACCTTCTGGTGGTCGATACGGAAACGCTGAAGGCCAATCCCAATCTCGGCAAGGCCCTTGCCGGCATATGGTATGAAACCATGGCGCTGATGCAGCGCCAGGACGCCGAAGGGAAGGCCGCGCGGGCTGCCATGGCGAAGCTTGCGGGCGCCACTCCGGAGGAATTCGATAGCCAGCTGAGCACGACCTATCTCTATTCCGATCCGAAGGCTGCCGTGGCGGCGACCTCGTCTCCGGCCCTCATCACCACGATGACACGTGTGCGGGACTTCAGCTTCGCCAACGGGCTGTTCGGCCAGGGCGCGAAGTCTGCCGATGCAATCGGCATGTCCTTCCCCGGCGACAAGACGCTGGGCGATCCTGCCCATGTCACTCTGCGCTTCGATGCGACCTTCATGCAAATGGCCGCGGATGGTAAGCTCTGAAAAGGTAGAAGCTAGCAGAAACCAAGACATATGCGCTGGGTGAACCGCCGGGTTCGGCGTGGTAACAGTATCGCATTGGGCGCGATCCCCATCGCCGCCTTGCTGTTGCTCTATCTCGTGCTCGCGGCAGGTCGCCACGCAGCAAATCCGAATGACAAGATCCTGCCCCTTCCCGGGGCCATGGCCGAGGCAATGGCAGCGCTGCTGTTCCAGCCTGACCAGCTCTCCGGGAAGCTGCTGTTCTGGGCGGATACATTCGCCAGCCTGCAGCGGCTGGGTCTTGGCCTCGGGATTTCCACGCTTTCGGCATTGTTGGTGGGGCTCGTACTCGGGGTACTCCCCCCGGTACGGGCGACCTTCGGGCCGCTGGTCACCGCAATCGCGGTGATCCCGCCCATCGCCCTGCTGCCGATCCTCTTCATCGTCTTCGGCCTTGGGGAAACATCGAAAGTGGCGCTCATCGTCATCGGCATTGCGCCCTTCATGATCCGAGACATCGCTGCTCATGTGGCAGCCCTGCCCAGGGAACAGATCGCCAAGGCACAGACGCTTGGGGCCAGCAGCTGGCAATTGATGCTGCGCGTCGCCCTGCCCCAGGCAATGCCTCGCCTGATCCAGGCAGTACGCCTCTCACTCGGCCCGGCCTGGGTATTCCTGATCTCGGCGGAGGCGATCGCATCCGATATCGGGCTCGGCTACCGCATCTTCCTCGTCCGGCGCTATCTCTCGATGGATATCATTCTTCCCTATGTTGCGTGGATCGCCTTGCTGGCCGTGTCGATGGACTTCCTTCTGACCTGGTCTAGCCGCCGCCTGTACCCCTGGGCGCACGGAGCAGGCCATTGAGCGCGCTCCTGAGCCTCCGCAACGTCTGGGTCGAATATGGCGAAAAGATCGTTCTCGAAGACGTGAAACTCGATATCGCGCCGGGCTCCTTCGTCTCGATCATTGGCCCATCGGGTGCAGGCAAGAGCAGCCTGTTGCGCGTCATTCTCGGGCAGGAGACGCCAACTCGCGGGACAATCCTGCTGGATGACGAACCCCTGACCCCGGAATGCGGACCCGATCGCGGCGTGGTATTTCAACGCTATTCGGTGTTCCCGCATCTCTCTGCGCTGGGCAATACATTGTTTGGCCTCGAATGCGCGCAGGCCCCCTTCACCGCTCGCCTGTTCGGCGCAAAACGTCGGGCTGCAGTAGCGGAAGCAGAAGAAATGCTCACCGCAGTCGGCCTCGGCGATAGCCTGCATCTGTACCCAGCAGAGATGTCCGGCGGCATGCAACAGCGCCTGGCCATTGCTCAAGCCCTGGTCAAACGGCCTCGCATTCTCCTGTTGGACGAGCCCTTCGGCGCGCTCGATCCGGGGATCAGAGCGGACATGCATGCGTTAATCACCCGGCTATGGCGCGATTATTCGCTGACCGTCGTCATGGTCACTCACGACATAAAGGAGGCTTTCTCACTCGGAACACGCGTACTGACACTGGATAAGCGCCGCCATGATCCCCACGCCCCGCATCGCTTCGGCGCTACGGCGGTGTATGATCTGCACCTGACCAAGCCCAAGCCTGGTTGCGCCGACAAGGATGATGACAGCAGTATTACGATTGACAATATTAATAATAATTGAGAGTACAGCAGGATGAGCACGGACCCTACCAGTCTCGCCCGACTCAGCATGAGTCTGCCGGCAGAACTGTCTCGCCAATTGGACATGATGGTTGAAGAACGCGGGCTACCCTCGCGCTCGCAACTGATCGCCGAATTGATCCGCCATGCCTTGGCGGAGCACGAGGCATTGACCCGTCCCACGAACATGCTCGCGGGCACGATTACCCTGGTTTATCGCGGCAATCGTGGCCGCGTGCGGCAACAGCTTGCGGAAACGCAGGTGGATTACCTGAAGGAAATAATCTCTTCGCAACATGTCTTCCTGGAGGATGACCAGTCGCTGGAAGTCTTGCTGGTGCAAGGTCCGGCTACTCGGCTGAAGGCCCTGTGCGACTCTCTGCGGGGCATTCGCGGAGTACACCAGCTGCAGTTGGTCACCACTACTGCCCTGCTTCCGCCGCTGCATGAGCTGTACGGGCTGGACGAAGCCCCCGACAGCAAACGCGCCTTGGAAAAGGAAGCCGCCGCATGACCTCCATCCTTGCCGATCCAATGGCCGCGCGCGACCACGCGCGTGCAATGGCCGGCACTGTGGTGGATACCATGCCGGTGGTGCCGCCCGTCGCGGAGGATCTGCCTGCCGAGGTTTCGGCGGAGGATCTTCTGTGGGAAGAGACAATCGCTGCGGGTGGCTATGCCACCCGCAGGCTTGCACGCGGCTCTCGCCTGCGCCTGATCGATCTTGGCGGAGATGCCTGTGCATCGATGCTGATCTACAATGCCGAGATGCCGACGGAACGGCTGAACGTCGCCGATACGGTGAAGGTGCAGTGGAATGCCTATCTCGGCGCAGGCAAGCTGCTGCTGTCCGACATGGGCCGTGTGATGATGAGCATCCTGACGGATGAAGCCGGCACCCATGACGCCTTTTGTGGAACGTCAAACGCGGCAACCAATCAGGCCAAATATGGAGAAGGCCGCAATAGCGGGGCCTATCCCAACGGTCGCGACCGGCTATTGCTCGGCTCGGCCAAGCACGGGCTGCAGCGCCGTGACGTCCATCCTTGCATCAATCTGTTCAAGGGCACGAAGATCGAAGCGGATGGCACCATCACGCCGCTGGTCGGTCCTTTC
>MKUB01000162.1 GCA_001898545.1 Sphingomonadales bacterium 63-6 | reverse complement strand
CCTCCGGACTGGTAGGTAATTGCAGGGTTGGTGGCCCTGCAATGTGCTGGGTCATATAACCGAAACGGTTCACAATGTCAAGTGAAAACGCCAATCCTGTCAATCGTCATCCCAGCGAAAGCCGGGATCGCTGGCCGGATTGCGCGGGGCCGATGTGGAAGGGTTCACGCGGAGACGCGGGGACGCGGAGAGTGAGTGGGCGCTCGCAGAGGCGCAGAGGCGCAGAGAGGAGCGGCGCTGGGAGGAGAGCTAGGCGCATTCCCTACGCGCCTCCGCGTCTCCGCGTGAGTTTTATTGGGTTCGCGCAAAGAGCGCGAAGAGCGCTGAGAGGCTGCGCTACACTCAACCTTTCGTCATTCCCGCGAAAGCGGGAACCTAGCTGCAAGCGTTGAACTGGGTTCCCGCTTTCGCGGGAATGACGAGAAGGGCAGGCATCTTCGCGCGCTTTACGCTCTTTGCGCGAACCGGAAATTCTCTGCGCCTCAGCGCCTCTGCGAGCGCAAAAAACCCGCCATTACGGCAAAGTAAAAGCACTCTGGCCCAGTTCCGCATCGCCGCCCAGCACGCGATACAGCTCGATGCGGTTCTGCACCGCGATGAGTTGGATCGCCACTTCCTGCCGCCGCGCGGTGTAGAGGCTGCGTTGCGCCACCAGATTGGCGAGGAAGCTGTCCACGCCGCCGCGATAGCGCAGTTCGGTGAGGTTGGCCGTATCGGCGGCCGCTTCGGTGTTCATGCGCGCCGCACTGAGGCGGTCGGCAATCGTGCCCTTGGTAGCCAGCGCATCGGCCACTTCGCGGAAGGCGGACTGGATCGCCTTTTCGTAAGTGGCCAGGGCCGCATCGCGATTGGCCTCGCTCACATCCACGCCCGCGCTTTTCCCACCGCCGGAGAAAATGGCATAGCTGGCATCGGCCCCAGCCGAAGCGGCAAAGGCGCCGCTGTCGAACAGAGAGCCGAGCGCATCGCTGGCAAAACCGAGCAGGCCGGTCAGTGAAATCTGCGGGAACAATTTGGCGCGGGCAACGCCGATATCGGCATTGGCGGCGCGCAGCAGATATTCGGCCTGCGCCACATCGGGGCGGCGCAGCAGCACGGTGGAGCTGGTTCCGGCGGGCAGGGCTTCGACGCTGCTCAGCACTTCGGCAAGGCCGGAGGGCAGCAGGGCCGGATCGATGTCCGCACCCACCAGCAGGCGCAGCAAATTGGTGTCTTCCGCCAGCGCGGCCTTTTGCGCCGCAAGATCGCCTTCGGCCGTGGCGAGAATCTGTTCGGCCTGCCGCAAGTCGGATCGCGGGGCGACTCCGCCTTGCAGCCGCGACCGGGTCAATTCCACGCTGCGCCGGGCATTGGCCGCGCTATCTTCCGCAACAGCCAGAAGATCGCGGTCCGCCGCATAAGTGGCCCATGCGCTGGCGAGGCTGGCGACGAGGCTGAGCCGTACGGAGCGGGCAGAGGCTTCGCTGGCCAGAGCACGTTCGCGCTGGGCAGCCGTGGCATTGGCCAGACGGCCGAACAGATCCAGCTCGAAGCTGGAGATGCCGCCCTGCAGGGCATAGCTTTCGCCGCTGGTCCCGCCATTGTCGCTGACACTGGCCGAGCCACGTATTGCAAGTTCGGGGAATTGCGCGGCGCGCGTTACCCGCACCTGCGCGCGGGCGGCGGCGAGATTCGCGGCGGCGATGCGCAGATCGCGATTATTGGCCAGCGCCTGCCCGATCAGGCTTTGCAGCCGCTGGTCGCGGAACAGCTCAGTATAGGAAACCGAGGGGAGGCTGGCCTCTCCCTCCACCGGATAGGCTTCGCCCACCGGCCATGCCGGGGGGACTGGCGCTTCGGGCCGGGCATAGTCCGGCGCCATGGAACAGGCGCCCAAAGCGGCGGGCAGAACCAGAGCCAGCAGCGGAAGGGCGGGTTTGCGCATCATCTTGCCTGCCGCGCGCCTCATGCCTGCGCCTCCCTGTTGCGACGGAAGCGGTTGAACCGCTCCCGGGCGGCTTTCATCCCGTCGCGCGTGCTGCGCCGGACCAGCACGAACAGCAGCGGAATGTAGAAGATCGCCAGGATACTGGCAGTCAACATGCCGCCGATCACCGAAGTGCCGATGGCGATGCGGCTATTGGCGCCCGCCCCGGTGGAGATCGCCAGCGGCAGCACGCCGAAGATGAAGGCGAAGCTGGTCATCAGGATCGGGCGCAGGCGCAGGCGCGCGGCGGCCAGCACTGCCTCGATGATGCGCTTGCCCTTCTTCTCCTCCTGCTCCGCGAATTCGATCATCAGGATCGCGTTCTTGGAAGCGAGGCCCATGGTGGTGAGCAGGCCGATCTGCAGGAACACGTCATTCTCCAGCCCGCGCAGGGTGGCGGCAAACAGGGCGCCGACAAGGCCCAGCGGGATCACCAGCAGCACGGCCACCGGGATGGACCAGCTTTCATACAAGGCGGCAAGGCAGAGGAAGACGACCAGCACCGACAGCGCATAGAGCAGCGGGGCCTGGCCGGAAGACTGGCGTTCCTCGTAGGACGACCCGGTCCAGCCCACGGCGGTGCCGGGAATTTCGGCCGCGAGGCGTTCCATTTCCGCCATGGCCTCGCCCGAGCTGACGCCGGGCGCCGCCTGGCCGGTGATGCCGAAGGAAGGCACACCCTGGAAGCGGCTGGTGGAGTTCGGCGTGGTCGCCCAGCCGATCTTCGAGAAGGCGGAGAAGGGCGCCATGTTGCCGTCCGACGCGCGCACATACCATTGCGAGAGGTCTTCCGGCGTGGCGCGATATTCGGGCTCGCCCTGGACATAGACGCGTTTCACGCGGCCATTTTCGATGAAGTCGTTGACGTAGCGTCCGCCCCAGGCAGTGGAGAGCGTGGTGTTAACATCCGCCGGGTTGAGGCCATAGGCGGTGAGGCGCTGCGTATCGAGATCGATCTTCAGCGTGGCATTGTCCGGCAATTCGCTGGAGCGGACCTGCGTGAGCAGCGGGCTCTTCGTTGCCATTTCAACCAGCTTGTCGCGCGCGGCGGTGAATTGTTCGCGGCTCATGCCGGTGATGTTCTGCAGGTTCATGTTGAAGCCGGCGCTGTCGCCCAGGCCGCGCACCGATCCGGGCACCATGAAGAACACCTGCCCGTCACGCAGGCCGCTGAAAGCCATAGTGGCGCGCCGGGCAATGGCGTCGGCAGTGTTTTCCGGGCCAGGCCGTTCGTCCCAATGCTTCAGGTTGATGAAGCCCTGGCCGCTGTTCTGGCCGCCGCCACCGCCGCCCGCGACGAGGAACATGGTGCCGACATTGGCCTTTTCATTTTCCGCCAGATATTTCTCCACCATGTCGCGCAGCTCGATCGTGCGGACTTGCGTGGCGCCCGGAGGCAGGCGGAACTGGACCATGATGCGGCCCTGATCCTCATTGGGCAGGAAGCCGCCGGGCAGATGGACGAACAATGCGGCCAGCACCGCCAGGATCACGCCGTAAAGGCCCAGGAAGCGCCACTTGCGGTCCACCACTGCCTGCACTGCCTGCAGATAGCGGCCGACCATCCGCTCAAAATTGCGGTTGAACCACACCTTCGCGCTTTCCAGCCCATTCTCGATGCGGGCGAAGCGGCCGTAATGGCGGTGGAATTCCTTGTCTTCGCCACGATGGTGCTTCTGCTTCAGCACGCTGGCGGTGATGGCCGGGCTGAGGATCAGCGCCACCAGCACGGACAGCACCATGCAGGAGATGATGGTGACGGAGAACTGGCGATAGATCACGCCGGTCGATCCGCCGAAGAAGGCCATGGGCAGGAACACGGCGGAAAGGACGAGCGCGATGGCGATCAGAGCGATCTGCAACTCGTCCATGGACTGGATCGTCGCTTCGCGCGCCGACATGCCCGGGTTCTCTTCCAGCAGGCGCTCTACATTTTCGACCACCACGATGGCATCGTCCACCAGCAGGCCGATGGCGAGGACGAGGCCGAACAGCGTCAGCGTGTTGAGCGAAAAGCCGGCGAGATAGAACACGCCCATCGTGCCCAGCATGACGACCGGCACCGCAACGACCGGCACCAGCAGCGCGCGCCAGCTCTGCAGGAAGACGAACATCACGATCACGACGAGAACAACCGCCTCAAGCAAGGCAACCTGCACTTCGCTGACCGAAAGGCGGATGAAGTTCGTCGCGTCATTGGCATAGGCATAGGCGAGGCCGTCGGGCAAATTCGCGCCCAGTTCGTCCATCTTCGCCTTTACAAGATCGGCGGTGCGCAGCGCGTCCGATCCGGGGGAAAGCTGGATCGCCATGCCCGCGCCGGGGTGGCCGTTCATGCGCAGCAGGATGTTGTAGTTTTCCGCCCCGATCTCCACTCGGGCGACATCCTTGATCTGCACGCTCGATCCGCTGGGCAGCGTCTTGAGCACGATGCTGCGGAACTGGTCCGGCGTCTGCAGGCGCGATTGCGCGGTGACGGTGGCGTTCAGGAGTTGGCCTTGAGGGGATGGCAAACCGCCCACTTCGCCCGCGGCGATTTCGGTATTCTGGTTGCGCAGAGCGTTGATCACATCGCCCGGCATCAGCGAGAAGGCCGCCAGCTTGATCGGGTCCAGCCAGATGCGCATCGCGTGGGGGGCGCCGAAGACGTTGACGTCGCCCACGCCATCCACGCGGGAAAGCGTGTCCTGGATGTTGGAGGAGAGATAGTCCGACACGTCCTGATAGGATCGCGTATCGGTCTCGTCATAGACGGCGACCAGCAGCAGCGTGTCCGAATTGGACTTGGTGACGCGCACGCCCTGCTGCTGCACATCGGCCGGCAGGCGCGAGATCGCGGCCTGGATCTTGTTCTGTACCTGCACCTGCGCGATGTCGGGATCGGTGCCCTTCACGAAGGTGGCGGTGATGTTCGACTGGCCGCGCGAACTGGAATCGGAACTGAAATAGAGCAGCCCGTCGATCCCGGTGAGCTGCTGCTCCAGAATCTGTGTGACGCTGTTCTCCACCGTCTCCGCCGAGGCGCCGGGATAGGAGGCGCGGACGTTGACGGTGGTGGGCGCGATGTCCGGATATTGCTCGATCGGCAAGGCCGTGAGCGAGCCGATGCCCACCATCATCACGATGATGGCGAGCACCCATGCGAAAATGGGCCGGTCGATGAAGATCCGCGACATAGTGCCTTACCCCGGCTTTCCGGGCTGGGCGCCGGGTTTGCCGGGGGGCGGGCCGATGCGCTGAGGGGCGCTGGCCGGAACCGGGCGGATATCCGCATCCTGGCGGACATTGCCAAGGCCCTGAGTAATCACCTTGTCGCCTTGCTTGAGGCCGGAGGTGACAACCCAATCCGTGCCAGTGGTGCGATCCGCGGTAACCTTGCGGCGCTTGGCCTTGTTGCCGCCCTTGCCGTCAGTTTCGACGACATAGACGAAGGCGCTGCCGTCAAAATCGCGCTGGACGGCGCCCTGCGGCACCAGGAAAGCGGAGGGCTGCACGGCCTGATCGAAGATCGCGGTCACGAAGCTGCCGGGCAGCAGCAGGCCCTGCGGATTGGGGAAGCGCGCGCGCAAAGTTACGGTGCCGGTGCTTTCATCCACCGTGATGTCGGAAAATTCGACAGTGCCGGGCAGGGGGTAGGTCGTGCCGTCATCCAGCTTCAGGCGCACGCTGGTGCTGCCCGCGCTGAGCTCGCCCTTGGCCAGGGCCTGCCGCAGGGCGGTTAGTTCCGCCGCCGATTGCTGGATATCGACATAGATCGGATCGACCCGCTGGATCACCGCGAGCGGCTGGGCCTGCGCGGCGCTGGCAAGCGCGCCGGTTGTGACCAGAGATCGGCCGATACGGCCGCTGATCGGCGCGGATACGTTGGTGAAGCGCAGGTTGATGCGTGCTGTTTCCAGCGCGGCGGATGCCTGGGCGACCGAGGCCTGGGCCTGCCGGGCCTGCGCCTCTGCATCCACGTAATCCTGCTGGGAAACGGCTTCCTGCGCAGCCAGCGGTTTATAGCGATTGGCGCGGGCGGTGGCCGCATCGGCCGATGCCTTGGCGGCGGCGAGGTTCGCTTCGGCCTGGCGCACCGAGGCGCGATAGAGGCTGGCGTCGATCTGGTAGAGCGGCTGCCCGGCGCGGACATAGCTGCCTTCGGTAAACAGGCGCTTCTGGATGATGCCGTTCACCTGCGGG
>MKUB01000161.1 GCA_001898545.1 Sphingomonadales bacterium 63-6 | reverse complement strand
GAAACGCCCTTAATCGCCTTCACCGTCTCGGTGAGGTAGCCAGGACGCGCCTTGAGGAAGGCCTTGAGCGCGCGCTGGAATTCGATTTCCTCGGCATTGGTCGGCTCAGGCAGTTCATCGCCCGCTTCCACCCGCGCGCCCCACAGGGCAAACATGGTGGCGTCGCCGCCATCGTCCAGGATCATGTTGCAGGTTTCATCGCCCCAGTCGAAGATACGACCCACATAGTCCCAATAATCGGCAAGGCTTTCGCCCTTGATCGCGAATACCGGAATACCGCGCGCGGCAATGGCGGAAGCAGCATGATCCTGCGTGGAGAAGATATTGCAGGTGGCCCAGCGCACGTCGGCTCCCAGCGCAACCAGCGTCTCGATCAACACGGCCGTCTGGATGGTCATGTGCAGCGAACCGGTAATCCGCGCGCCCTTGAGCGGCTGCGAGGCGCCATATTCTTCACGCAGGGCCATAAGACCGGGCATTTCGGTTTCTGCAATTGCGATTTCAGCCCGGCCATATTCGGCGAGAGAAATATCTTTCACGACGTAATCGCCGGTAATTTCCACAAAATTGGTCGCCACTGCGTGTTCTCCGGGAAGCGAGACAAGGGGAAAGATGCCAGCCAACGAGGGCGGCATCCCTGCGACGTTCTTAGACGTTGCAGGGACCGGAGGTAAAGCGGCGTTACGACGAATATATTTCAAAAAACCGTGAGATATTGCCGATCTGCGCCGAGCGCCTCATTCCCTCTGCCTTCCTTGACGAACCATCAAGCGAAATTAACCATAGGCCAAGAAACTCCCGGTTGCGCGCCCGCACTCTTGCGGCCTATCCCGCATCAGGACGGATAATGGCTCTGGAAAGGTATATGACATGACGATTTCTGTTGGCGACAAGCTGCCCGACGTGAAGCTGGTGAAGGTAACCGCAAACGGCCCCGAGGCTGTGCAGTCGGGCGAATATTTCGCAGGCAAGAAGGTGGCGCTGTTCTCGGTGCCGGGCGCCTTCACCCCTACCTGCTCCGCCAAGCATCTGCCGGGCTATGTCGAAAAGGCCGAAGAGCTGAAGGCCAAGGGCATTGACGAGATTGCCTGCACCGCCGTGAACGACGCTTTCGTGATGAGCGCCTGGGGCAAGGCCTCCGGTTCGGACGCTGTCACCATGCTGGCCGACGGCAATGGCGATTTCGTGAAGGCGCTGGGTCTCACCATGGACGGCAGCGGCTTCGGCATGGGCACGCGCGGCCAGCGCTTTTCGGTGGTGGTCAACGATGGTGTGGTCGAACAGCTGAATGTCGAAGCACCGGGCGACTTCAACGTCTCCAGCGCGGAATATATGCTCGGCCAGCTCTGATCCGTCAGAGACCGAAGCAAAACAAAAAGCCCGCCTTCACAGGCGGGCTTTTTTATTTCCGGTTCATATCCGTGGGATGGATCAATACCCCATCAGGCGCAGCACTTCCTCCCGGCTCCGGTGATCCTTGCGGAACACGCCAGACACTCGGCTCGTCACCATGCCCACACCGGGTGTGCGAACGCCGCGTGCTGTCATGCAGGAATGGCTCGCCTCGATCACCACCGCCACGCCGCGCGGCTTGAGGTGCCGCTCGATACAATCGGCCACTTCGGCGGTCAGGCGTTCCTGCACCTGCAAGCGGCGAGCATAGCCGTGCAGCACGCGGGCGAGCTTGGAAATGCCCACGACATGGTCCGTCGGCAGATAGGCAATCGCCGCCTTGCCGATGATCGGGGCCATGTGGTGTTCGCAATGGGACTGGAAGGGAATATCCTTCAGCAGCACGATCTCGTCATAACCGCCCACTTCCTCAAACACGCGGGAAAGATGGATGCCCGGATCTTCGCTATAGCCTTCGCAATATTCCTTCCACGCGCGCGCCACGCGCGAGGGAGTGTCCATCAGCCCTTCCCGGCTGGGATCGTCACCCGCCCAGCGGATCAGCGTACGGATGGCTTCCTGGACCTCTTGGGGCACGGGGGGTTTGGTGCTCATAATTCCAATTCCTGCCATGCGAGCCCTCAGCCGGGCCACGCCATGGATGGTCCGTTAGAGCGCCAAACCCGCTTCGCCAAGTGCCCCTTGGTCCGTAAGCCTATTCCTTGGCGTCTTCCTTGCGTTCCGGCGTCACTTCCGCCTCAGCAGTCTCGGCTGCCTTGCGCCGTTCGAACACCTTTTCCATGTAGGTTTCATCCTCCTTGGTCAGGTGCTCGGCGAAATCGGGAAAGTGCTCCTCCTCTTCTTCATCGATGTGATGGAGGTAATCGTGGCGCAGCTGGCGAAACTTCACCAGCCAGGCGCCGCTCGCCATATCGGTCGCGGCGATGTCGTTTAGCGATTCTTCGATCTCGTGATGCTCTGCCACGGAATGGCGAGTCTCATCCGTGGTTTCGGGCTTGCGCATCATCGTTGAATAGAGCGCCTGCTCCTCGGCGGCGGCGTGTCCTTTCAGCTCTACCGTGAGCTTCTCGAACAATTCCGCCCGCTCGTCCGATTCTCCATGGGTCTGCTCGATGCGTTCCAGAAGTTCGCGATGCAGATCGTGATCCTGCTTGAGGCGCTCGAAGATGTCGCTGCGTCCGGCCATGCTCTCTTCTCCATGCTGTTGCAGATGCGTTTGCGGTTGGAGCCCATGAAACGCCGGGCCAAGCAGGGCCGTTCCGGCAACAGCGGGGAAACGTGTGCAACATAAGAGGAAACGTGTGCGGCGCTATCCAGCGCACACCGGAAACGCGCAAAAACAAAGGGCCACCCCTTCGCAGGAGTAGCCCTTTGTTTTGTTGGCGCACCCGGAACGATTCGAACGTCCGACCCTCAGATTCGTAGTCTGATGCTCTATCCAGCTGAGCTACGGGTGCGCTTGGAGGGCGGCCAATAGGGGTGAGTTTTCATCTTGGCAATCCCTATCAGGCGTCTTTTTTCAAATTCCTGAGACTATCCAGCAAAATTATGTCGAGAGGCGGCTTTTCCAGCGCCTTTGCCTCCTCAAGCGTGAACCAGCCCCAGCCCTCGCCTTCATAGGCATGGGGCTCTCCCCGCCAGAGGGTTGCAGTGTAAAGAAGGATGACAATCGCGGGGACAGCGCCTTCGGGATGCGATTCCGCGAAGGCCACCGGCGCGATAGCTGACGAATCGAGAATTATCCCTAATTCCTCATTAATCTCTCTGATCAGCGCCATTACAGGCGTTTCCCCAGGCTCAACCTTGCCGCCGGGGAACTCCCACAACCCGCCATGATGCTTCCCGAAAGGGCGCCTGTGCATCAGCACCCGGCCGTCCCCGTGCAGGATCGCAGCAGCCACTACCGGCATCCATGTCGGGATATTTTCCAGGTCAGTGGCCATCAGAAACCTTTTGTTAGGATTTATATGGGAAATGACGATCGTCAGTCCGAATTGGACGGGGGTAACAGAGCAGTGAAAAGAAATCTTTTCGGTGCGATCCTGGAAGATACCAGGGGTGCTGCCGCCGTCGAATACGGATTGATCGTGTCATTGATTGTGATTGCGATCGTCGGGGCGCTGCAAGGCGTCGGAAATGGCAATAATGGGTTGTGGGCCCTGATTGTCGAGAAAGCCGATTTCGCGATGGGGCACTTTTGAGATTAGGCCTTTTTCAACCTTTGTCACGTAGTCACAACCTGCCCGAACCAGTCATGTGGGGTTGGCCCGGGCGCGAAGATTGTACCAGGAGACAAGCGATGAAGTTCATGAACAAGCTGCTGCGCGACGAAGCTGGCGCCACCGCAATCGAATACGGCCTGATCGCCGCTCTGATCGCCGTTGCCGCCGTCACCGCGATGAGCACCCTCGGCACCCAGCTGACCTCGACGTTCAACACCGTCGAAACCAAGATGGCCAACACCCCGGCCACGTAAGCTTTGACATGGCAGCGGTCAGCATCTGACCGCTCCAGCGAGCATATTGAAGGGCGGCAGGGAAACCTGCCGCCCTTCTCTTATGTCGGCCTCAAAAGGCGACAATACCCCTTAAACCCGACTGATTGCTGCGATTCTCAGCTTCCCTTGACGACGATCTTGACCTTCTGCCCGGCCTTGACCGTATCGCCAGAGGCGAGCCCGTTAAGAACCCGGAACCGCGCCTCCCGCGAATCCGTATAAGCCATGCGATTGGCCAACGAGGCGACAGTGTCGCCGCTCTTTACGGTCACCACCTCCAGACGACGCGGGGTCACCGCTGCAGCTTCCGAGGCGCTCAGCCGTCGCATCGACGCGAACATACCGTCAAACACGCCCGCCTGCCCGGCCGGAGCGAGGGCGGCGAAATGCAGCGCCTGACCGCTGGAAAACTCATAGGCATAGACCACCACGTCAACCTGCCCTTCCCCGCTTTGCACCCGCGCTGTGCCGACCATGGCCGGAATGCCGTTCACCGTGGTCCGTTTGATGCTTTGTGGAGCCAGCGTCTGCTGCGTGCCGCCGAGCTTCTGGAACACCTGGCGCACATAGGTTTCCAGATTGCCATTATAGGCCGCGCGGGCCAGCTGCGCCTTGCCGCTATTGCCGTTGATCGAAACCGCATCGGCCCCGTTGGCCATGTAGAAGCCTTGCGGTGCCTTGAAGGACATCCTCAGATCGGGATGGATAAACTCATTCCCCTCGATCACTCCCTGATGCGGATCGTCGCCATAGACGATGCCGCTGCCCGGGGTGAGGACCGTGTAGCGATTCGTTGCCCCGCCATTGGCCGCACCTGCCAGTTGCAGGGCGTTCTGCACGCGGGAGGCCGGGTCCGGGTGAGTGGAGGCCCATTCCGGCATCCGTGCATCCCGCCCCTGAAGCTGCGCATCGAGCGAGTTCTGCGCGGCAAGACTGGCCAGAAGGCTCGCCATGGCGCGCTTGTCGTAACCGGCAGTGCCCAGATATTGGACACCAAGGCCATCGGCCTCCAACTCCTGCCCGCGCGAATATTTGAGCGTCGCCAGTTCTGGAACCGTGCTGGAAATCTGCTGGCCCAAACGTCCCAGGCTCGAATCGCCCAGCAATACGCCTGAGAGAATCTGCCCCAGCGCGCCCAGCAACGCATTCTGCTGCGCTGCCTGTTGGCGCTTGGCGGAATGGCGCGCGGCCACATGGCCCACTTCATGCCCCAGAACCGCAGCCAGTTCTGCCTCATTGTTCATCAGGGCGACCAACTGCCGCGTGACGTAAACATAGCCCCCGGGAATCGCGAAAGCGTTGTTCACCGAAGAATTGAGCAGCGTGACCTTGAACGCTCCGGGCGAATTGCCGAGACCGGACTGGAAAGCGATGTTCTGGCCAACGCCGACCACATAATTGGCCTGCGAGCCGCTCATGGCGCCGCCAAATTCCGAAACGATCTGCGTGTGCGCCTCAGCGCCCTGCTGGGCTTCCGTGGGAGTGATCGGGCTCCCTGCCGAGGCAATAGGCCCACCGGCCATGCAACCGGTCAGCGCAAGGCAGGCAACGCCGCCCAGCGCAGTGGAACGTGCGCGAATCTTCGCAAATGCAGACATGAATGCTCCTCCGTGCGGCTCGCATGGCCGCTCCAACACGGAAGGCATTGTGCTTTGCCAGCCGCGCCCTTGCAAGCGCGGCCGGAGAAAGCGTGGCTTTCCTCAGCCGATCTTGAGGAAGCGATCCTCGCGCATCTTGCGCAGGGCGGCGGGGCTCTTCTTGCCCAGAGCGTCCAGTTCCTGCGCAATTGCAGCACCGAGAGCGAGCGCCGTTTCCCTGCGATCCCGATGGGCGCCGCCGGCGGGTTCTTCCACAATCCGGTCGATCACACCCAGTTCCAGCAGATCCTGTGCCGTCATTTTCATCGCCTCCGCCGCGAGCGGAGCTTTTTCACCGGTGCGCCAGAGAATCGAGGCACACCCTTCAGGCGAGATGACAGAGTAGACCGCATGTTCCAGCATCAGCACGCGTTCCGCACTGGCAAGCGCTACAGCGCCGCCGGAGCCGCCTTCACCCACGATTGCCGCGACCATAGGCGTCGGCAGCGCAAGACAGGCCTCAGTCGAACGGGCGATTGCCTCTGCCTGGCCGCGCTCTTCCGCTTCGATGCCCGGAAAAGCGCCGGAGGTATCAACAAGAGTGACGACCGGCAGGCCGAAACGCCCGGCCATCTCCATCAGGCGCACTGCCTTGCGATAGCCTTCCGGCTTACCCATGCCGAAATTGTGGCGAATGCGGCTTTGCGTATCGTGGCCCTTTTCGTGGCCGATCAGCATAACCTTACGCC
>MKUB01000160.1 GCA_001898545.1 Sphingomonadales bacterium 63-6 | reverse complement strand
GCTGATCCGGGCGGACTGATGCGCGCGGCGGCTCTTCTGACGCGAAGCCTTGCAGGCACCGCTCTGCTGGCTCTGGCCGCCTGCCAGCAGAGCGCGGAAACTCCCGCCGCGGGTGAGGCAAGCGAGAATGCGGCGCCGTCACCTGAGGGTTCGCCCGATGCTTCGCCCGCTGAAACGCCTGCGGCCCCGGCCGGTTTCTCGGTTCTGCAGGAACGCGAGAATCCCGACCGGGTGCTGGCATGGTTTTCGCAACAGCTTGCTGACGGCAAGTGGGACGATGCCGCGCTGGCCTGGCGCAAGGGCTCGATGGACGGGGCGAAGCTCAAGGCGCTGATGGGCGATGCGCCCGGCCCGATCTTCGCCTTCGGCCATGGCGAAGTGGAAGGGGCGGCAGGCTCGCTCTATTATGAATTGCCCGTCACTCTGGTGGCCGATGGCGGCAAGGTGACGCGGCAGGGCACGCTGACCATGAAGCGCGTGAACGATGTTCCCGGCGCGGAAGACTGGCAGCTGGCCTGGCATATCGAAAGACTGGAATGGGCGCAGTGATGCGTATTATGCGGTTGATACACTTTGCCCGGCTCGGCTAGGTTCGCCGCCCGCGTGACCGCCTGGAGGAATTCTTGATGGTAGCCCTGACGCTGCTGGAAATCGTGCTCTACCTGATGTCGATCGTAACGGTCATCGTGATCGTGCAGTTCGTGCTCAGCCTGCTGATCTCGTTCAATGTCGTGAACATGCAGAACAATCTCGTCGCCTCGCTGTGGCGGGCGGTGAATGCCATTCTGGATCCGATGCTCAATCCGATCCGCCGGATCATGCCCGATACCGGGATGATCGACTTTTCCCCGATGGTGCTGCTGATCCTTCTGCGCATCCTCGCAATCATTCTGTCCAATCTCGGGAGTTATGCATGAGTGCCGCATTGATCGACGGTAAGGCCTTCGCAGAAGGGCTGCGTCAGAAGATCGCCAAGTTCGCCGACGAATTCGAGGCGAAGGCAGGCCGCAAGGCGGGCCTCGCCGTGGTTCTGGTGGGCGAAGACCCGGCCAGCCAGGTCTATGTCCGGTCCAAGGGCAAGGCCACCACTGCCGCCGGCATGAACAGCTTCGAATACAAGATGCCTGCCGATGCGAGCGAGGCGGATCTGATCGCCAAGGTCGAAGAACTGAACGCCGATCCCGCCGTGGACGGCATTCTGGTGCAGCTGCCCCTGCCCAAGGGGCTGGACGAGCAGGCCGTGATTTCCACCATCGATCCCGACAAGGATGTCGATGGCTTCCACATCATCAATGCGGGCCGTCTCTCTGTCGGCCAGAAGGGCTTCGTGCCCTGCACGCCGCTGGGCTGCCTGATGCTGCTGAAGGATCGTCTGGGCGATCTGTCGGGCAAGGATGCCGTGGTGATCGGCCGTTCCAACATCGTCGGCAAGCCGATGGCGCAGCTCCTCACCGATGCCAACGCCACTGTCACCATCGCGCATAGCCGCACCGCGAACCTGCCCGAAGTGGTAAAGCGCGCGGACATCGTGGTGGCCGCCGTGGGCCGCCCGGAAATGGTCAAGGGTGACTGGATCAAGCCCGGCGCCACCGTGATCGACGTGGGCATCAACCGCGTTGACGGGGAAGACGGCAAGACCAAGCTGGTGGGCGATGTCGATTTCGATTCCGCTCGCGAAGTGGCCGGCGCCATCACGCCGGTGCCCGGCGGCGTCGGCCCCATGACCATTGCCGTGCTGCTGCGCAATGCGCTGGTCTCCGCCTATCGCCGCGAGAATATCGCGCTGGACGAAGACGCGCTGTGATGCGCCGCGCGCTCGCCCTCGTTTCGGTGCTGGCGCTGGCCGCCTGCACCGGCGCGGGCGGGCCGCGTGGGCCGGGCGGGCGCAGCCCCATGCTGCGCCCCTCCGCCAATCCCGGCCAGGTGGTGGCAACCGAGCTGAGCTTTGCCCGCACCGCGCGGGAAAAGGGCCAGCGGGCTGCCTTCGCCGAATATTCGGCGAAGAGCGCGCTGATCTTCGCGCCCGGACCGGTTCCGGTGCAACGCTGGCTGAAAGAAAAGAAGGGCGCGGAAGCGCAGCTTTCCTGGGCGCCCTATCAGATATGGTCGAGCTGCGACGGGTCAGTCGCCGTGTCGAAAGGCGGTTGGACCTTGCCGGATGGGCAGGTCGGCTATTTCGTCACCGTGTGGCAGCGCCAGCAGGATGGCGCCTATAAATGGCTGGTCGATTTCGGCGATACGCTGGCCCAGCCCTTGACCGAGCCCGATCTGGTGCAGACCGATGTGGCCGATTGCCCCGCGCGTTTGCCCGGCGGGCCCCGGCCTTCCGAAATATCGCTTTCGCCGGTTGCGGCAGATGGCCTTTCCGGCAGCGCCACGGACGGCTCGCTGAGCTGGCAAGTGGAGGTGGCGCCCGATTTCGCCCGCACGATCCGCGTTTCGCTTCGCCATGAAGCGGGCATGGAAGAGGTGCTGAGCAGCGCGGCGTCCGCACCCGGAAGGGCGCAATGATCGAACTGTTCATCTCGGCCTTCATCACCCTGTTCGTGGTGATCGATCCGCCGGGCTGCGCGCCGATCTATGCCGGGCTTTCGGCAGAGGCGCCGCCGCGCCAGCAGCGCAGCATGGCGGTGAAGGCGGTGCTGGTCGCCACGCTGATCCTGCTGGGCTTCGCCCTGTTCGGCAAGCAATTGCTGGCCGCGCTGCATATTGAACTCGATTCCTTCCGCATCGCGGGCGGGATCATGCTGTTCTTCATCGCGATCGACATGGTGTTCGAAAAGCGCACCCAGCGGCGCGAGGAACGGGCGGAGAAAATCCGCGCTCATAATTCCCAGACGCCGGAGATCGAGGATATTTCCGTCTTCCCCATGGCCATGCCGATGCTGGCCGGGCCGGGGGCCATTGCCACGGTGATGCTGGTGGTGGGCCAGGCGCATGGGGCGGAACAGACGCTGGTGGTGCTGGCCGCGCTGGCGGCGGTGATGATCCTGTCGCTCGGCGCCTTGCTGCTCGCCGCGCCGCTGATCCGGCTGGTGGGCGCCAGCGTGGAAGCGGCAATCACCCGCCTGCTGGGCGTGCTGCTGGCGGCATTGGCCGCGCAATATGTGATCGACGGCCTGCGCGGTTCCTTCGGGATATAAATCCTCCCCAGCATGGGGAGGGGGACCATGCGCAGCATGGTGGAGGGGCACTCGCCTCCTCCGCTCCAATTGATTGTCGCGCCGAGCCGCGCCTGCCCCTCCACCACGCTTCGCGCGGTCCCCCTCCCCCAATGGGGAGGATCGGCAGATTATTGCAACGTCACCCGGTCATCCATGCCGTCATGTCGGCCGAAGAATTGCATCAGCTGCACCAGCAATTCGCAGCGCATCCTTATGCCGGGCGCTTCCAGCAGGGCCTGCTTGGCCGCCGCATCGAAGGGGGCGATCTGGCTCACGCCGTTGATCAGGGCCGTGTCATCGAGGCGCGAGACCGAATCCCAATCCACCGAATAACCCTGCCGATCGGCGAATTCGCGAGCCTCGAACTCGAAACTCGCGCGTTCGGCAGAGCTGAGCACTTCGTCCGCCTCTTCCAGCCATTCGGCTTCCACCTGGCGGAAGGGGGTCTTCACATCGAGTTCGCGCAGCAGGCGGAAGCGCGCTTCGCCTTCCAGCACGATGTTGAAGCGCCCGTCCTCCAGCGCTTCCACCTCGCCGATCTTGCCCACGCAGCCGATGGCGAACAGAGGCGCGCCTTCGGACTGGACCTGCGGCTGGATCATGCCGATCCGCCGGTCCCGCGCCAGTGCATCGCTCACGAGCGCGCGATAACGCGGCTCGAAAATGTGCAGCGGCAATTGCAGCCCCGGAAACAGGATCGCGCCTGAAAGGGGGAAGATCGAGAGGCGGCTGGCGGACATTATTGCCGGATCAGCCGAACAGCAGCAGCGAAAGCTTGCGGCGCCTGGCGGCCACCCAGGGATCTTCCAGGCCCACCGCCTCGAAGATCTGCAGCAGCTTGGCCTTGGCCGCGCCCTCGTTCCATTCCGGCTCTGCGCGAATCATGGAAAGCAGCGCATCGGCGGCCTCGTCGCGCCGACCGGCGGCAAAGGCGGCCTGCGCATAGGCGAAGGCGGCGTCCATATCGGCGGGATTCGCCTCGGCCGCGGCGCGCAGGGAGGCAAGCTCGCCATCGTCCTGCGGGGCATCGGCAGTCAGCTCCAGCATCTTGGCCGCCTGTGCCAGGGCCGGATCGCCCTTGATCTCCTCGGGCAGCGCATCGAACGCGGCGCGGGCTGCGTCGATCTCGCCCAGTTCCATAAGCACGCGAATCAGCCCGGCCTGCACCTGGACATTATCGGGCGCCATTTCGGCAAGCTGCGCGAATACGCCCAGCGCCCGTTCGGCATCGCCGCTGGCCAGCACGTCTTCGCCCATGGCGATCAGTTGGGCCAGTTCATGCTCTGCCTCATTGCCCGCGCCGGCTTCCACCGGCAGTTTTTCCAGCAGTTGGTCCAGCATCTGCCGCAGCTGGCTTTCGCTGCGCGCATTGGTGAGGTCCGCCACGGGCTGGCCGCGGAACAGGGCATAGACGGTGGGGATGGACTGCACGCGGAATTGCGAGGCGATGAAGCCTTCCTCGTCCACATTCAGCTTGGCCAGAATCACGCCCTTGTCGGCATATTCGGCGGCGACCTTTTCCAGCACGGGCGCCAGCGCCTTGCACGGCCCGCACCATTCGGCCCAGAAATCGAGAATGACGAGTTTCGTCATCGAAGGTTCGACAACTTCGTTGCGGAACCGGTCGACCGCTTTCTGCTCTTCGAGATTGAGGCCCAGGCTTGCCAAAAGGGTACTCCCACTGATGCTATATATAAGTGCCTAATGTGGACCTTCGGGCGAATTTGTGAAGGGGTAACGGCGATTGGGGCGGGGAAGTGAAATTCCCTTGGCGAAAGATGATTTTTCCCCTTGCAGGGTATGGGGACCGATGCTAACCGCGCGCCTCCCCACCGACACATCGGGTCGGTAAAACGCCAGAGCGGGCGTAGCTCAGGGGTAGAGCACAACCTTGCCAAGGTTGGGGTCGAGGGTTCGAATCCCTTCGCCCGCTCCAGTTTTCCAGACCATCGTTGGGACCATGCGACTTCCCCTTACGGGGGCGCCCTCTTCTCACCTTCTCCGTATCGTTTTCGTCTCTCTCGTGATTGGCGGCGTGTTGCCGTGCGTCTGCGAGGGGCCCTAAGCATTTTTCCCGATCCTAGCTTGCTAATGAGAATGATTATTATTAGTGGGGCCGCGCAACGAAAGGGGAATCATGAGCGCAACCAAACTCTCTCTGCTGGTATCGGTATCCATTTGCCTGGGCGGCACTTCGCTGGCCCATGCCGCCGAAGTGGAGGCCGCCGCGAGTGAGGGGACGAATGAGATCATCGTCACCAGCCGGGCCGAGATACTCTATCGTGTGGAATCGACATCTGTGGCGCGCGGGGCGAGCGATCCGCTCGACATTCCGCAATCGGTGACCGTCCTCAATGAAGCGCTGATCGACGATCAGGGTGCGCGCGATGCGACGGACCTTTATCGCAACATCGCTGGGATCACCAATTTCAGCTATTCCGGTGTCACGTTCCGCGGCTTCCGGCAGGACCGCGTCTTTTACGATAATCTGCGCGGCGATCCCTTCATCGCCTTTTCCGTGCCCAAGCTGTTCAACATCACGCGGGTGGAAGTGCTGAAGGGCCCTTCCGGCATGCTCTATGGCCCCGGCGAGCCCGGAGGCCTGATCAATTACGTCACCAAGGTCCCCACTGAGCAACTGGCGGCGCAGGCCACGCTGACGGCCGGCACTTACGATCGCTATGGCGCCTCGGGCGAGATTTCCGGGCCGATCACGGGCAATGGCACGCTGCTGGCCCGCGCGGGCGCCTATTATGAGCAGATGGACCCGTTCCGTAACAACACGCGGGAAAAGACGCTGATCCTGGATGGCGGGCTGACGGCGAAATTGGGCGAAGATGCACGGCTGATCGCGCAGGTAACGCATTACGACCAGAAGAATCGCGGCGCGCGGCTGCGCGGCGTGCCGACCGACAATGACGGCAATTTCCTGGCGGATCGCAGCTGGAACACAAATGAGAAGACCGATTTCCTGAACCTGCGCGCCACTGTCTATCAGGCGCGGCTGCAGGCCGAACCGGCGGACGGCATCGCGCTGGAACTCGCCACACGTTATTTCGATGCGCGCGAACGCCAGCAATATCACGAGGCGCGCGGGCTGGTGGATACCGATGCCGATGGCGTGGTGGACGCTTCGCGCCGCGAATTGCGTGATCAGGAACGTATTACCAAGGGCCTGACCTTTGCGGGCAACGCCACGATTGACCGGCAGATTGCCGGGATCGACAACCGGCTGCTGATCGGCGCGGACTGGTATCGGGAGGATGCGGATTTCTGGGGGCGGACCGTGCCCTTCGCGCAAATCCCCCTGCTGAGCCTGGCCAATCCCGTCTATGGCCTGTCGGGCGCGTCCTTCTATGATCTGGAAGCCATCGCCAAGCGGCCCACGGACACGCGCAGCACGCGCTATGGCTTCTATCTGCAGGACCAGTTGCATCTTTCCGATCACTGGATCGTGGTCGGCGGTGCGCGCTATGACCGTTATGAGGACGAGGATCTGCTCGGCGGGACGGACTATACTTCGGGCGATTGGACCTTCCGCGGCGGGCTGATCTACAAGCCGCGCGACGATGTCTCGCTTTATGCCAGCTGGTCCGAAGGGTTCGAGCCGCAGGACGTTGCATCGCAAAGCCCGCTGGCCGGAGGGCCCTTCGCCCCGATAACCGGCGAGCAGGTGGAAGCGGGCGTGAAAGTGGCTCTGCTGGGCGGAAAGCTGCAGGGCGCAGCGGCAGTCTATCAGATCAAGCGGCGCAACATGCTGCAGATCGATCCCGATGGCGACAGCTCCGATGGCGTGGACGATCTCGCACCCATCGGTGAAGTCACTAGCAAGGGCTTCGAACTGGAGCTGACCGCCGACATCACGCCCGACTGGGTGCTGACCGCCAATTACGCCTATAACGATGCGCGCATCACGGCCAGCGTACCGGGCCAGTCGCTGACCAATGCAGTGGGCGATCGCTTTGCCAATGCGCCGGAACATCAGGCAGGCCTGTGGACGCGCTATCAGTTCCGTTCCACCGGCACGGCCATCGCGCTGGGCGGTGAATATGTCAGCAGCCGGCTGAGCATCGATGGGCAGAAGGTGAAGCCCTATGCCATTTTCGATGCCTCGATCATCCAGCAGATCACGCCGCAGTTGAGCCTGCTGCTGCGCGTGGACAATATCTTCGACAAGACTTACGCGGCATCGGGCTTCGTCGCTCGCACCGGGCATTTCCCGGGTGAGCCCCGTTCCGTCTTTGCCGAGTTGCGCTGGAAGCTGTGATGGCCACGGTGGCGGTGAGCGGTGAGGTGAAGAAGAAGCAGAAACACCAGCAGGCCGGGCGCTCGCTCTGGTGGCGCGTCCACCAATGGGCGGGGCTGCAGGTCAGCCTGTTCCTCGCCTTCATCCTCGCGACCGGAACTATCGCCACTCTGTCTCACGAGATCGACTGGCTGATGACGCCATCCATGCGGGTCGCCCCGCAGGACGGGCCGCAGGCTTCATGGGGCGCGCTGGCCGAGGCCGCGCAATCGGCGGCGGGTGGTGCGCGGATCGAGCGGATCAGCGCGCCGATTGCGCCGTGGTTCGCGGCAGAAGCCCTGGCAGTGGGCGGGGATGGGGAGCTCTTCCGCATCCAGATCAACCCCTGGACCGCGCAGGTGCAGGGGCTTTCCTCCTGGTTCAATGCGCAGCGGTTGTTCCGCGAATTGCACCGGCACCTGATGCTGCCCACCCGCTGGGGGATACCGATCGTCACGGCGCTGGCCATTCCGATGCTGGCCTCCACGATAACGGCGCTGTTCGTGTACAAGAAATGGTGGCGCGGTTTTTTCCGCCTGCCGCGTACCCGGCCCGGCCGCCGGAACGACGGGCGACGCTATACGGGGGATCTGCACCGCTTTGCCGGGCTGTGGCTGCTGTGGTTCGTGGCGCTGATCGGTGTTACGGGCCTGTGGTATCTGGTCGAATGGGGCGGGGGGCATGCGCCGGTCGCGCGGCCTTCGGTCACTCTGCCATCGGTCCAGGCAGCGGGCCCCGCGCTCGATGAGATCGTTGCGCTCGCCCGGCAGGATTACCCGGCGTTGCGCGTCACTTCCGTCTATTTTCCCGAAGAGAAGCCCGGCGGCGTTCTGGTGATGGGCGATGCCGAGGCGCTGCTGGTGCGCGAACGGGCGAATATCGTGATGGTCGATCCCGAAAGCTCCGCCGTGGTGGAGCGCCTGCGGGGAACCGACCTGACGTTGCATCAGCGTATTTCCGAAGCCGCCGATCCGCTGCATTTTGGCAGCTGGGGCGGGTTTGCCACGCGGCTGCTATGGTTCCTGTTCGGGGCGGGGCTGACCGGGCTGGCCGTGACTGGCGTGCTGATCTACGCGCTGCGCCTCAAGCACGATGCCGCTGCGGGGCGGGCTGAAACGGAGCAGGGTAAAAACGTGCTGGCGGCGATGTGGCGGGGCATGGGCATCATGGCCTGGCCATCGGCTGCACTGATCCTTCTTGCTCTCGCGCTCATCCCCGCCGGTCTGGCGGGAGACTGACGCCGGCCAGCAATCCCCTGGTTGAACCAGCGGGGCCGGCGTCATCCCGATCTGCCCGGATCAGCAGCCGTTGCTGCCGCCCGCGCCGCCCATCACGGCGCCAGCGAGGCCACCGAACAGGCCGCCGCTTTTCTTGGGCTTGCAGTCCTTCTTGCTCTGCGAAGCAGTGCGGGGCGCTTCGCCCTCATCCCCTTCATCTTCGCTGGCCGCGCTCATCATGCCCATGTTCATGCCCTGGGCTTCCATCCAGCTGGTGGTGGAGCGATGGCGGATGCGGGCGGTCCATTGCAAATCCCAGCGGGCCTTGGCGTCGGCGGGACGCGGAGGATAGGCGAAATCTTCTTCCGGGCCGAAGGCAGTGAGCGTGCCCATGCGGAAATCCGGTGCGGCGGCAATCACTTCGGCGGGGACGAGGCAGGTGGTGGTCTGCGGGGTCATCACCGTCTTGTCCTTCACCAGCGGGGCGACCTGGCCGGGGGAGAGCCAGTCCGACAATCCGCCGCCGAACTGGCGGTTGGAACTGCTGGACCACATCACGATATCGCCCATCTTGCCGCCGGGCCCCTGCTTCGATCCGAAGAGCGAGGCGAAATAGCCGGTGGCATCGGGCACACCGCCCCAGCTGAGCAGGGAGGCGCCGCTGGCCTGGCCCGCCGTCTTGACCGAGAGCGGCTTCATGAAATCCTTGGTCAAAGTGAAGGCGATGTCAGGCGAATAATTGCCCGCCACCCGATGCGCGCCCAGCAGCGAACTGTCGCTCTTCACATATTTGCCGTCTTCCGCGGGCCAGCGGCCGAAGGTCTTGCTGTTCTGCAGGTTGGGGCCCCAATCGGCCGGGATGGAATTGGTCCACACGCCCGGCGGCACCTGGCCCTTCGCAAGCTTGGAAAAGTCGATGATCACCGGTTGCCCCTTGGGCGCATGTTCGCCGCAGCCCCAGAAGATCAGCATGCGGCCGCTGGGTTCCTGATTGGGAATCTCGTCCACCGGGCCGCGTTCCTCACGCGGGGTGACCAGCGCGACCGATTTGCCCAGCTTCGCTGCATCCGGCATGAAGTGGTCCGCCTTGGGCTTGCCATTGGGGGCGGTACTGGAAGAGCCGAGGCGCAGCAGCAATTCGTGCTGAACCTGCGATCCGCCGCGTCCACCCATCATCATGGACATCATGCCGCCCATGCCCGCACCCATGCCGAAGCCGGAAGTGGTGCCGGCGCGCATGTCATAGCGGGCGATGGGTCCGCTATCGGGCGCGCGCTGGGCGAAAGTGGGAATGGCAATGGCGGTGGCTGTGCCCAGCAGGGCCAGCGCGATCAGGCGATGCGAGTTCATTGTTCCGAGTCCTCAATCCCGCGGAGAAAGAAATCATACCAGTATTTGCCGGTCTGCGATTGTCGGTTTGCGTCTTGTCCCGCGCTTCCCGACAGCGCCCTGGCCGGTTATTAGGCGGATAACGGAGACGAGGAGCCCCAGCATTGGCGCTGCTCAAATAGAAGCCGGATTTCATGGAGAAAAAGGATGGCAGTACTGGAAGGCCAGGTCGCGCTGGTCAGTGGAGCAGGGCGCGGTTTCGGGCGCGCGATTGCGGAACGACTTGCGGGCGAGGGTGCCCGGGTGGCCCTGCTTTCCCGCTCCGGCCGGGAATTGGAAGAGGTCGCGGCCGCGATTCGCGCGCATGGCGGGGAGGCCTTGTGCGTGGAATGCGATGTGACCGATCGCGCATCGATAGAGGGGGCCGTGAAAGCCGCCGAAGAAGGGCTCGGCCCCATTGATGTGCTGGTCAACAATGCGGGTATTCCCGGCCCCTTCGGCCCGATCTGGGAAGTGGACCCGGAGGAATGGTGGCGCGCCCAGGCCATCCATATCCGTGCCCCGATGCTGTTCCTGCATGCAGCGCTGCCCGGCATGATCGCGCGCGGGCGGGGCAGGGTGGTCTGCGTCTCGGCCATCGCCAGCCGTATGGTCGCGCCCAATCTGTCGGCCTATTGCACCGGCAAGATCGCGCAGAACCGCCTTGTGGCGGAAGCAGCGGCGGAACTGGCGGGCACGGGCGTGGCCATATTCGCAATCGATCCCGGCTTCGTCTTCACTCAATTGGCGCGGGACACGATGGAGAGCCCCGAGGCGCAGAAATATCTGGGCGGGATGGTGGAACGGCTACGCGCTGCCTCAGGCGATCCGGCGGCGCAGGGCGATCTGGCACGCTGTGCCCAGCGCGTGCTCGATCTCGTATCCGGCCGCTACGATGCGCTTTCCGGCGGGTATTACGAACTGCCGGACGATCTCGATGCTGCGCTGGCGGCGGCACAGGCCGAGGAGTGAAGATCTAACGGTTCGTCGCCGCTGAGGCACGGCCTGCCCACAAAGTGCAATGGGGCGAAACAAACCGATTGCATTTTTTCTGCAAGTGCGAAGAGACGTTATAACATTCAAGATCAGCTTGCAGGATTGTCCCTCTCTATGAAAACCCGCTCCGCATCGCTTCTGGCGGCCGCCGCGCTGTTCATCCCCTATCAGCCGTCCTTTGCAGCCGATCTGGGCCAGCCTGCCGTGCAGGCCGCCGCTCAGGACAAGGCCGATGGCGCAGCCGATGCCGCCCCCGCCAAACCGGCCCAGCCTGCCTCGACCAGCCGCGCGGGCGACGATTATCACGGCGAAATCCTCGTCACCGCGCCGGGCCTTGCCCGGCTGGACATCCTGGCGGGCACATCGGTGATGAGCGGCACCGAATTGCAGCGTAATCTGGGCGCGGGCACGCTGGGGGATGTGCTGGCCAAGGTGCCGGGCGTTTCCTCCACCAGCTTCGCGCCCGGCGTTTCGCGCCCGGTGCTGCGCGGCCTGACCGGAGAGCGCGTGCGCGTGCTGACTGACGGTATCGGATCGATCGACGCGGCCAGCACTTCGGCCGACCATGCCGTGACCATCGATCCCCTGCTGACCGACCGGATCGAGGTGCTGCGCGGGCCTGCCGTGCTGCTCTATGGCAGCCAGGCGATTGGCGGCGCGGTGAATGTCATCGGCAAGCGCATTCCCCCGCGCGTGCCGGATGAGGCAGTGCATGTCGATGCCATGGCCGCAGTGGACACGGCGGCGGACCGGCGCGAAATCGGCAGTTCGGTGGATGTGCCGCTGGCCAGCAATGTGGCGTTCCATGTCGATGGATCGTGGCGCAAGTCCGGCGATGTTCAGGTGCCCGGCTATGTCGCCTCCAAGACGCTGCGTTCCGAACTGCTCGCCGGGGCGGACCAGCTTGAGGAAGACGGCTTCGCCGAAGAGGCGGACGAGGTGCGCGCCACGGCCAATCTCCGGGGCAAGGTGCCTAACAGCCAGACGGAAACCACCAGCCTTGGCACCGGCATCGCGTTCTTTTCCGGCGACAGCAATCTGGGCGTTTCTTTCGGCTATTTCGACACCAATTACGGCGCGCCCGAAAAGCCCGGCATTCCCGATCCGCTGGATACCGAAGCGGAGGAGGAAGCCCCCGTCACTATCGGCATGAAGCAATATCGCGTCGATCTGCGCGGCGTGCTCGATCTGGGGGATGGCTTCTTTGACAAGCTCCAGACGCGCTGGGGCTGGTCGGATTATACCCACACGGAATTCGAAGGCACGGAGACGGGCACGCGTTTCGATGTGACCGGCATCGAGGGGCGGCTTGAACTGGTCCAGTCGCAGCGCGGCGGCTGGGGCGGCTCGCTCGGGGCGCAATATTCGCACCAGGATTTCGAGGCTATCGGCGAAGAAGCCTTCGTTCCGCCCAGCAAGACCGACAGCTTTGCGCTGTTCACCGTGCAGGAATTCGACCTTGCTCCTTTCGAACTGGAAGCGGGCGGCCGGTATGAACGGACCGATATCGATGTGGCATCGCTCAACGAGACGCGCGGCTTCGATACTTTCTCGGGCGCGCTTGGCCTGTCTTACAATATCACGCCCGGCTTGCGCATCGGCATCAATGGATCGCGTGCCGAACGCGCCCCCTCAGTGCAGGAACTCTTCGCAGACGGGCCGCACGTGGCCACCCAGCAATATGAAGTGGGCAATGTCGATCTGACCAAGGAAGGGGCATGGGGCCTCGAAGGCTATGTGCGCGGCAATGTCGGCGGGGCCACGCTGAGCTTCAGCGTCTATCAGAACTGGTTCGACGGCTTCATCTTCCTGTCCGAGGCGGGCACTGAGGAAGACGGGCTGCCTGTCTATGAATTCCTCCAGCAGGATGCCAAGCATTTCGGCCTGGAAGGCGAGATCAGCGCGCCGCTCTATCAGACGGACGGGTTCAAGCTTCTGGCCGATCTGCGCGGCGACTATGTGCGCGCCACTCTGGCCGACGGCTCGCCCGTGCCGCGCATTCCCCCGCTCAGCCTGAAGGGCGCGCTGGAAGCGCAGGTGGGTGCTTTCGATGCGCGCGCCGAAGTGGAATGGTATGACAAGCAGGACCGGCTGGCCCCGCTCGAAACCCCGACAGACAGCTTCGCCTTCACCAACCTGTCGCTCGCCTGGCACCCGCTGACCGGGTCGGACAATCTCACGCTGATGTTGCAGGCGGATAATATCTTCGATGTCGAAGGCCGCCGCCATGCCAGCTTCACCAAGGACTTCATCCCGCTGACCGGCCGGAACTTCCGCCTGAGCATGAAGGCGAGTTTCTGACGCGCCTGTAATACCGGGAGGATCTGCCACTCATCGTCATCCTGAACTTGTTTCAGGATCCATGTTTCCAATTCGGGCTGCGGCTTGCGGGGAGCAATGGATGCTGAAACGAGTTCAGCATGACGGGTAAGGCATCAGCCCGGAACTTGCCTCAAAGCCTGGGCAGAGTAACCCCGCGCTGGCCCATATATTTGCCTGAGCGGTCGGCATAGCTCTGCTCGCAGGCCTCGTTGCCCTGCAGGAACAGGAACTGGCAGGCGCCTTCATTGGCGTAGATCTTGGCGGGCAGCGGCGTGGTGTTGGAAAATTCCAGCGTCACATGGCCTTCCCATTCCGGTTCCAGCGGAGTGACGTTCACGATGATGCCGCAGCGGGCATAAGTGCTCTTGCCCAGGCAGATCACCAGCACGTCGCGCGGGATGCGGAAATATTCCACCGTGCGCGCCAGTACGAAGCTGTTGGGCGGGATCACGCAGACATCGGTCTTCACATCGACGAAGCTGTTGGAATCGAAATTCTTGGGGTCGACCACTGCGCTGTGGACATTGGTGAAGATCTTGAACTCGTCCGACACGCGCGCGTCATAGCCATAGGATGACAGGCCATAGCTGATGCAGCCATCGTTCTGCTGGCGCTCCACAAAGGGCTCGATCATGCCGCTATGGCGGGCTTCTTTCCGGATCCACCGGTCGCTGAGAATCGACATTGGGTGGTGATTCACCAACTGCGGGGCCGGGGCAAGTCCTGCTTGCTCAAACCCCGTGGAAGGTCGTCAATCGCTCAGGAATTCATAGCGGAACACATCCCCGTCGCGCTTCACCTGACCGGCGGAGGAACGGCGGAAATGGGCGGGAAAACAGATCGTATCCGTATCCGCCACGCGTTCCATCACCGCCTTGCGCGTGCAGCTTGCGGCAGGGGCATCCGTGTCGAAGGCGAAGGGCAGATCGTGCCGGATGAGCTGGATTGGGTGGTGGATCACGTCCCCCCAGAAAATGCCGGGCGCGCCTCCATCCTGCGCGTTGACGGTGCAGCATCCGGGCGAATGGCCATAGGCCGGCTCCAGCCAGACGCCATTGCCGATCTCGCGGTGGACCGCGATGTCCGCGTCCACGATCTCGCCCCTGCCCGCTTCCATCACCGGCACGATTGAATCGAGGAATGCCTCGTTATGCAGGCCTTCCCCTTCCGGATTGTCGCGGAAATACTCGAAATCCCGGCGGCTGAAGAGATAGCGGGCATTGGGGAAGGTCGGCACCCATTTGCCGTTTTCCAGCCGTGTATTCCAGCCGACATGGTCGAAATGGAGGTGAGTACACATCACCAGATCGATGTCGCCCGGCGCGAAGCCTGCCGCATGCAGGTTTTCCAGATAGCGCGTATCGAGCTGGTGGACTTCGGGCAAAGCGCGGTTCTTGTGATTGCCGCAGCAGGTGTCGACCAGAATGGTCAGCCCATCCACCTCTATCACCCAGCTATGGACGGAAAAGGTCATCAGCGCGGTTTCGGGATCGGGCGTGATCTCGTCGGGCTGGTCATACCAGCGCATCAGGCGTCGCAGATCCTCGCTGGTGGTCCCGGGAAGCTGACTCAGCAGCGGTACGGGGCTGTCCATCTCATGAACCTTGTGGACCGTGATCTTGCCCAGTTTGATAGGCCCCATGGTTGCTCTCTCCCGTCTTCTCGTCGGGCAAGCCATATCCGGCACCCGGCGAAGCGGCTTGGGCGGCAGAGAAGGCAGGAGGCAGGCCGTGCATAAACCTGTGGACAAAATTTGCTGCGTCAGCGAAATAAAATGCTGCAACGCATCATAATGTGATATGCTTACTGTAACGGGTGTGATCGACCCTTGGGAATCGCCACTTTCGCTTTTTTCCCGCCCTGGTTTGAGAACCTTAACGATTTTGACGCAAATTATGAATGATCAAGTCGTCGGTTGAAATTGATCTTGGAATATCAGATAGCTGACGGAAATGGGGGGTTTGGGGTGTATATCCGGGTCAATTCCGCTGGTCGCGGAAAAAAGGGTAAACACCTAATTTGCCTTCTTGTGTAACCGTATTGAATGATAGCGAGAGCATCAGGCGCTATGCATGATGCAATGCAGCGAAGAGTCTTCGAATGATGGACGGATTTGATACTGCCGCTTGCGAAGCTGACCTCAGTCTGGGGTCCCGTCATTCTGTTTCCGTTGTTCACGCTCTGCACGATAATGGTCCGGCCCTGCTTCTCGGGGAAATCGACAGCCGGCTGGAAAAGCTCCGCCGCTACCGGGTCAAGCGTCGTCTGGTGGCTCTGTCGCTCATCGCTTCCGATATGGGCGCGTCCTTTCTCGCTGTCATGCTGGCGCAATTGCTCAATGGCTCCCAGCCCGATCCTGGCGTGGCAGGCATCGCACTGGCGGTGACTTTCCCGATCTATTTCCTTGCCGCGTTGCAGACCGGTGCGCACAGCCCCTCGGCGGCCATGCGCACGGATCTTAGCCTGCGCAATGCGGGTATGGCTTATGTGATTGCCGCAGCGATCATCTTCTCCGCCCTGTTCCTGACCAAGCTGGGAGTGCAGGTTTCCAGACTGCAGGTGGTCGAGATCATGCTGATCTGCCTGGTGCTGGGGATTGCGGCCCGCTGCGTGATTGCGCGGCAGGCCATGCGTTATCTCGGGCCGAAGCCCTATGCGGATCTGTGCATCTATGACGATGTGCCGATGCGCGCCAAGCCGGGCCCCGGCGCCATTCGCGCCGCCGACGCCGGGCTTGCTCCCAATCTGGCGCAGCCAGACATGGTCAGCCGCCTTGGCGACCTCGTTCGCGGCATGGATCGCGTTGTGGTTCATTGCTCGTCCGAACGGCGCGAGGCGTGGTCGCGCGCGCTGAAATGCGTCGATATCCGCTCCGAAATCGTGATGCCGGAACTGACCGAGCTGATGCCGCTCAATATTCGCTATCGTAATGGTGAAGTCAGCCTCGTCCTCGCCAATGGCCCGCTTCACTGGCACCAGCGCGTTATGAAAAGCACGTTCGATCGTGCTGCTGCGGCCGTGGTGCTGCTGCTGTGCTCTCCGCTCCTGTTGGCCATCGCCATTGGGGTGAAGCTCGACAGTCCCGGCCCGATCCTGTTCGGTCAGGATCGCATCGGGCTGGGCAATCGCCGGTTCCATATGTGGAAGTTCCGCTCGATGAAGGTGGAGCATACGGATCACAGCGGCCATGTTTCCGCCTCGCGTGACGATCAGCGGATCACCCGTTTTGGCCAGTTTCTGCGCCGTACCAGCCTGGATGAACTGCCGCAGCTGTTCAATGTGCTGCTCGGCCAGATGAGCGTTGTGGGGCCGCGCCCCCATGCCATCGGCTCACGCGCGGAAGAAATGCTCTTCTGGGATATCGACCAGCGCTATTGGTATCGGCATTCAATCAAGCCGGGCCTTACCGGCCTTGCCCAGGTGCGCGGCCTGCGCGGCGCCACGCACAAGCGGGGCGATCTGGAGCAGCGCCTGTTCGCCGATCTGGAATATGTCGCCAACTGGTCGCTGATGACCGACCTGCGCATCATCTTCCAGACCTTCCTGGTCCTGGTTCACCGCAACGCATATTGATGTGCGTGGCGTTGCTCGGGCTGCGCGGTCAGCCCAGCAGCAAAACCCCCAGCAACACCAGCAGCGCGGCCAGTGCCACGCCCCAGACATAAGTCCGCACTTTGGGAATGCCTGCCCAGTACAGTGGCAGGTAAACCGCCCGCGCACCCAGCCAGACCCAGCCGGCTGCAAGGGTGAGTGTGGAGCTTTTGCCCGTCAGCGCCACGCCCATCAGGGCGATGATCGCGATGGGCAGGGTTTCCAGGAAATTATCCCGCGCGCGTTCCAGCCGGGCGGCGACGGGGCTGAGCGGGGGCAGGGCTTCGTCGCGCGCGCCCATGTTCCACTCCACCCCATATTGCTGCGTCTTGATGCGGATCGCGGCCATGATGTGGACCAGCAGCAGCAGGGCCGCCAGGGCGAGGATCGTGAATTCGCTATGCATCGGTGCCTCCCGGGTTTGTCACATCCTCACCCCTTCAGGTGCAAATGGCAATCCGCGGGCATCTTGGCCGCCGCGATCCTTGAAATGCGTGTCTTACCATCCTAATACAGCAAGAATGCTGGAGCGCGGGCAATCGCGTGATACTATGCCGCGAAACGAGGAGTTTTGGAGGACACATGGCGAGCAACGAAACCCTGACGGCGACCGCGCCCGATTTCCAGCTCACCCCGCCCGATCCTGTGCCCGTGGTCGCGCCGCAGAAGGCTGCCGGGCTGGTTCCGGTGTCGGACGAGAAGCGCACCAAGCTGGACGAGAAGGTGGATGCCTTCGTTGCCGATCTGGTTTCGGCCGACGCCAATTCGCCCGAATTCGGCCAGAAGGTGGATCAGCTCACCAATATGGGCCGCAAGGAAATCATGGCGGCCTCAGGCATGTCCAACCGTTTCCTCGACCGTCCTGTCCGCGCGATGGACAAGGATGAGGGCGTCGGCGCCAATCTCACCGAATTGCGCCGCGTGGTGGAGGATCTCGACCCCGCCCGGCGCGGCAAGCTCAGCCCCGGGCGCAAGATCCTGGGCATCATTCCTTTCGGCAACAGCCTGAAGAACTATTTCCAGAGCTATCAGAGCGCGCAGGGCCATATCCAGGCGATCCTGTCCAAGCTGGCATCCGGCAAGGACGAGTTGCTGATGGACAATGCCGCCATCGATGTGGAGCGCCAGAAGCTGTGGGAGGCGATGGGCAATCTGGAACAGATGATCCATATCTCCAAGACGCTGGACGCCCGGCTGGAAGACAAGGCGGAGGAACTCGACGCCAGTGATCCGGCCAAGGCCAAGGCCATTCGCGAAACGGCCCTGTTCTATGTCCGCCAGCGCACGCAGGATCTGCTCACGCAAATGGCGGTGGCCGTGCAGGGCTATCTCGCGCTCGATCTGGTCAAGAAGAACAATGTGGAACTGGTGAAGGGCGTGGACCGCGCCAGCACCACCACCGTGGCCGCTCTGCGCACCGCCGTGACCGTGGCCGAGGCCATGACCAACCAGCGGCTGGTGCTGCAGCAGATCACCGCGCTGAACGAGACCACCGCCAATATCATCGATTCCACCAGCACGCTGCTGGCCACGCAGACAGCCAAGATCCACGAACAGGCAGCCAGCTCGACCATTCCGATCGAAACGCTGCAGCGCGCCTTCCAGAACATCTATGACACCATGGACAATATCGACACCTTCAAACTGAAGGCGCTCGATTCCATGAAGCAGACGGTCAATACGCTGTCGAACGAGGTCGAGAAGTCCAAGGGCTATATCGCCCGTGCGGAAGGCGCCACGCAGGCGAAGAAGGAAGTGAGCGGACCCTCGATCCTCTCGCTGGAAGGCTAACACGAAACCGATGGTCGATCTTTCCCGCGATACGGACCGGGCGCTGGACGAAGGCCGCGCCCTGTTGCGCGATAACCGCTCGGGCGGGCGGCACCGGCTGGCTGGCACACGCTCCATCGGGCGGGCTTCCGCCAAGATGAAGGCGGGGCACGCCTTGCGGAAACTCCGCAATATCGCTCTGGCGCTGGCGGTAATTCTCATTGGCTTCAGCGCCCTGGGAGTTGTGCTGGGCGGGATCGGCTTTGCCGGGCTGATGGGTGCGATTGTCCTCGCGGCCATCGCGGTCGGCGTGTTTTCGTCCTATCCATCGCTCAAAGTTCCCGAACGCGCCGACCTGAAAACCGACGATGTCCGCCGTCTGGTCGGGCAAACGGAATTGTGGCTGGAGGCGCAGCGCCGTGCACTGCCCCCGCCGGCCGCCAAGGCGATCAGCCAGATCGGCCTTCAGCTCGACGGGCTCCAGCTCCAGTTGGAGGAAGTCGATCAGGCACATCCGATGGCCGCGCAGATCCGCAAGCTGGTGGGCGAGGATCTTCCTGAAATGATCGAAGGCTACCGCCGCATTCCCGAGCATCTGCGCTATGAGGAGCACGCCGGGTCGAACCCCAACAAGCAATTGATGGAAGGGCTGGGCCTTATCAGCGCCGAGATCGACAGCGTCACCCGCCAGCTCGCCGCTGGCGCGCTGGACGATCTGGCGATCCGTACCCGCTATCTCGATTACAAATATGGCGAGGCTGAACACGCCGCGCCGGAGCAGAACTGATGCGCCTCGTCCTTCCCCACAGCCTCGGCAAGGAGGAAGTCCGCCGCCGCCTGCATGACAACAGCCACAAGATCGCCGGGCATTTGCCGGGCGGTATCGCCGATGTGACGACGGACTGGGCAGGCGAAGACCGCATGACCATGGTGATCTCGGCCATGGGCCAGAACCTGTCCGGCGCGGTTGAGATCGGGGAAGAAGAGGTGGCGTTCGAGTTGGAACTGCCGCTGGCCCTGTCCTTCGCCAAGCCGATGGCGGAAGCCGCGATGCGCCAGATGGGCGAGAAATTGCTGGCGCCGCCGAAGGGGTAGGGGCTGCGTCGCGGGATATCTCAGGCGTGCAAATGCAAAGAGATTACGCGCAATCCCACCATCCCTTCGTCATTCCCGCGAAAGCGGGAACCCAGTTCAACGCTTGCTGCTAGGTTCCCGCTTTCGCGGGAATGACGAGGTGGGCGGGAGTGTATCCCTTCACAACTTCCGGTGGCTCTCCAGAAATTCTTCCGGAATGCGCAGCAGGGCCGTGGCCGTGCGGGTTTCCTGCATGAACAGGATCAGCGCACCCATCAGCAATGAAATAGCGAAGATGAAGCAACCGCCTGCCACGGCCTGAACATTGACGCCGACGAATTCCTCAAGGAACAGCAGCGCCACGGTGAAGCCGATGGTGATGCCGCTGATCACCAGCAGCAGGATCGCCCGGCTGATCAGCTTGATGCGCCGGTCAATCGTGCGGATTTCCAGCACCACCATGTCATGTTCTTCGCCGGTGGTCTGCTTGTGCCGGTCCTGCAGCACGCGGGAACGGTCCACCACGCGGCTCAGCCGCTGGGCAAGGATGTTCAGGATATTGCCGATCGCCACCAGGACGAACACCGGCGCGAGTGCGAGCTGGATCGTATGGGCGATCATAGCCATATTATGCGCCGGGCGGGCAGGGCTGCGCAAGCAGGCAGCGCGTTCCCGCAGCGATCTCCACAGCGGCGAGCGAGGTCGCCAGCGCGCATTGGCCGCTGCCGACAGGTTCCCCATTCACGCGCACGCCTTCGTCCATCGGCAGCACCAGCAGCGCAGCCGTGCCGTAATCGGCATCCAGTGCCGCACCGGGTGATCCGTCCACCCGGTCCAGCCGGAAGAATGGCCCGCGCACCAGCGATACATGGCCGCGATCCGGCACGCGCGTGCGCAGGGCAGGGTCGTGCGGCACGCCGCGCGCCACTTCCAGCGCCTCGTCCAGATGCAATTCGCGCGGGCGGCCATAATCGTAAAAGCGATAGGTGCAGTCACGGTTCTGCTGCACTTCCACCAGGCTGATCCCCGCGCCGATGGCGTGGACGGTGCCGGCCGGAATATAGACGAAATCGCCCGGCGAAACCGGGTGCCAGGCCATCATCTGCTCGATCGATCCGTCCAGCGCGCCCTGGCGCATGGCCTCGGCGGCAACCGGGCTGGTAAAACCGATGCCCAGCACTGCGCCGGGTTCCGCATCCAGCACCAGCCAGCATTCATCCTTGCCCTGTGCGCCGGGGGGATGGACCTGCACCGAGAGATTCTCGCTGGTGAAGATATATTTGGCCAGCAACTCGCTATGCGCGGCGGGCGGCTCGAACCAGATCTCGCCCACGCGGGCACCGTCATCCGTGGCGAAAGCTTCGGGAAGTTCCTCGCGCCCCCAGGGTTTTTCCACGCGGCGGGTGGGCAACAGGCAAGTCGTCATCGCGGTGCTCCCACTGGCTGGCTTACTGGTTGGACGGCCCTTTGAGCTTGCCGACATTGGCGGCGCCGCGGCTGCTGGTTACCAGCACTTCACCGCCATCCACCACCACTATCACATCGTCCAGCCCCACGACCGAGACGCGCGGCCCATCGGTTTCCACCATCACGTCCCGGCAATCGAGCAGATCGGCGGGGCCGCGCGCTATATTGCCGGCTTCGTCCGCCTCGTCGGCGCGGACTTCGCGCAGGCTTTGCCAGTTGCCGATGTCGGACCAGCCCATATCCGCGTCCACCATGGCCGCGCGGTCAGTCTCTTCCATCACGGCATAATCCACCGAATCCCCGGCGATTTCCGAGAATGGGCCAAAGGCGGGCAGGAAGCGCGCGCCCTGCGTCTCGCCCTGTTCCACAGCCTCGCGCACGGACTTGGCCATTTCGGGCCGGTGCTGGGCCAGTTCGTCCAGGAAAGTGCCCGCGCGGAAGGCGAAGATGCCGCCGTTCCAGCAATAAGTGCCTTCGGCCAGATAGGCCACGGCCCGCGCCACGTCGGGCTTTTCGACAAAGCGATCGATACGATAGCCGCCGGGCAGCGCGTCCCCCCGCTTGATATAGCCATAGCCGGTTTCAGGGCGGGTCGGCGCGATGCCGAAGGCCACCAGCCATCCTTCCGCGGCCAGCCTTGCCGCTTCCAGCGCGGCGGCCTGAAAGGCGGCTTCATCGGCGATATGGTGGTCGCTGGGGCAGACCAGCATCACCGTGTCTTCCGGCAGGAGATGAGCGGCAAGCGCGATGGCGGGCGCGGTATTCTTCGCGGCGGGCTCCACGATCAGGCGCATGCCGTTGCCGGCGGGCGATTGCGCTTCGATCAGGTCGACATGGGCGCTGCCCGCCACCACGATAGGGGCGGTGAAATGAGCCGGATCGCTTGCCCGCGCCAGCGTGGCCTCGAACAGGCTGGAATCGCCCACCAGAGGAAGGAAAGGCTTGGGTGCTGCTTTGCGGCTGCGGGGCCAAAGGCGCGTGCCGCTGCCTCCGCACAGAATGACGGGTGTGATCGGGTTCATAAATATCGCGCGCCGCAACGGCGCCCAGCCTCCCTAGTGCGAACCCATCCATTGCCCATGATTATTACGAAAGCAACAACGCCACGGGGGTCCGGATCAAAAGAACCAGCGCTGACGCCAGCGAAATTTCCCAATCATCGCATTGCCTTGCGCATCCAGCGCCGGATTGAAGCGGAATCGCTCCCGCGCAAGGCGGCAGGTGATGGCATCGGCTTCGGCATCGGGACTGGGTTCGGTCACCGCGCAATCCGTCACGCGTCCGTCCGTGCCCACGGTCAGCAGGATGGTCACGCTATGGCCGATACGCAGATCGCGGCTCTTTTTCGGATAATCCCTGGCCGAATTGATGTCGCCCGCGATCTTCTCCAGCTTGCGACCGCCGCCGCTTCCCCGTCCACTTCCGGACAGGCCGCTGCCAGCGCCTACGCCTTCACCTCCGGCGCCCGTTCCCTCCCCTTCATCCCGCGCGCCGGAGCGATTCTCATTGCCGGTGGAACTGGCCAGCGGCGCTGGCTGGGGGTTTATCGGCAGGCGCGTGACGGGCGCGGTTACTTCGCGGGGTTTCGCCTGCTTGCCCTCGGGCGCTGCCGCACCTTCGTCCGGCGCGGGTGACTGAGGGGCGGGGGGCGAAGCAGGTGGGGGCTCACTCGGCGCGGTGATGGTCACCGTCAGGACCGATGCCGCCTGCCTTACCACGCTATCCGTAAATTGCGGCGCAAAAGCCCGCGCCAGTGCAAGGATGACCACCGCATGCAGCACCACCACCAGCGCCAGCATGCCCCATCGGGGCCTGCGCCGCGCGGGCGAGCGGGGAAAGCTGCCGGGTTGCTCCTCCATCCCATGCTTATCGGACCGGCAGGCGCGGCCCGCAAGGCCGCGCAACATGGCGTGTGTCGGGATTTGGGGGAAATGGTGAGCCCTGCTGGGTTCGAACCAGCGACCTACTGATTAAAAGTCAGTTGCTCTACCGACTGAGCTAAGGGCCCTCACCAGGGTGCGCTGCGGTGCTGCGCCGGGCTCACCTAGAAAGGGGGCGGGGTGCGGTCAAGCGCGCTGTTAGCTGCCGGACCGTCAAACCGCTCAACGGATCGCGCCAGGTCGGGGCGATTGTCACGGCTGGCTGGAGCACGAAGGCCCGCTCGCGGAACAGGCGATGCGGGATGGTGAGATGCGGCGCGGCATAGGGGCCGCCGTCCCACAGCACGATGTCCAGGTCGATCACGCGCGAGGTCCAGCGCTGCCCGCCAGTGCGGCGGCCAAACTTGCGCTCTATCTTCTTGAACAAGCGCAGCAGCCGCTCGGGCCCACGTTTCGTCTCGATCACGGCGGCGGCATTGGCATAGCGGCGGAGCGAGGGGCCGATGGGCGCGGTCTGCAGGATGGGCGAGGTGCGCCGGATGCGGACGCCCTTATCCGCCAGGCAGACCAGCGCGGCCTCGATCACATCGCGCGGGCGGCCGTGCCTGTGATGCCTGCGATTCGACCCCAGGGCGATGAGATAAATGTGCCGCGCCATGGCGGATTATTCGTCCCGTGCGAGGCGGGAATAGAGATCGGGCCGCCGGTCACGGAAAAAGCCCATTCCCGCGCGGTGGCGGGCGGCGCGGTCCAGGTTCAGCGTGGTGAGCAGCACCCCGCTTTCACCCGAGCCATATTCGCACACCATGTCGCCCCATTCGTCGCAGATGAAGCTATGGCCGTAGAAGACCTGGCCATCTTCCGTGCCGATACGATTGGCTGCGACCACCGGCATGCAATTGGCCACCGAATGGCCGATCATCGCGCGGCGCCAGATGCGGCTGGTGTCCAGTTCCGGATCGTAGGGTTCGGAGCCGATGGCCGTGGGGTAGAACAGCACTTCGGCGCCCAGCAGCGCCATGGCGCGGGCGCATTCAGGATACCACTGGTCCCAGCAGATGCCCACGCCCACGCGGGTGCCGAACAGGTCCCACGCCTTGAACCCGTCATTGCCGGGGCGGAAATAATATTTCTCCTCATAGCCCGGCCCATCGGGGATGTGGCTCTTGCGATAAGTGCCCATGATCTCGCCATCGGGGCCGATCATCGCGATGGTGTTGTAATAATGGTGGCCGTCCCGCTCGAAGAAGCTGGTGGGGATGGCCACTTTCAGCGCCCGCGCCAGATTGCACATGGCAATGACGGAAGGGTGCTCCAGCGTCGGGCGGGCCAGGGCGAACAGCGCCTCGTCCTCGACCTTGCAGAAATAGGTGCCGGAAAACAGTTCGGGCGGCAGCACGATCTGCGCGCCGCCGGCGGAGGCTTCCTCCACCAGGGCGCCGACAGCGGCGATATTGTCCCGCTCGTCCTCGGCATTGAGGGCAAGCTGCAGCGCGGCGACGGTGATCTGTCTCATGGCTGGCGGACCTATTGCCCCCTGTTGGCCAAGTCTAGGCCCCTAGCTCGAATGGTCGGCGATGATCTTCCATCCGCCCGCCTCTTTCTGGAGGACGAGGCTGGTCGGGCCGCTGGCCGTCTTCCCATCGGGATAGGCCAGCGTATAGCGCCCTATATAGAGCGCATGGCTTGCATCCAGCAGGCGGAAATCCAGCGTTTCCAGGCTGAGCGATCCGCGCGCGGCGGGATTGGCGAAATCATATTTGGCCGAATAGCGCTCCGCCAAGGCCTTGCGCCCGCGCACCAGCCCTTCGCTGGTGACGTAAGTGGCCTGCGGATCTTCTGAATAGACGCCGATGAACCGGTCAAGATTGCCGCTGTTCCAGCCCGCCGTGCTTTCCGCCAGTGCGGCGAGGACGGCCTGCTGCTCGATCTGCGTGGGGGGAGGGTCCTTCGCGACCTGACAGGCGGCGAGCGACAGGGCGGCACACAGGATTACGGCGGCACGAATCACGGCAGGTTCCCCCGGATTGGACGGCATGCCGATCCTATCGCGGGGGCGCCCACCTGTCCAAGGGGCCTGTCCAAGCAGAAGATGAGGCGGATAATCAGGGGCGCTTGCGGAACAGCATGGTCATGCGGTCGCTTTCGCCGATCGCGTCCATCTTCGCCTTCTTGGCATCGTCAGCCCCGGCATAGGAAGGGGGCAATTCCCACACGCCGATGGGCCAATCCGTCGTATCCTTGGGATTGGCGTTGATCTCGCTCTTGGCGACAAGGTCGAACCCGCTGGCGGCGAACAGGGCGATCACATCGCTTTCGCGCATATAGCCCTTGCTGCCGTCGCTCCGTTCGAAGGGGACGTTTTCCGCCACGCGGTGGTCGGTAATGCCGATCAGCCCGCCTGGCTTCAGCATTGTGCGCATGATCGCCAGATCGCGGCGCAGCCAGTCGAAGCGGAACATATTGTGGACTTCGCGGAAGATCAGCACTCGGTCCACCGTGCCGTCCAGCCCTTCGGGCACGGCATTGGCGTTGAAGCCGGAAACCCTGGCATCGCTGGGCCCGGCCCATTTGGCGTGTTCGGCGGCGAGCTTGCCGGCCACATCGTCATAGGTGTTCTTCATATAGCCGGTCTGGCTGGCGACATCGGGGTTCATGCCGATATAGGCCCCGTCCTTGCCCAGATAGGGCACCAGCACGCGCGTGTACCACCAGCCGTTCGGCATATAGTCCACCACGGTCATGCCCGGCTCGACGCCAAAGAAGGCCAGCGTTTCGGCTGGATGGCGGAATTTGTCGCGCTTGCCGTCCTCACCCCGGATTTTCGAGGCGAGCGCCGCGTCCAGCGCGGGATTGGCGGGCACGGCTGCCTCTTTCGTCTGGGCCAGGGCAGGGGTGGCGGTCAGCCCCGCTGCTGCCAGCCCCGTCGCTGCCAGCGCCGCGACGGCAGCAAGGCTCACAAATTTCCTCATCGTTCCTCTCCCCGTGGAGTCAGTCCATCTTGGCGGGAACTCTAGGCGAAGGGGTGCGGATGACAAGCGGCCTTCGGCTTCCTATCTTTCCGGCAAAGGAGATCCCACAATGAGCGCAAGTGAAACGGCCATTGTCGCCGGCGGATGCTTCTGGTGCACGGAGGCGGTCTTCCGCATGTGCGCCGGGGTGGAGGAAGTGGAAAGCGGCTATATTGGCGGCCATGTTCCCGACCCGACCTACAAGCAGGTCTGCTCGGGCGATACGGGCCATGCAGAGGCGATCCGCATTACCTTCGATCCTGCCGTCATTTCCTATGCCGATCTGCTGGACGTGTTCATGGCCACCCATGATCCCACGCAGCTGAACCGGCAGGGCAACGATATCGGCACCCAATACCGCTCCGCCATCTTCCCGCTGGACGACGCCCAGCGTGCCGAGGCGGAGGCCGCGATTGCGCGGGCCGATGCCGAGCATGGCGGCAAGGTTGTTACTACGATTGAAGGCCCGGCCGAATGGTATCCGGCCGAGGATTATCATCAGGAATATTGGCAGGGCGAAGGCCAGCGTAATCCCTATTGCCTTGCTGTGATCCCGCCCAAGCTCGCCAAATTGCGTAAGGGCTTTGCCGAAAGGGTGAAGGAAGGCTGAGGCTCAGGCGCGGAAGCGGGCGATGAAGAAACCGTCCAGTCCGCCCGCTTCGGGTAGCATTCCGGGGTCCGTCCGCACCCAGCCTTCTGCCGTGGGGGTAATTCCCTGCGGCAGCAGCGCTGCCGGAATCGCTTCGCTACGCAGCCGGGCACGAGCAGCCTGATCCTCCCCCTCTTCGCGTTCAAGCGAGCAGACGGCATAGACCAGTTCGCCCCCGGGTTTGATCCAGCGGGCTGCACGTTCGATCAGGCGGGATTGCAGTTCGGCCATGTCCTCTATCTGGCGCGGGCCGATGCGGTGCAGCACATCCGGGTGGCGGCGGCAGGTGCCGGTGGCGGTGCAGGGCGCGTCGAGCAATATGGCATCGAAGGGGGCGTCCGGTTCCCATTCCAGCATATCGGCCACCACGGTGGTGGCGGAAAGGCCGATACGGGCGAGGTTTTCCTTCAGCCGCGTCATCCGCTTGGGCCCCATGTCGAGTGCGGTCACATCCCAACCGGCGGCGGCGAGTTGCAATGTCTTGCCCCCCGGCGCGGCGCAGAGATCCAGCACGCGGCGGCTCTTGCCTTCCCCCAGCACGCGGGCGGGCAGGCTGGCGGCAAGATCCTGCACCCACCATGCGCCTTCTGAAAAGCCCTCCAGATCTTCCACCGCCGTGCCGCGCGGCAGGCGGACATGGCCGGGCAGCAGCGATATGCCGCCCAGCTTTTCGGCCCATTGTGCGGTTTCTGCCGCATCGCGCAGCGACAGGTCCAGCGGTGGCGGTTCGGCAAGCGCGGCGGCGATGGCGGCGGAGCGATCACCCCAGCGCGCAGTCACCCGTTCCGGCAGAGTCGGCATGGCAGGCAGGGTGACGCCCTTCCTCACCAGCGCACCGAATACGCCATGCGCCAGCCTGCGCGGCCCGCCCACCAGCAGGGGCAGCGCGGTGGCAACCACGGCATGGGGCGGCGTGTCGAGCCGCAGCCAGCCTGCCAGCATCAGCCGCAGCACGGCGCGCGGCTTGGCATCGTCGGGCAGAACCTGCTGCGTGGCCGAATCGATCAGCGCATCGAAATCGGTCAGCCAGCGCAGCACTTCGGCGGCGAGGGCGCGGGCCAGCGCCTTGTCCGCGCCGCTCTGCAGGCCCTGCAAGGCGGCATGGGCGGCAATGTCGAGCGTTTCGCCCCGACGCAGCACGGCATCGGAGAGTTTGAGCGCGGCGCGGCGAGCGGGAAGTCCGGGTATGTCAGCCATGCCTCCCCCTATCCGCCATTGCATCGCAGCGCCAGCACGCCCATCTTGCGCCCATGACCCATCCTGCCCCCACGGCAAAGCGCGCCACACAGCGGCCCCGGCCTTTCAAAAAGCCCGATCATTGGGAAAATGCCCCCGTGCCCGCCCCACAGGAAGCCACGCCTGCCGAGGACCCGCAGGGACTCAGCCCGACGCGCTATGGCGACTGGGTGAAAGACGGCATCGCGGTAGATTTCTGACTTGTTTCACCCCGTTTACCGCAAAAAGACACCACATTAACCCTTAGGACTGTAGCACTGCCCAACGGCGGGGCACGAGAGCCACGCTTGGCTGCGTGTGCCCGTTATCCGGCATGCGCTGCCCCATAAAAACAGGTCGCCTAACTGGAGAATTCAATGCGCCTTACCCGTACCGCGCTTCTTGCCGTGGTAGCACTGGCCGTTTCCGGCTGCGCCACCAAAGGCTATGTGAACGAGCGCGTGTCAGATCTGGAAGCCCGTCAGAACGCCCGCATGGACAAGGCGGACCAGCGGATGGACCAGATCGACAAGACCAGCCGCGAGGCGCTGGATCGCGCCATTGCGGCGGGCAAGCTGGCCGAGGGCAAGTTCGCTTACGAAGTCATTCTTTCCGACGATGCGGTGAAATTCGCCAGCAACCGGGCGGTGGTTTCTGCCGAAGGACAGCAGCGGCTCGCCCAGCTGGCCAGCCAGCTCAAGGCGGAAAATACTGCCACCTATCTCGAAATTCAGGGCCATACCGATTCGACCGGCTCGCTCGCCTATAACCAGAAGCTGGGCATGGAACGTGCCGAGGCCGTGCGGCTGGTGCTGTACAAGGCGGGCGTTCCACTGAGCCGGATGGCGACCATTTCCTATGGTGAGGAAGCCCCGGTTTCCCAGAACAACACCGCCGCTGGCCGGGCTGCCAATCGCCGCGTGGTGATCGTCGTCCTCAAGTAGGTTACACGGGCCGGGTCCGCCGCCCGCTTGCGCGACAATGCGCGGCGGGCGATAGGTCTGGCCATGGCCATTATCCAGACCGCCACCATCCATACCGAACGCCTGATCCTGCGCCCCGCCGCCGAGGGCGATCTTGAAGGGCTGCACGCGATCCTGAGCGATGCGCGGGCCATGGCCTATTGGTCCACCCTGCCCCATTCCTCGCTCGATACCACGCGCACATGGCTGGCCGGCATGATGGCGATCCGCCCGGAAGAGGGGGAGGATTTCATCATCGAGCATCAGGGCCGCGTGATCGGCAAGGCGGGCTTTTACCGCTTTCCGGCCGTGGGCTATGTCCTTCATCCCGATTGCTGGGGCCAGGGCTTCGCGCAGGAAGCCTTGCGCGCCATTCTGGAACGCGGCTTCACTACCCATCTGCTCGCCCGCGCCATCGCCGATGTCGATCCGCGCAACGAGGGGAGTCTGAAACTGCTCAAGCGGCTGGGCTTTACCCAAACCGGCTATCGCGAGAAGAGCTGGTATATTGGCGGTGAATGGCTCGACAGCGTGGATCTGGCGCTGGATGCGGAGGATTGGGCGAGGGGTTGAGGGGCGCTATAGGTGCCCGATACTCGTCATTCCCGCGAAAGCGGGAACCCAGCGGCAAGGTCAGAACTGGATTCCCGCCTTCACGGGAATGACGAAAATATAGCCTAAACCCACCCCGCCAATTCGCGCCGCACCAGTGCTTCCAGCATATCCATTCCCGCCTCGCCCGCATTGAGGCAGGCCAGCGTGGCATATCGCTCCCCGCCCGCCGCCATGAACTGGTCGCGGCCCCGGATCGCCAGTTCTTCCAGCGTTTCCAGGCAATCGGCGGAGAAGCCCGGCGCGGCCACGGCCATGCGTTTCGTCCCCGCTTTCGCCTCGGCTTCCAGCACCACGTCCGTTGCCGGTTCCAGCCATTTGGCGCGGCCGAAGCGGGACTGGAAGGTCGTGTCGATCCGCAAGCCCGGCCTGCCCAGCGCCTCGCCCAGCAGGCGCGCGGTCTTCTGGCACTGGCAATGATAGGGATCGCCCAGATGCAGCGTGCGTTCTGGCATTCCGTGGAAGCTGAGCAGCAGCACTTCAGGCTCGAAATCCAGCGCATCGAGCTGCGCCCCCAGATCCTTCGCCAGAGCGGCGATATGGACAGGGTCGTCATAATAGGGCGGCAATATGCGCAAGGCAGGCTGCCAGCGCATGTTGCGCAACGTATCGCCCAGCTTGTCCATCACCGTGGCATTGGTCGCGCCCGAATATTGCGGATAGAGCGGGGCGACCAGAATACGGTCGCACCCTTCGTCCATCAGTGCCTTCAGCTCCTGCGGGATGGAGGGATTGCCATAGCGCATGCCCCAGCGCACGCGCGCGCTTTCTCCCAGCCGCGCCTGCAGGGCTTCCGCCTGCTGGGCAGTTATCGCGGCGAGGGGGGAGCCCTTGTCAGTCCACACCTGCTGATAGGCATGGGCCGATTTCTTCGGTCGCGTATTCAGGATAATCCCGCGCAGGATCGGCTGCCAGACCAGCGCCGGGATTTCCACCACGCGCGGATCGGACAGGAACTCCGCCAGATAGCGCTTCACCGCCGCCGGAGTGGGCGCATCGGGTGTGCCGAGATTGACCAGCAGCACGCCCAACCCGCCCGTGCGGACGGGCGGATGATCGGTGGGGAGTTTCTGTTCAGTATAGGTCATGTGAAAGGCCCATAGGCCGCCTTGCCTTACAAGCCACCTGACAACAAGGGCAGGCGGCGCAGGCGCAGCCCGGTTGCCGAAAACAGCGCGTTGGCGATGGCCGGGGCAACCACGGCCACGCCCAGCTCGCCCGGATCGAAGGGTTCGGCATCGCTATCCACGAAGTCCACCTCGATCTGCGGGCAATCGGCCAGCGTCGGCAGATCCAGCGCGGCCAGCCGCGTGGCCGTGGGATGGCCGCGTTCGTAATCGGTTGCCGCTCCCAGAGCGAGGCCCATGCCGAAGATCAGCCCGCCTTCGATCTGCTGGCGGGCAATGTCGATATTGACGATGCGTCCGATATCCACGGCGGCGGACAGCTTTTCCACTTTCACTCCGCCTTCGCCCTGGCTGGCCGTGGCGATCACGGCGATCCGCCCACCGGCCTCCACTGGGCCCATGCGGTGGCAGGCGAGGCCCTGCCCGCTCTGTTCCCCGCCGCCGCCCCATTCGGCCAGCCGCGCCGCGCGCTGCAGACATTGGGCAAGGCGAGGGTCGTTACCCAGCATTTCCATGCGATAGGAAAGCGGCTCCCGCTTGTGCAGGGCGGCCAGCTCGTCAACGAAGCTTTCGGTGAAGAAGCAGGTATAGCCATGGGCATTGCCGCGCATCCGCCCAGTGGGCAGGCCGATATTCACCGGCACGTGGTCCACCGCGACATGATCCATGCCATAGGGCGGATCGGCCCCTTCCACCGCCATGGGGTCCGTCCGGCCTTCGCTGGCTGCGATGGCCGACCAGCTGGTGAGGTTGTTGAACTGCCGCTCGCCAAATTCCTGCGCCGTGGGCGGCAGGGCCAGCTTGGCGCGCCAGACCGCGATATGGCCGCTTTCGCTCGTCTTGGCGGAAAGCAGCGCGGCCACCGGCGTGCGCGGGCGCCCGGCCAAAGCCTCCTGCCCGCGCGACCAGACCAGCTGCACCGGGCGGCCGATCTCCCGCGCGATCAGCGCTGCTTCGATGGCATGGTCCACTTCCAGCCGCCGGTCGAAACTGCCGCCTGCGGGCATGGGATAGAGCACCACATCCGCCGCTGCGATGCCCAGCGCCTTGGCCGCCGCCTCGCGCGCATGTTCGGGCGCCTGGGTGGCGATCCACAGTTCCAGCCTGCCATCCGCCAGCCGCGCCGTGGCGCTGGCGGTTTCCAGCGTGGCGTGGAGCGCGGGCGACACGTCATAGCGCGCGCGCAGCGTGGGCTTGCCCATGGGGTCGGTGCCTTCGCCGCGTGTCACGATCCGTTGCGCCGCGCCCTTCATCACCGCATTTTCCAGCGCATCCTCGATCCGCCCGCTATCGACCGCGCCTGCAACCATGAAGGTCGGCGCCAGCTTGCGCAGCGCCTTGTCTGCGGCAAACCATGTGCGGCCCACGGCGGCGATCCAGCGCTTGCCCTTCACGATCCCGACCAGTCCGGGGGAACCGGCGGCGGCCTGTCCGTCGAATTGCTTCAGTGTGGAGCCATCGATCGGCCCATGGATGATCGCGGCATAGACCATGTCCGGCAGGCGCACATCGCCCGAGAACAGCAGCGATCCGTCCACCTTGGCGGGCAAGTCCAGCCGTGGGTAGAATATCGGTGCATCCGCACCCAGATCGCTCGGCTTTTCCGTTGGCGGGAGGGAACGCAGGGGCGGCGGATCGGGCGGAGTGCGCCCGGCGGCATCCAGCGCCAATTCGGCAAAGCTGAGGCGGCGCTTGCCGTGGATGATGAAGCCGCCCTCGGCCTCGCATTCTTCCCAGGCAACGTCCCAGCGATCCGCCGCTTCCATGGCCAGCATACCCCGCGCGGCGGCGGCTGCATTGCGGCAGGGTTCTTCATAAGCGGCGAGCGAAGTGCCGTCCGCCGTCACCATGAAGCGGTGATCCTCCGCAAAGCGGCGCACCAGCCAGTCATCGGCATCCTCCGCCAGGAAGGGCAGGGCAGGTTTCCACAAGGGCGCCCAGCGTGCCGCCAGCGGCAGATTGGGATAGGCTCCGCTGACCGGAGTGGGCTCCACCGCGATCTGCCGCCAGTCCGCGCCCAGTTCCATCGCCACGACCTGCGGCAGGATAGTGGTGACGCCCTGACCCATTTCGAGCTGGGGCACGGCCACGGTAATCACGCCATCGCTGGCGATCTTCAGCCAGGCATCGAAGCTAGCCTCATTACGCCCCGCACTCAGCGGCGGGGCGAAGCTGCGGGGGCGCAAGGTCCAGGCGACGAGCAAGCCGCCGCCCACTGCCGCCCCTGCCAGCACCCCTCTGCGCGATAGCTGCATGGCGTGCCTCCCCCCGGTTGCGTCAGGCCCCGAGCCAGTCGGAAAGCCGGGCGGCGATGTCGGCAAAGGCCTTGGCCTCCTCCCCGTTCCCGGCGGCGGGCGGGGTTCCCGCATCGCTCGCCATGCGGATTTCCATCGCCAGCGGCACGCGGCCCAGGAAGGTCACGCCCTTTTCCCGCGCGGCGATTTCCGCCCCGCCATGGCCGAAGGGATCGGACACTTCACCGCAATGGGGGCAGATATAGCCCGCCATATTCTCGACAATGCCGATGATCGGCACTTGCCCGACCTCGAACAGCTGCATCGCGCGGGTCGCGTCGATCAGCGCGAGGTCCTGCGGCGTGGAAACGATCACCGCGCCCGCGGGCTTGAAGCGCTGCAGCATGGTCAGCTGCACATCGCCGGTGCCCGGCGGCAGGTCGATCAGCAGCAGATCCACATCGCCCCATTCGGCGTCGATCAGCTGGCCCAGCGCATTGCCCGCCATGGGCCCGCGCCAGGCGATGGCCTTGCCGGGCTCCACCAGATGGCCCATCGACAGCACGGGAATTCCCTCGGCCCCGGGCACGGGAATCAGCTTGTTACCTTCGGCGCGCGGACGCTCCCCCTCATTGGCCAGCAGCGTCGGCTGGGAGGGGCCGTAAATATCCGCATCCACCACGCCGACCTTGCGGCCCGCTTTCTTCAGCGCGACGGCGAGATTGGCGGTCAGCGTGGATTTGCCCACACCGCCCTTGCCCGAACCGATGGCGATGATGCGGCGTGCCACGGGCGGCGCCTTGTCCGCCATCAGCGCCACGCGCACTTCGCTCACCCCTTCGGCATCGCGCAGAGTATCGCGCACGGCGATCTCCATCTTGTCGCGCGCAAGGGCGTCAAGGCCGCTGGCATCGAGGATCAATGTGGCAACGCCATCGTTCAGGCGCAGGGTCTGCAGCCGCTCCAGCGCCTTGGCGGGAAGGCGGCTTTTCAGGGTTTCTTCCATAGTCATTCCAGCCCCGTTAGCGAAGCTCGGCCGGGGTTGCAGGGAAAATCTGCAAACGCCACCCTGTTTTTCGCGGATTTCGTGCCTATAAGTGGGGCCATGGAAAGAATGGGCGGATTTTTCGATCGCATCGCGCTCGCCATGGCAGGCAAGAGCCCCTGGGGCGGCAGCGGCGGTGCGAATGATGGCAAGGGCAGCGGTTCCTCCGGTGGGGAACCCTCAGGCGAAGGCGGCGACAGCGGCGGCAGGCAGGGGGGGGAACCCCCGCGCGGGCCGCGCAATCCCTGGCTTCCCGGCAGTGGCAGCGGCGATTCCGGTGATGGTGAGCCGCGCCGTTCCGCCAGCATAGAGGATATTTTCAAGCAGCGCGGCCCCGAAGGCCCGCGTCGCCGGCAGGGCGGCCCCGGTGGCCCGCCCAATTTCCGCCTGCCTTCCGCCCCCGGCGGACGCAGCTGGATGCCGCTGATCATTGCCGGCGTGGTGGCCCTTTGGCTGGCCTTCTCCATGGTGCATCAGCTCGGCCCGAAGGAGCAGGGCATCGTCTCCACCTTCGGCAAATATTCGCGCACCATCGGTTCCGGCATTTCGCTCACGCTGCCCTGGCCGATCCAGGACGTGCATGTGGAGCAGGTTTCCGAAATCCGGATTTTCCAGATTCCCGATGGTGACGCCCAGAAGCTGATGCTGACGGGCGATCAGAATCTGGTGAACCTGTCCTATCTCGTGCGCTGGAGCATCAAGGATTTGACGCAGTTCCGCTATCAGCTGGCGGAGCCGGAAAATACTGTGCGCGAAGTGGCGGAGGCCGCAATGCGCGCTTCGGTGGCGGAAGAACCGCTGGACAGCGTGTTCTCGGGTGCGGGCCGCGCCAATATCGAAGCCAATGTCCGCGCGCGGATGCAGAACGTGCTCGATGCCTATCGTTCGGGCGTGCAGATCCAGGGCGTGGAAATCCGCAAGACCGATCCGCCAAGCGAAGTGGAAGAAGCCTTCAAGGCCGTGTCCGCAGCGCAGCAGGAAGCGGAAACCTACAAGAACCAGGCCGAAGCCGCCGCGCGGCAGGTCCTCGCCCGCGCGCAGGGTGACGCCGCCGCCTTCGACAAGGTCTACGAACAATACCGGCTCGCCCCGGAAGTGACCCGTCGGCGCATGTATTACGAAACCATGGAGCGTGTGCTTAGCCGCACGGACAAGACCATCGTGGAAGCCAATGGCGTGACGCCTTATCTGCCCCTGCCTGAAATCAAGAAGCGGGCCGCCGCCAAGCCTGCGGGAGGGCAGTAAGCGATGAACATGGTATGGCAGAACTACAAGGTTGCGATCATCGGCCTTGGCGTCGCGGCGGCAGCGGTGCTTTCCAGCATCGTCGTGGTGCCGGAACAGGAACAGGCTGTTATCATCCGTACCGGTGAACCGGTGCGCGTGGTCAACCGTTTCAAGCCGAAAACCGCCTATGGCCAGACCGGCGCGGGTATCGTGTGGCGCGTTCCCTTCTTTGAAAGGGTGCAGCGCATCGACAAGCGCGTGCGCGATCTGGACATGCAGCCGCAGCAGGTGCTCTCCACCGATCAGCTCCGGCTGGAAGTGGACGCCTATGCCCGTTACCGCATCATCGATCCGGTGAAGATGGTCCGCACCGTTGGCACGACGGAGAATGTGGAAGCCCAGCTTTCACCCATCTTCAGCTCGGTCGTGCGTCAGGAACTGGGCCGCCGCAGCTTCGCCTCGCTGCTGACGGCGGAACGCGGCATGACCATGCACAACATCCGCAACAAGCTGGATGAGGAAGCGCGCGAATATGGCGCGCAGGTGCTGGATGTGCGGATCAAGCGCGCGGACCTGCCGCAGGGCTCGCCGCTGCAATCGGCCTTTGCCCGCATGCAGTCCGCGCGTGAGCAGGAAGCGGCCACCACCAAGGCCACCGGCCTGCGTGACGCGCAGATCATCCGTGCCGAGGCCGATGCCCAGGCCGCGAAGATCTATGCCCAGAGCTTCGGCAAGGATCCGGATTTCTACGACTTCTATCGCGCGATGCAGAGCTATGACACGACCTTCGGCTCCACCGAGTCGGAAAGCTCGATCATTCTTTCGCCCGATAATGAATATCTCCGTCAGTTCCGGGGCCGCCGCTAAAACCCGCTTTTGGCGCGGCTTCCCGGCCGACTACGAATGTCATTCAATTTCAGTTCAGGCCACAGGCGCATGAGAATGCCACGGTCCGAGCCAGCGCCGCGAGGCGCGCCTACACGAGAGGAACAAAGGACGTGAAGCCCGTGCGTTACGCTTATGGATTTTCATCGGCGCTGCTGATTGGCGGCGCGGCCATTTCTCTTATCACCGGTCATCCCGCTGGCGCGCAGGTCGCCCAGAATGACGAAAGCCGGATGCAGCATGTTGTGCCGCGGGCAGGCGCCCCGGCCAGCTTTGCCGATCTGACCGAACAATTGCAGCCTGCGGTGGTCAATATTTCTACCCGCCAGCGCATCACTGTGAACGCCAGCCCCTTTGCCGGCACTCCCTTCGGCGATCTGTTCGGCGGCCTTACCCCGCGCGGTGGCGGTGTGCCGCAAACGCGCGAGGCGCAGTCGCTCGGTTCGGGTTTCCTGATCTCGGCGGATGGCTATGTGGTCACCAACAACCACGTCATCACTGCCGATGGGCAGGGCAAGGTGGAACAGATCACCGTCACCCTGACCGACGGCACCGAATATCCCGCCACGCTGGTGGGCAATGACGCGGCATCCGACCTTGCCGTGCTGAAGATCGAACGCGCCAAGGCGTTCCCCTTCGTGGAATTCGGCGATTCCCGTAAATCCCGCGTGGGTGACTGGGTGATCGCGATTGGCCAGCCCTTCGGCCTTGGCGGCACGGTTACGGCGGGCATCATCTCCGCCGTCTATCGCAACACCGGCACCGGCGGCGCCTATGACCGCTACATCCAGACCGACACCTCGATCAACCGGGGCAATTCGGGCGGCCCGCTGTTCGACATGCAGGGCCAGGTGATCGGCATCAACAACGCCATCTTCTCGCCTTCGGGCGGCAGCGTGGGCATCGGCTTCTCGATCCCCGCCGAAATCGCCGAGCCCATCGTGCAGAAGCTGATGAAGGGCCAGGCGATCGAACGCGGCTATCTGGGTGTCCGCATCCGTCCGGTGGACGAGGATATTGCCGCATCTTTGGGCATCCCCAGCAATCGCGGCGAATTCATCCAGTCGGTCGAAGCGGGCGAGCCTGCCGACAAGGCCGGGCTGCAGGCAGGCGACATCGTCCTCAAGGTCAATGGCCAGGATGTGACGCCGGACCAGACCTTGTCTTACCTCGTCGCCAATATCGCGCCGGGCACGCGCATCCAGCTGGATGTGCTGCGCAAGGGCCAGAAGCTGAACCTGACCGCCACGGTCGGCAAGCGCCCGAGCGAGGAAGAACTGGCTGGCCGTGTGTTCGATCCGGAAGGCAACCCCCAGGCGAACAAGCCGGCGCCGGAGCAGGCAGAAGGCGTTCTGGAAAAATCGCTGGGCGTGCGCGCCATCGAACTGACCCCGCAGATCGCGGGCCAGCTCGGCCTGCCGAGCGGTACCAAGGGCGCCGTGATCGATGCCGTGGATTCCAACGCCGATGCGGGCCGCAAGCTGCAGCGCGGCGATGTGGTGCTGGGCGTCAATAACAGCCCGATTGCCTCGGTGGCGGAACTGCAAGCCGCAGTAAAGGCCGCCAAGGATGCAGGCCGCGATGCGGTGCTGCTGCAGGTCAAGCCGCTGCGCCGTCCACAGGATTTCATCCCCGTGCGCCTGCGCTAAACCACCAGGCCAATGGCCATTACGAAAAGGCGCGCCTCCCATGCTGGGGGGCGCGCTTTTTCTTTGGCGATTCACGTCTTGCAAACACGCGATGTGGCGAACTCCCGCCATCCGCCTTCATCCAAGTTCGTCATGCTGAACTTGGTTCAGCATCCATCTTTCCCCACAAGCAGCAGCTCGATCAGGAGGAATGGGTCCTGAACCAAGCTCAGGGTGACGATTGGGGAAGCGCTATTGGCCGCCGCGCGCGCTGTTTTAGCTGGTTGAAGGCGCGTCTCCGGGATAGCATTTGCACACACATGGCCCAGCTGTGTGCGGGGATATTCCAATGATGCAGCCACGCCGAATATTGCGCTTGATCCCTGTTTGCTGCGCAGCATTGGCATTCGCTGCGGTCTGTGACCGGGCCGAAGCGCATTCGGCCCCGGTCGACCCCACCGTCGCTTCATTGGAGGCACCGGGTTCCGCTCTGCCAAAGACCCCATGGGGCGATCCCGATTTTCGCGGGACCTGGCCGCTCCAGAACATCAATGACGCCCGTATCCGGCTGGAGCGTCCGGCGGAATTGGGAACCCGCGCCGAACTGACCGACAAGGAATTCGCCGAGCGGCTGCGCGAGGCGGAAGAATCCGATGCGGCCTATACGGTGGACCTCAAGGGCGGCGGCACAATGGGCCTTGCCGACTGGCTGCGGGCGACGCCGTTCGGCAGACGGAGCTCCCTGATTGTCAGCCCCGCAAATGGGCGGTTGCCGCCGCTCACTCCGCAGGCGGCAGAGCTTTATGCCAAGGGCCGGTCCACCTGGCGGTCAGTGGATGTGGTGGACTGGATCAGCGATCTCGATCCCTTCGAACGCTGTATCACGCGCGGCTTTCCCGCCGTGATGCTGCCGCAGCCCTATAATAACGGCATCCGCGTGTTCCAGTCGCCCGGTTATGTCGTGCTGCAGCTCGAAACCTTCGGCACACGAGTGATCCCGCTTGGCGGCAAGGAGCCATGGCCCGCGCAGATACGCGCATGGCACGGCAACAGCCGGGGGCATTGGGAAGGGGACACTCTGGTGATCGAGACGACCAATATCGTCAGCGGCGACAGCGTCACCACCGATCTGGCAAAACGCGCCGCGGGCCCCATCCCCGGCCGGGAGAACGCCACCCTTCCCGTGGGCCCGGAGGCCAAGGTGACCGAGCGGCTGACGAGGACCGGGCACGACACGATTGCCTATCGCATGACCTATGACGATCCCGCCGTTTTCACCGCCCCATGGACGGCCGATCTGCAATGGACCCGCGACGAGAGCTATACGATCTTCGAATATGCCTGCCACGAGCGGAATACCGTTGGCGAGGCCATAACCGGCTCGCGCGCCAAACGGCGGACGGAAGCCGCGGCCCTGGCAGGCAATTAATCAGGCGATCCTGATATCCAGCAGCGAAGGGCCGGTCTGGGCAAAGCTCCATTCCAGCGCGGCGTCCAGTTCGCCCAGCGCATCCACCCGGCGGGCGGGAACGCCATGACCCTCGGCCAGCAGGGTGAAGTCCAGTCCGCTCAGGTCGCAGCCCGGCACATGGTTCATGCCGAACTCGCCCGAAAAACCGGTCAGCGCCGCATAGGCCGCATTGTTCAGGATCACGAAGCTGACATTGGCCGCTTCCAGCTTCGCAGCAAATAGCCCCTGGATCGTGTACATCGCGCTGCCGTCACCCAGGATGGCGATCACCTTGTCGGGCTGACCCAGGGCGATGCCGATGGAGGCGGGCAGCGAATAGCCGAGGCCCCCGCTGGCGCAGGTATAGAAGCCGCCTTCGCGCGTGATGGGCAGCACGTCATGCTCCGGCCCGCGCGCGGTCGGCGCCTCTTCCACGATCACGGCCTGTTCGGGGCGCAATTCGGCCACGCGTTTCAGCACATAGGGCGCGTTCATGGCAGGCTCGGGGTTTTTCAGCTGATGGCTGGAGCCGCTGAATGCCCGTTCCTTCGCGAATTCGGAGATGATTGCCAGCCCCGCGCCGACATCGCCCAGAACGCCGAAACCGCCGGGCAGGGCGGCCAGATGATTGGGATCGTCGCTCAATGCGGCAAGCTGGGCATGGCGCGGCCAGTGCGGCCCGCTGCCCTCCACATGATAGGTGAACACCGGCGCGCCTGCGACCAGCACCGCGTCGAAGGGATCGAGCAGGGTCTGGATCTGGTCCCGCCAGGCAGGGAGGAAACCGGCGAATTGCGGGTGGGTTTCAGGGAAAGTCTCCCGCGCAGCATAGGGGGCGGCCCATACGCTGGCGCCAATCCTCTCAGCGAGTTCGATGGCATCTTCCCATCCGCCGCAATTGGCAACGCCGGTGCCCAGCACCAGAGCAGGGCGGCTGGCCGCGTCGAGCATCTTCGCAATCCGCTCCAGCCCGTCGCCATCGGGGGTACGGGTCAGCGCTACTTCGGGCAGCAGCGGCATTTCGCATTCACGGTCCCAGTCATCCACGGGGATGGAGACGAATACCGGCCCCATCGGCGGGGTCAGCGCACTGATGAAGGCGCGGATCAGCGCCAGCGGCACGTCCTGCGCCCGTGCGGGCTCCACCGAGAACTTCACATAGGGACGCGGGAATTCCGTCGCCCGTTCCGCGAACAGGAAGGGGTCATGCGGCAGGATGCTGCGCGCCTGTTGCCCGGCGGTGACCACGATGGGCGTGTTGTTCTTGTAAGCGGTAAACAGATTGCCCAGCGAATGGCCCGTCCCGGCGGAGCTGTGCAAATTGACCAGTGAAGGCTTGCCCGTGGCGCGGGCGTAGCCATCCGCCATGCCCATCACCACAGCCTCGTTCAGGCCCATGACATAGGGGAAGGGCATGGCCTTCAGCATGGGCAGTTCGGTGCTGCCGGGATTGCCGAACAGGCGATCCACGCCGAAATATTGGAAGATACGGAAGGCGGCTTCGCGGACGGTGACAATTTCGTTGGTCATGATCTTACACAGGTTCTCCGCCGGCGCGCGCCCGCGCCAGCATGGTTGATTCGTCACGGTTCACCCTGAACAGCACGAACAGCAATATCAGCACGATAGCCGGGGCCACCACGTTGACCGAGATGATCGCCTGGCCAAGGTCCCCGCCATTACGGTCGCTCACGATGCCGACGAAATAGGGGCCCATCCCCAGGCCCAGCAGAGTGGAAACGATGATATAGACCGAACTGGTGATGCCCCGCATGCGCGGCAGAACCAGATCGTACATCAGCGAATAGATCGGCGGCAGCCACAGGGTCAGGATCAGGCTGTAAACGGTGAAGCGCAGGTAGAAGCTGGTCGCATCCGGGGCGCTGAAGGTCCAGATGCCGAAGAAAGGCGAAATGCCCAGCGCGGCAAGGGTCAGTAGCACCCGGCCACGCCCGCCCATGCGGCGCGTCAGCCAGTCCGACAGGGGCCCGGCCAGGATCGGGCCGATCATCCCCAGTGCGGCGGAAAGCAGGCCGAACTGCAGACCCGTGGCCGCAGGCGAAAGGCCGAATTCGCGGATCAGGAAGGAAGGGGTGAAGCCCATCACGCCGTAATTGATCGAGGTCTGGAGGCCCCCCACCACCATCAGCAGCATCAGCGAGGGGGACAGGATCACATTATAGGCGGGCTTGTCGGTCAGCTTGAAGCTCTGAAACAGGTTCACGATCACGAAGGCGCCGAAGCCGACGACGAACCATTGCATCACATGCGGATCGATCGAGAGGCCGAGTGCCTCCACGGCAGGCCGGGGGCTGAAGCCCTGCGTCAGCCGGGTCATGCCGATGCAGCCCAGCAGGATCAGGGCAAGGCTGGCGATGTTGATCGTCCATTGCCGGGCACCCGCCTTGCGGTGCCAGAGATAGAACCAGTTGGTGCCCGGCGTGACTGCCGCCAGCACGCCCGCGCTGGATTTGAAAGGCGTGGGATCTTCCGGGGCGGCAATGCCGTCCATCCCGCCGCGCACCGGCTCACGCATGCGCCAGATCAGCCAGGCGAGGGGGAGGCCGGGCAAAGCGGCGATCAGGAAGGCGGCTTGCCAGCCGGAAAAGCCGCCCGGCCCGCCATCGGGGAAGGCAGTGTCCCACCATTGGGCGACCACGCCGCCCAAAGTCATGGAGAGGCCCAGCCCCAGCGCCACGGCAATGCCCAGCGCCGCCATGGCCGTGCCGCGCAGGCGGCGTGGAAATTCGTCGAAGATGATGGAATTGGCGGCAGGCTGTGTCGCAGCCTCCCCAATGCCAACGCCCAGGCGGGAAATGGCGAGCAGGGTGAAGCCGCTGGCAAAGGCAGCCAGGCCAGCGGAGATCGACCATGCGGCAAGGCACAGGGCCAACAGCTTGGTGCGCACCCAGCCATCGACCAGACGGCCGAGCGGGAGCGAGAAGAGAGCATAGAACAGCGCGAAGAGCGTGCCGTAGAGCAGGCCCAGTTCGGCATCGCCGATCTGCAGATCCTCGCGGATATGCGGGGCCAGGATGGATAGGATTTGCCGGTCCAGCAGGCTCATCGCCTGTGCGGCCGATACCATGGTGAGCGCATACCAGCCCGCGCGGCTGACTTTCGCACCTTCGCTCACGCCCTTATCGGCTGTGCTGCTCGCCATCTGTTCTCCTCCCCCGCACTCTCCGCCCCAGCCGGATGCGGGGTCGGGGGCGAGTATACTCATGCCTGAACGGGCTTAACGCAGTGCCTCCGCAATCGTTTCCGCAATCGGTGTGGTCGGGCGCCCGATCAGCTTGCCGAGCGTGCCGCCGGTTTCCTCCAGCGCGCCCAGGCTAGTGCTGTAGGCCGAATTGGCGATCACCCGCGCGGCATATTCGGGGAAGCCCGCCGCGATCAGCGACTGGGCATATTCCTCCTCGCCCATATTCACATAGGTGACCGGCTTGCCCGACTGGCGGGAAAGCTCCTTCGCGAATTCGGCCAGAGTCCAGCCCTTGTCACCGGCCAGTTCGTAAATATCGCCGCCCTTGCCATCCAGCAGCACGGCGGCGGCGCCTTCGGCCAGATCCTTGCGGGAGGCGGAGTTGATCCGGCCATCGCCCTGCGCGCCGGTAATCACGCCGGCCTCGATCTGGGCGGGAAGCGAGAAGGTGTAATTCTCGTTGTACCAGCCATTGCGCAGCACATCGTAGGACAGGCCGCTGGCGGCCAGCGCGGCCTCCGTCTGGCGGTGTTCCTCGCCCAGCTTGATCGGCGAACGATCGGCATGGAGGATGGAAGTATACGCCATGTAGCCCACGCCTGCCTGCTTGGCGGCGTCGATCACGGCCTGATGCTGGCGCGGGCGCTGCCCGATGGCGCTGCCGGAAATCAGCAGCAGCCGGTCCACCCCGGCAAGAGCGGGGGCGAGCGTTTCGGGCGCATCGTAATCGGCCGCGCGCACTTCCACGCCCTTGGCCGCATAATCGGCCAGCTTGGCGGGATCGCGCGCCAGGGCGACGACATTGGCGGCGGGCACTTTGCGCAACAGGGCATCGAGCACCAGATGGCCGAGCTGGCCGGAGGCTCCGCAAATCGCATAGATGGTCATGTCTCTCTCCCCTGTGGCCGCTTTCTTTGCGCGTCCTTGAAGCATGCGGGCGCGCAGGCGGCAATCGCCCGCGCGCCCGTATATTGATCAGAGCTTGAACCAGCGCTCCGCATTGGTCTGGAAGAACTTCTTCTTCTGTTCCGGCGTGATGTCCAGATCGTCCATCCAGCGCACTTCGTCGGCGACATATTCGTAGGGATAATCCATCGCATACATCACGCGGTCTTCGCCCATCACCTCGATCAGGAGCTTGATGGCGGGGCCGAAGGGCATGCCGCTGTTGGTGGCCAGCACATTGTTGCGCAGATAGTGGAACAGATCGTGCTGCAGCGGCTGCAGGCGCGGATAGCGCTTCGAGCGGACACCGGCTTGATGCATGTAATTGTGGCGATAGATCCAATAGGGGATCGCCTCGCAGCCATGGCCCAGCATCATCTGCAGGCCGGGATAGCGGTCGAACACGCCCGTGGTCATCATGCGCAACCCGTGGAAGCTGGTTTCCATGCCGAAGCCGAACACGGCCCCGTCCAGCCCGGCTTCCACCATGGTGCCGATCATGCCGTCCGGCGGGCCCTGCGGGTGGATATAGAGCGGCAGGTCCAGATCGGCGCAGGCGCGCAGGATCGGGTCGAACTGTTCCTCGTCCAGATAATGGCCATGGGTATGGCTGTTCACCTGCACGCCGTGGAAGCCCAGTTCTTCCTTGCCGCGCTTCAGTTCCTCGGCGGACCATTCCGGGTCCTGCGGGGCAATGGCGATCATGCCATAGAAGCGGTCGGGATATTTCTCGCAGGCATCTTTCAGGATGTCGTTGGAACGCCGGGCAATGCCCTTGGCCTCTTCCGCGTCGAACAGCGACTGGACGCCGGGGCTGGTCAGCGCCAGCACGGCCTTGTCGATGCCGGTATCGTCCATAGCCTGGATGCGCAGCTCGCCGATGTCGAGCAGACGCTCGCGTATGAAGGTGGTGCGTTCCGAGGCGCTGGTGCCGTAGAAGCCCCACAGCGACATCGTGCCTTCATCGGCGCGGCCTTCCTTCACCAGCCGCATGATGGCGTCGAATTGTTCCTGGGTGGCGAAGGCTTCTTCAGTGGCGATGCGCAGGTAACCGCGGTCACCTCCGGTCTTGAGTTCGTGTGTCACAGTCAGTCCTTGTTGCGATAGGAGGTGGGCCAGATGCCCTGCTTGCCCGGCGAGAGTATGCCGTTGGGATCGAGGCAATCCTTGATCTTCTGGGCGAAACGCTGCTGGGCGTTGTTGTTGAAATCGTAGAGCGCGGCAACTTCATCCATGAAGTCCACATGGCTGCGATATTCGCCATAGCCGAGCCGGGCGGCTGGCTCGAGCATGGCCTTGGTGGCGGCATAGGCGCTGCGGGTCTGTTCTTCATCGGTCGTGTCGAACACCACCAGCGCGACATGGATCATGCTGCGGCGCCCGACGATGATTGCCGCCGAATAATCCAGCCCGCGTTCGTTCAACACGCCCCGCGTCAGATCGCGAATGGCGCAGCCATCCTTGCCCGCGATCGGCATGGCGCAGGAAAAACCGATATGGCCGCCATCCTCGCCGCCATACCAGCGGGTCATGCGATCCAGCGCCATGGACGGAATGCCGGCCTGGACGCGGTGATGCGGATTCTCGAATTCGGGCAGGTTGCGACCGTCGAATTCCTCGAACATCACGCTGGCGCCCGGGATCGTGGCAAAGGCGGCCTCGATCTTGGCGCGGTTGTGCCGCACCACGGGCTCGTCCCCCATCACGGCAAAGCGCATCACCCAGCGGCCGAAGCCCGGCGTGCCCGCGATCCGGTCGATCACTTCTTCGGGAATGGGATCATTGCCGGTGTACCATTCCTCGCGCCCCCAGAATGCGCTGGCGGCACAGACGGCGTTGATGATCATCGGCTGGTTGGAAATCGTGCCGTCGATCATCAAGGGGCGCAGCACTTCCAGGAAGGTGCCGTAATGCTCTTCATTGTCGAGCATGAACCAGCCCGGCGCATAGACTTCCGGGGCATGCATCAGGGCAACGCCCATCTTGGTGACGATGCCGTAATTGGACTGGGTGAAGATGCCGTCCCAGCTGGGGCCCGCACTGTGGGGATAGACCAGCCAGTTGTGCGGATTGGACATGCCGCCCATGCCGGTGCGCAGGATGTCGCCATTGGGCAGCACCACTTCCATGCCGCAATGCTGGCCGAAATGATCGCCAATGGGGGTGTAACCTACCCCGTGTTCAAGTGCGTTGCCGATCACGCTGCCGCCACCCAGATCGGGGACGGACATCCACAGCTTGGAGCCGCTGGCGCGCAGGTGATCGTATAGGTCGAAGAAGCGGACGCCGGGTTCGACCAGCGCCATGCAGTTTTCCTCGTCCACTTCCAGCACGCGGTTCATGCGCCGCAGCGACAGGGCGAAGCTGCCCGAAACGCGGGGTGCGCCGCCGCCATAGCCCTTGTTGCGGCCCTGGCTGCTGGTCCAGACCGGAGTGCCATGTTCATTGGCGATGCGCAGCACCGCCTGCACTTCTTCCACACTGCCGGGCAGCAGCACCGCCCCCGGGCGATACCATTCGCCCGGCGGGGCGAAGGGATCGCCGTAATCGGCCATGGCGGCCGGCTGGGTCAGGACATTTTCGGAACCTAATGCCGCTTCCATCGCGCGGACAGCCTGATCCAGACTGCCCGGCGGAAGTGTCTTGTCATCCATGTTCCGTCCTCTCCCTTGCTGTGGGCGTGCGCTTATCCTTCGTGCACTGCCTTCACTACCATGCAGGCCAGCACGCCCTCGGGGCCGTCTTCGCTGCCGTGGCCCGACCACTTCACGCCGCCGAACGGCGCGTCCGCACCGCCGATCATATGGCTGTTGATGCCGATCATGCCGGATTCGATCTCGCGGGCAAGGCGCTGCTGGCGCTTGGCGTCGCTCGTCCAGGCATAGGCGGCAAGGCCGAAGGGCAGGCGGTTCGCTTCCGCGATCATCTCTTCCTCGCCCCGGAACGGGTTGATCAGGGCGACGGGGCCGAAGGGTTCCTCGTTCATGATGTCCGCATCCAGCGGGATTTCGGAGAGGACGGAGGGCGTATAGAAGAAGCCCTGATTGCCGATCCGCTCGCCGCCGGTGCCGAGCTTGGCGCCCTTGTCCTTCGCCTGGCCGATCAGGCGGTCCATCGCTTCGGGGCGGCGGGCATTGGCCATGGGGCCCATCTGCGTGCCGTCCTGAAGGCCGTCACCCACCTTGATCGCCTTGGCGCGTTCGATGAAGCCGTCACGGAACTTCTCGAACACATTCTCTTCCACGATGAAGCGTGTGGGTGAAACGCAGACCTGGCCGCAATTGCGGTATTTGCCGCCAACGGCGGTTTCCAGAACCTTGTCGATGTCGGAATCGCCGAACACCAGCACCGGGCCGTGGCCGCCCAGTTCCATGGTGGTGCGCAGCATGTTCTCAGCCGAGAGCTTCAGCAGGTGCTTGCCGATCACGGTGGAGCCGGTGAAGCTGAGCTTGCGGATGATGGGGCTGCCCAGCAGATGGCGGCTCACTTCATCCGGCACGCCGAACACGGCCTGCGCCACTTCCTTGGGCAGGCCCGCATCGTAGAGGCACTGCAGCACGGCGAGGGCGGAAGCCGGGGTTTCCTCGGCCGACTTCATGATGACCGAACAGCCCGCCGCGATAGGCGCGCCCAGCTTGCGGCCCGGATTGCCGATGGGGAAGTTCCACGGCGCAAAGGCGGCCACGGGGCCGACCGGCTCGTGCCGCACGACCGAGCGGAAACCGTCCGGGCGGACGAGTTCGCGTCCATAAATGCGCTGGCATTCGCCGGCATAGAAATGGAACAGGCCGACATTCATCATCACTTCGATGCGGCTTTCGGCCAGCGGCTTGCCCTGTTCCATCGTGGCGATGCGGGCGATTTCCTCCTGCCGTTCGGCCATCAGGCGAGCCGCACCGTTCAGCACGGCGGCGCGCTGCGCGGCAGAGGCCTTGCGCCAGATCTGGAAGCCGCGCTCGGCCGTTTCCAGCGCGCGGTCAAGATCGGCGGGATCGGCCAGCGGCAATTCGCCCAGCGTTTCGCCGGTTACGGGATTGACCACGGGGAAGGTGCGGCGCGCGCCGCCGGAAACCTTCTCGCCGTCGATGACCATATGGAGGGAGGGATAAGCACTCATTTCAAGCAACTCCATGCGCCCGGAAGGATATGGCTGCGCGGTTGATCCATTGCGCCTGACTTGCAAGCGAAAAAGCGCGCACCAGCGGGCTGGGACAAATGCGAAAGGGGCAACCTGCAAAGGCTGCCCCTTTCGCAGAAAATCAATTGGCGGCTTCGGCCTTCTTGGCGGCGCGTTCCGCATCGCGCTTGGCATCGCCTTCCCAGCGGCTGGCAACCATTTCCTCGCCCGTGATCGGGTGCTTCATGTGGAACGGCAGCAGCTTGTGGGTGGGCCACAGCCAGTGATCCTCGATCAGCTCGTCCGGCCCCGCCGGGTCTTCGGGATAGAGCGTCTTGGGGAAGGGGACATATTCCGCATCGGTATAGGCCCAGCCCTTGTCGAAATCGGCGTGCCAGTGCGGGAAGTAGTTCAGCACCTGAATGCGCCACTTGCCGTCGGCACCCTTGGTATAGGTGTTCTCATAGAGGCCGCCTTCCCACCACTGGCGCACGCCCAGGCCCTTTTCAGGGTCGGCATAATCCTTGTGGCGTCCGGCCTGCATCGTGCTGCGGCCGCGCAGGCGAGCGGTCTTGCCGTCGGCATCGATGTCGATGATCGTCTGGATTTGCGGATGGTCCAGCAGGAAGCCGTCCACCGGGCCGTTGTTATTGTGGGTGAAGCGCTTGCGGAAACGGTCGATATAGAGGCGGGCCACACCGGCCTTGCCCTTGTACACGCCGCCGAAGAACCGCACTTCGCCATCGTCGGCGAAGAGGTCGATCACCTGATCGTACATGCATTTGTCGATCAGATAGCCATAGAGATATTGCAGCTTCTTCACGTCCAGCTCGTCCTCGCGGACGGTCAGGCGCTGTTCGAGTTCTGCCAGCTTCGCTTCAAGCGCGGCAACCCGGTCATCGGACATGAGGTACTCTCCCGAAATAGTAAGCTTTACTTACAAATTGCGCAGTGGCGTTGACCTGTCAACGCCAAGCTGCAGCGGACGTTCTGCCCCCGTCCTGTTGCCCTGTGTTCCGTATGGTGTGTTCCGTATGGCGGCTTACTTGCCCTCAGCCTCCAGCCGCGCCACTTCTTCCCGATATGGGCGGATGCCGCGCCACATCAAGAAGGTCGCCAGCGGCAGGAACAGGCAGGCGGTGATCAGGATGGCTTCCCAGATCTGCTGCTCGTCCCCCACGATGAAGGTGCTGACGCCGCCGATCACCATCGGGCCCATGGCGCCGAAGAAAGTGAACATGAACAGATAGAGCGCCGTCACCTGGCCGCGCATTTCATTCGGCACGATCCGCTGGATCGCCGCATTCTGCGCCGGGGCACCCGCCAGCCCGAAGAACGAAGCCAGCGCCATGCAGATCAGCGCGCCTTCCCCGGTGGGCATCAGCGGCATGGCGATGGTGACCACCGTGGTGCAGCCGAAGATGATCGCCGTCGCACGGATATTCGCATCCTTGTAGCGCTTGCCCATCCACGAGACGAACAGGCCCCCCACGAAGATACCGGCCAGCATCGCCACCAGCAGCATCGTGCCCAGCACGCCGCCGATCTGCGCCTCGTCCCAGCCATAGGTGCGCACCATGAAGGGGGTGCGGAACTGCGGCAGGCCCTGGCTTTCAATGGCGGACATGGCCAGCGCCAGGAACAAAGGCAGGAACACCGCTTTGCGCTGCCAGATGGCAATGGCGGCATCCAGCCCCATGAAGGCCATGAACTTGCGCCCGAAAGAGGCGCCCGGATCAACCAGTTTGCGCGCTTCGGGCGGGCTGCGGCGCGGCGGTTCCTTGACCAGCAGGAACAGCACGGCGGCGATCAGCCCCGGCGCGCCCACCATCAGCAGCACGATCTGCCAGCTGAAAATGGTGATGCCCAGGAAGCTCACGGTTTCGCCGAAGGATTCGGTCCAGGCGATCAGGCGCCCGCCCAGTATATTGCCCAGCGACTGGCCCAGAATGAAGCCCAGCTGCAGCAGCGCGAAGACCAGCGGAATGCGCAAGGGGCGGAAATAATCCGCCAGCATGGAATAGGAACCGGGCCCGTTGGCCGATGAACTGGCGCCCACGAACAGGCGCGTGAAGATCAGCTGCCACAGGCTTTGCGCCAGTCCGCCCAGCGCCATGATCCCGCCCAGCGCGGCGATGCCGGCTGAAAGCACGTATTTGCGCGGATAGATGTCCACCAGCCGTGCCAGCGGAATGCCCACGACGACATAGGCCACCACCGTCACCGGGCCGAGCAACAGGCCGAGCGTGAAGTCGGTAATGCCGAAGCTGACCTTCATCTTTTCGGCCAGCAGGCCAAAGGCGGTCTGATCCAGGAAAGTGACGAAGGTGGTGAAAATAATGGCGAAAAGCGCGAAATATCCCGCTTTTTCCGAAGGCCAGGGCTGGCTTGAAGTGCTGCCGGCCTGAGCTTCCGCAGTCAATTCCTGTGCATTCGGCGCAATCGCCATTGCCTGTTCCCCTCCTTCGATGTCTCTCTTGGTGGAGACTCGCGGAATGTGCTTGGCCAATTTGTAAGTGGTGAATACAAAAAGACGAAGCGAAAATTGACATTGTCCGTGAGGCCAGGAAGCCCCCGGTAACCATAGGGAGAGTGCATCATGCAAGCCACTGCAGGCAAGGATTCTCAGCGAGTGTCGCAGCTATGAGCGGCGCAGTGATGCAGGCGGGTTACGCAGAGGACCGCGCGGCGATCGAAGACCTGATGGCCCGCTATCTCTTCGCCATGGATTGGGGCGATTACGAAGCCTATCTCGACATGTTCACCGAGGATGGCGAGCTGGAATTCGTGCGCGGCACCGCCAAGGGGCGGCAGGCCATCAGCGAAAGCGTGCGCGCCTTCAAGCAATCGATCGGCCAGTTCTACAAGGATGCGGACGGCAATCCGGCCATCCTGCGCCACATCATTTCGCAGACGGTGATCCGGATCGAGGGTGACCGTGCCTTCGCCGTCGCCTTCTGGTGGGAAATGGCGAATGACGGGCCGGGCGGAAAGCCCAAGCCAGGCACTTTCGGCACTTATGAGGATGAACTGGTGAAGCAGGATGGCCGCTGGCTGTTCAGCAAACGCCGCATCCTCAACGAATTTCTCGAAGGGCGGGGCACGGGCGAGGTTAATCCGGTGCGCCTGCTGGACGAGCGGGCACAAAGGGCGCGGGCATGAGCGATCCGGCACAGCTTGCCCGCGACCGGGCCGAGATCAAGGATTTGATGGGCCGCTATCTCTTCGCGATGGATTGGCACGATACCGAAGCCTATGCCGCCTGCTTCACCGAGGATGGCGTGCTGGATTATGCCATGGCCACGCTGACCGGGCGGGAAGAGATCCGCCGTGGCGCGGAAAAGTTCCGCGACGCGGTGGGCGATCTGTTCAAGCGCGAGGATGGCAGCCCTGCCTTGCTGCGCCATGTGCTCGACCACATCGTAATCCGGGTGGAAGGAGACGAGGCGTGGACCACAGCCTTCTGGTGGGAAATGACCGACGGCGGCCCCGGCCGCACACCCGAGATCCAGAGCTTCGGCACTTATGAGGACGAGCTTGTCCGCGTGAACGGTCAGTGGCTGTTCAGGCGGCGCAAGATTTATAACGAACTCATTCCGGGGCGGGAGACTCCCGCCGAAAACCCGGTCCGGCATTATGATGCGGCGGCGCAGGCTGCGGCGAAAAGGAACTGACAGGATGAAGGATTTCGCGGGTCGCACCGCCTTCGTCACCGGCGGCGCCAATGGCGTGGGTATCGGCATCGTGCGCAATCTTCTGAACGAAGGATGCAAGGTCGCCATCGCCGATATTCGCCAGGACGCCATCGACAAGGCGCTGGCCACGCTGGACAATCGCGAGGTGATGGGCGTGCAGCTGGATGTTTCCAGCCGCGACGGTTTCCGCGATGCGGCGGACCGGGTGGAGGCTGAATTCGGCCCGGTCAGCCTGCTGTTCAACAATGCCGGCATCAATCTGTTCCAGACGATCGAGGACAGTTCCTATGACGATTGGGACTGGGTGCTGGGCGTCGATCTTCACGGGGTGGTGAACGGAGTTATGACCTTTGCCCCACGCATGAAGGAGCGCGCTCTTTCGGGTGAAGTGAAGGGCGGCCACATCGTCAACACCGCCAGCATGGCCAGCTTCATCGCGGGCGGTGCGCCGGGCATCTACAACACAGCCAAATTCGCGGTGCGCGGCCTGTCCTATTCGCTGCGCCATTCGATGTACAAATATGGCATCGGCGTTTCCGTGGTGCATCCCGGCTTGGTGAAAAGCTACATCTACGCCAGCGACGATGTGCGTCCCGATACGCTCAAGGGCGCGATGAAGCCGGTCGATTCCGAAGCTGTGAAACGGCTGGAGGGCCTGCACGAATTCGGCATGGAGCCGGACATCATAGGTGCCCGTATTCTGGACGGCGTGCGGGAGAACCGGGCGAATATCTTCACTCATCCCGATCACAAGGAAGAGCTGGAGGAATTGTTCGATGAAATCCTGGCCGATTACCGGGACTATCCGCAGGATGCCGGTTTCGAACAGCGCGTCGCCTTCGAGAAGATCCGCCGCGACAGTTTCGAGCAGACCCGCCGCGCCGCCGATGCGGTGCAGTGAGCGTTAAGGCCCGCCATGGCAGGCGCGCGGGAATGAACCGCATTCTCCTTGCCGGCGCGCTTGCGCTATTCGCCGCTCCCGCGCTTGCCCAGGCGGGCCCCCAGACAGGCGGCGCGCCCATAGGGCAACCGCAGTTGGACCTTGAACAGAAGACCATGCTGCGCTGCTCCGCCGCCTTTGCGATCACCGCGGGCGAACAGGCGCGCGGTGTGCAGAGCGCCTTGGCCTTCCCCCCGCTGGCACAGCGCGGCAAGGAATTCTTCGTCCAGTCCAGCGCCCGGCTGATGGATGAGCTGAAGCTCAACCGCGAACAGGTGCTGGCGCTCTACAAGGCGGAGGTCGAGCATCTGCAGGCCGATGGCGGTGCCAGCGGCAATCGGCAGAAGACCATGGCGGCGATTATGCAGCCCTGCCTGCTGCTGCTGGATGCTTCGGGGATTTAGCGGGAGGGTTTTGCGCTCGCAGAGGCGCTGAGGCGCAGAGATTTTCCGGTTCGCGCAAAGAGCGTAAAGCGCGCGAAGATGTAGCGCTTGGCCTGCCCCCTCTCGTCATTCCCGCAAACGCGGGAACCTAGCTGCAAGCGTTGAACTGGGTTCCCGCTTTCGCGGGAATG
>MKUB01000159.1 GCA_001898545.1 Sphingomonadales bacterium 63-6 | reverse complement strand
TGCGAGCCCGCCCGCGCTTCCCAGCCGCTCCGGACAGGGCCGAGCCTTGGCGCGCAGCGGAACAGGCGCCAAGGCCATTCGCAAGATAAACCTTCCGTACTGCCCCCGGCGCATTGCCGGCCGCGCGGTTCCTTTGAGTTTCCTCACGGCGTTACATCCGGGCTCGCCGCCGGATGTGGGGGTGTGTTTGCACCCTGCCCAACCCAACCTTCGTCATTCCCGTGAAAACGGGAACCCAGTTCACAGGTTGCTGCTGGGTTCCCACTTTCGTGGGAATTACGAGAAGGGGGGGCTCACATCAATCCTTCAACCACTCCACCAGCGCCGCCAGGCAATCGCGGCCCAGAATCTTCGAACGTTCCGCGCTCCAGCCCTGTTCGGAGCAGGGCAAGTCGTCATTGTCCTTGAACGGCATTTCCAGCGTCATGGAACAGGCGCCATAGCGCTCGGCGAGCTGGTTGGTGGACATGGTGAGATTGGCCTGCCCCGGCCGGGCGACGGGATAGCCCTTGGCGGTCTGGAAATCGGGCGTGCGCCGCTCCAGGATGCAGCGATAGCGCGCATAGGCCGCGCCTTGTTGCTCGGTCCAGGAAGGGATGCCTTCGAAGCCGGCCAGGAAGACCGCCGCAATCGCCTCGTCCCCATGGACATCCATGGCGAAGTCCACGCCGGTTTCGTCCATCGCATTGCGCAGGGCCAGCACTTCGGGGCTCTTCTCCGCGCTGGGCTGGGCCCATTCACGGTTGAGGTTAGTGCCTGCCGCATTGGTGCGCAGGTGCCCGCGCCGCGATCCGTCGGGATTGGCATTGGGCACCACATGCAGACGGCATTTGGCGCGCAGGGTGCGGCCGACCGGATCGGCGGGATCGGTCAGGCATTCCAGCGCGCCTTCCATCCACCATTCGGCCATGCTCTCGCCCGGATGCTGGCGGGCATAGAGCCACACCTGTGTCTCGCCTTCGCCCATTTCCAGACAGTCGATCGGCTGCCCGTCGAGCGAAGTGCCCAGCACGCGGTGGCTCACCCCTTCATAGCAGGCGGTTTCCGCCACCAGATCGTGATGCCGCTCCATCGAATAGGGCGCGAAATAGGCGAACCAGGCCGTGCCGCCTTCGGGCGTATAGCGGATGGTCAGCGTGCCGTTTTCTTCCGCCCGGTCAAAGCTGGTGTCGGTGCGGCCCCAATAGTCCCGGTCTTCCGAAACGCAGGCGCGATAGCCGGGCCAGCCATCGGGATAGGCCGAGGCATTCAGCCCGTTGATCTTCAACACCAGTTCGCGCCCTTCGGCGCCCGATACGCGGAAGTGGAACCACTGGAAGAAGTCCGACTCATGGTCCTTGCGGATCGCGAGGCGGGCCGTGGCGCCGGAAATCTCCAGCACTTCGATATTGCCGGCATCGAAAGCCGCGTCGATTCGAATGGGGTTGGAACTCACTTCACTTCTACCGTTTCGCCATTGTTGCCGGGAAAATCGCTGAACAGGGCCGCCGCCATGCGGGGCGCGCCGAGGGTGGTCTGGGCCAGCGGGGCACTGGCGCTGACCGTGAAATTGGCGCGGCCTTCCCACAGGGTCCGGTCGCTCGCCCGGTCACGGATCATCACGCCCAGCCGGGTGTTCACCTGCGCCTTGGGCTTGCCGGAAAGATCGATCCCGATGCCCAGCCCCACGCCCGAGCCATAGCTGCCCGTCGATGCGCCGCCGCCCACGGTGACGGGGCTGCGCCCGCCGTCGGGCTGGATCGTGACGCGGTCCAGCCGCACCACGGCCACCTGCGCGCCGGTTCCTTCAGGCACCACCTGATAGCCTAGCCGCGTCAGTTCACGGGCAACGGCCTGGTTATAGCTCGCCAGTTCGAGCGATTTGGCGTCGAGCCCCGGCGCGGCTTCCACTGCGATGGTGCCATGGCCCAATTGCGCGGCGGCCTGATGGAAGCGGGTCACTTCCACGGGGCCCACAGGCGTCATGCAGCCCGCAAGGCCCAGCAGGGCGGCGGATGCTGCGGTGAGGATGGCGATGCGCTTGCTGGTCATTGCGTGCCCCTCCCTGGGCGATCCCCGCGATTCTGGGTGGAATGGGGCCAGGATGCAAGGGCGGTGCGCACAGGCGCGGTTTGCCGGGCCCTAGCGCTGAGTGAAGCTCTCGCCATTCTTGCCGGGGAACTTGCGGAACATGGCTTCGGCCAGTTCGGTGGCGATGGCCTGTCCGGTCCATTTGTCGCTGCCGTCGCGCGTGGCGATGTCGGCGCGGCCTTCCCACAGCGCGGCGCCGCTGGCGGCATCGCGAATGCGCACTTCCAGCCGGGTGGAGAGCAGGGCCTTCTTCGGCTTGGTCAGATCGATATTGATCCCCAGACCCATCATATTGCCGCGATTGGAAACGCCCACTTCCATTTCACCGCTCACCGGCTTGCGCGGGGCTTCGGGGGGCTGCGCCACGCCGTGAGTGATGCGCAGTTCCACCACTTGCCCCTGGCCTTCGGTGGCGGGCAGGGTTTCATATCCGGCCTTCACCAGCTGATCGATCACGGCCGCCTCGAAAGTGGCATTCTCGCGCTCGTCCCCGCCCCCACCCCGTGCAGGGGAAGCGGAGGGCTGGGGCGGGCCATAGGAGGGGCCGCTGTCATCGGCTGGGGCATCGGCAGGGGCATCGGGCGGGGGCATGTCGTCATAGGCGCGGCTGCCGGGCCGTTGCTGACTGCCTTCATTGGAGAGGACCACCACCTTCACCGGCCCGTGACCCAGTGCCTTGGCGGCATCGCCTTCCACCACGAAGCGGGTAACTTCCACTTCGCCTTCATTGTTCTTCTGGTCGCCCCGCTGCGATATGCGGGAATAAGGGCGGTCGAAGCTGCTTGCAGGCCTGCCCCAGTCATTGGTCCCCCAGCCCCGGCCTCCCCAGCCGCCATCCCAGGTGGATGGTCCGGCCAGCGCAGGAACCGCCGGGAACAGCGCCAGAGTAGTGAGAGCTGCCAGGGCGCCGCGCAGGGCGGAAGAGCGTGTGGGGAAATGGGGCATGGCGATCCGAGGGTCCGGTCTATTCTTGAGTGGCATGCTCCACCTATGCTCTGACGGATTGCCCGGTTATGAACCGCTTCTTTCCGAAATCATTGACCAAACGGTCATCCAGCGATGGTAGCAGCCGATTCATGACCAGACTTCCCGTACTCGTGACCGGCGGCGCCGGCTATATTGGCAGCCATGTCGTCCTTGCCCTGCTCGATGGGGGCTGGGACGTGACGGTGATCGACAATCTCACCACCGGCTTCCGCTTTGCCGTGCCGGAAGGCGTGGCCTTCTATGAAGGCGACATAGAGGATGGGGCGCTGATGGCGCGGATCATCCCGGAACAGGGCATCGGCGCGGTGATGCATTTCGCAGGCTCGATCATCGTGCCCGAATCGGTCGAGAACCCGCTCAAATATTATCACAACAACACGGCCAAGAGCCGGGCCCTGATCGAATCGGCAGTGAAGGGTGGAGTGAAGCACTTCATCTTCAGCTCTACCGCCGCGACCTATGGCGTTCCCGAAGTCTCCCCAGTGAACGAGGATAGCCCCAAGCAGCCGATCAATCCCTATGGCATGTCCAAGCTGATGACGGAGATCATGCTGGCGGACACGGCCAGGGCCCATCCGTTGAACTATTGCGCGCTGCGCTATTTCAATGTGGCCGGGGCCGACCCCGCCGCGCGCAGCGGCCAGTCCACGGCGGGCGCCACTCACCTTATCAAGGTCGCGGTGGAGGCTGCGCTGGGCAAGCGCGCGAATGTGCAGGTCTTCGGCACGGATTACGACACGTCCGACGGCACCGGCGTGCGGGACTATATTCATGTGTCGGACCTCGCCGCAGCCCATGTGCTGGCGCTGGAGGAACTGATGGCCAATCCGGATCAGTCGCTCACCATGAATTGCGGCTATGGCCGGGGCTTCTCCGTGCTCGAAGTGCTCGATGCGGTGGACCGGGTGACGAATCGCCGGATCGAGCGAATCATGGGCCCCCGCCGCGCGGGCGACCCCGATTCGCTGATTTCGGACAATCGCCGGATCCGGCAGACCCTTCCGTGGCAGCCGCAGCACGCCGATCTTGACGAGATCGTCGCCCATGCGCTCGCCTGGGAGCGGAAATTGAGCGAAATCCGTGGCGAAGGTTGACTTGGGCACCCATCACCCGTAACGGCGCGGCTTCAATTTTCAGCGGGTAATCCCGCAGACGAGATAGAGCCATGAAGATTCGCAACAGCCTCAAGTCGCTCAAGGACCGCCACCGGGATTGCCGCGTGATCCGTCGCCGTGGCCGGACCTATGTGATCAACAAGACCAACCGTCGCTTCAAGGCGCGCCAGGGTTGATGTCTGCCTCGCCGCGGCTTTGCCGTGGCGGGATTTGAAGAGAGGCCCCTGCGAAAGCGGGGGCTTTTCTTATGCGTGTTTTCTGCGTGTCATTTCGGGTGGGGGAGCGGGATGGCACAGACTCCGGCAGCCCAACATTAGATCCAGGTGACTCATGAGCCAGACTGCCGCAAAAATCGACGCCGTCGTCTTCGATGTGGGGCGGGTTCTCTATCAGTGGGATCTGCGCAACCTGTTCGAAAAGCTGATCGAGGATCAGGATGAACTGGACTGGTTCCTGCGCAATGTCGTGACGGAAGAATGGCATTTCGAACATGACCATGGCCGGGCACTGGCGGACATGGTGCCGGAACGGATCGCGCTGTTCCCTGATTACGAAGCGCATATCCATGCCTATGCCACGCGCTTCAACGAAACCGTGCCGGGCCCGGTGGAAGGCTCGATCGAACTGGTGGAGGCGCTGCACGCGCAGGGCGTGCCGCTTTATGCGATCACCAATTTCGGGCACGAATTCTGGGGGACGTTCCGGCCGGAACGCCCGGTGTTCGACCTGTTCCGCGACATTGTCGTCTCAGGTACGGAGAAACTCGCCAAGCCCGATCCGGCGATTTACCGGCTGGCGGAAAGCCGCTTCGGCCATGCGCCCGAAGCGATGCTGTTCATCGACGATAATCCCGCCAACATCGCCAGCGCGCGCGATTGCGGCTGGAATGGCCACCTCTTCACCGATGCCGCCACACTGGAAGCGGACTTGAAGGCATTGGGCCTGCTCGGCTGAGCCCCGAACGGATGGCCCCAGAAAGAAGGGCCCCCGCGTATGACCGCAGGAGCCCTCCTCTGATCCCGGCCGAGGGATGGGGGCAGGAAGGCCGGGATCGAACCGCGTCTGCGGTTATCCGCTTACTTGTTGCAGCGCATCAGGCCGGTCTGGTCCAGCATATCCTCGCCCTTGGTGAAGGCGGCGATAGGCCCGACCTTCTGGGCAAGGCGGGCGCATTCCAGCTCGGCGCGCGAACCGCCCTTGGTGCCGGTGCAGGTCGATTCCGCGCAGCTCCAGATCACGCCATTGAGGATTTCGCGGCGCGGGGCGGCGAGGGGGGAGGCAAGCTCTGCACGATAGAAAGCGCCGCTCGCGGCAATGGCCGGCGCGGGAGCAAGCCCGGCCAGCGTGCCCGCCAGAGCGAGAGCGGAAAGCGTGATGGCGCCCTTGGAGCGCCGTGCAGCAGTAACGAAACGGATCATGGCAGAATCCCCTCTCAACGAGCCGCCCAGCAATTGGTTCGGCGGCTCATATCCAGTTGCGAATCGCCACCTATATAAATAGGTTTCCAGTTGCAACTTGAAATATATTGCGCTTCGCCGTTTGTGCAGGCGATTAGGCGCTGGGCTGACGGGAAGGGATGGAAGTCTGCGCGAACCTTTATCAGACATGGCGGCATGCGGGCTGCCGCAAGCGCTGGAAGTCATGGGCGAGCGATGGTCGTTCATGATTCTGCGCGCGGCGTTCAACAAGCTGTGCCATTTCGAGGAATTCCTCAGCGAGCTGGGCATCGCCCGCAACATCCTGTCCAACCGTCTCGCCAAGCTGGTTGAGCACGGCGTGCTGAAGCGCGAGCCTTGCCCGGAAGACCGGCGCAAGATCGAATATCGGCTGACGGAAAAGGGCATCGATCTGCTGCCCGCGATGCTGGCCCTGCGCCAATGGGGCGAGAAATATACGATGCAGGAGGCGTCGAATCCCGTGCTGGTCGATTCGCGCGACTGGCAGCCGATTGCCCCGATCACGATCCATGGCCATGACGGGCGCGAGCTGGGCTATCACGAACTGCGCTGGCAGGATCGTTCAAAGCTCGGGCAGAATGGCGATCTGGAAATAGGCCTGACCGGCCCCAACCTCTAAAGCTGGGGCGGCG
>MKUB01000158.1:4892-11265 GCA_001898545.1 Sphingomonadales bacterium 63-6 | reverse complement strand
CCCGATGGTGCTGGACGCCCTGCTCAAGATCAAGAACGAGGTGGACCCCACCCTCACCTTCCGCCGCTCCTGCCGCGAAGGGATCTGCGGATCCTGCGCGATGAACATGAACGGCAAGAACGGCCTCGCCTGCACCACCGCGATTGAGGATCTTTCCGGCGAAATCCGCATCACGCCGCTGCCTCATATGGAAGTGGTGAAGGATCTGGTGCCCGATTTCACCCATTTCTACGCGCAATATGCCTCGATCCGCCCGTGGTTGCAGACCGTCAGCCCCACGCCTTCGGGCAAGGAACGGCTGCAGAGCCCCGAGCAGCGCGAGAAGCTGGACGGGCTGTACGAGTGCATCCTGTGCGCCTGCTGCTCCACTTCCTGCCCGAGCTACTGGTGGAACTCGGACAAGTTCCTGGGCCCGGCCATTCTGCTGCAGGCCTATCGCTGGCTGGCTGACAGCCGCGACGAAATGACTGGCGAGCGGCTGGACGAGTTGGAAGATCCCTTCCGTCTCTATCGTTGCCACACCATCATGAACTGCGCCAATGCCTGCCCCAAGGGCCTCAGCCCTGCCCGCGCCATTGCCGAGATCAAGAAGATGCAGGCGGAAAGGCACGGCTGATCCCATGGTGGATGCCGGTACTGTTCTGGAAGGCGGCTGCCTGTGCGGAGCGATCCGCTACAGGCTGAGCGGCCCCAGCCTGTTCGTCTCGCAATGCTGCTGCAAGGATTGCCAGAAGGCCACCGGCACCGGCCACACGACCATCGTGGGCATTCACAAGAGCCAGCTGGAGCTTGAGGGCACACCTGCAACCTACACCAACGTGGGCGAAACCGGCGGCAGCGTGACGCGCCATTTCTGCGGAACCTGCGCCGGGCGGCTCTATACGTCAGGCGATCTGCCGGGCGATCACATCATGGTGCAGGCCGGATCACTGGATAATCCCAGCGCCATTTCGCCGCAAAGCGTGATTTACCTCAAGGATGCCCCCTCCTGGGACCGGTTCGACCCGGATCTCCCCAAGTTCGAGGCCATGCAGCCGCGCGAGAACCACGCCCGCTGATGACTGGCCCAATAATGACTGGAATGCTGGTTCGGTACGAGGCTTTGCTGGCCGCCGGCGAATTGCGCCCCGATCCCGAGCAGCAAGCGGCGGCGATGCGGCTGGATGCCCTGCAGCGCGAACTGGAACAGGGCGCTCACAAACCGGGATTGTTTGGCAGGTTGCTCGGCAAGAAGGCCGGGAACCCACGCGGCGTCTATCTGTGGGGCGGCGTCGGGCGCGGCAAATCCATGCTGATGGACCTGTTCCACCAGACGCTCGCTATCTCCGAAAAACGCCGCGTTCACTTTCACGCCTTCATGCTGGAAGTGCATGGCCTGCTGCGCGAGGCGCGCCAGAGCGAGAGCGGTGACCCGATCCCGCCCGTCGCCGCGAAACTGGCCGAGGGCCTGCGAGTGCTCGCCTTCGATGAAATGGTGGTGAACAATTCCGCCGACGCCATGATCATGAGCCGGTTGTTCCGGGCACTGATGGTGGATGAAGGCGTCACCGTAGTGACAACATCGAACCGCGCGCCATCCGATCTCTACAAGGATGGCCTCAATCGCGAGCATTTCCTGCCCTTCATTGCTCTGATCGAGAGCGAGATGGACGTACTGGCCCTGAATGGCCCGGTCGATTACCGGCTCCAGCGGCTTGGCGGAATGGCGACTTGGCACACTCCGCTTGGCCCAGAGGCGACTGCCCAGGTCCGCGAAGCCTTCTTCCGCCTGACCGATTATGCGCCCGAAGACGCCGCCCATGTACCCAGCGCGGAACTGGATGTCGGCGGCGGGCGCAAGCTGTTCGTGCCAAAGAGCCTGAAGGGCGTCGGCGTGTTCAGCTTCAAGCGCCTATGCGGCGAAGCGCGCGGCGCGGCGGATTACCTTGCCATCGCCAGAACCTATCACACCGTAATTCTGGTCGGGATACCCGTGATGGGGCCGGATCAGCGCAACGAAGCAGCGCGCTTCGTGACGCTGATCGACGCCCTTTACGAACACAATGTGATCCTGCTCGCGGCCGCAGCGGCGGAGCCGGAGAACCTCTACAAGGCAGGAGACGGCAGCTTCGAATTCGAGCGCACCGTCAGCCGCCTGATGGAAATGCAGAGCGCCGATTATCTTGCCAGAGGGCACGGCGCGACCAGCTGATTGCAATCAGGCAGCCGCGCGTGAAAGCCTTGTCTGGGCGGCGGCAAGACGGCTCATCACCTTGAGGTCCTGCTCCCGCAATTGCAGCGCGGCATCGGCCCACAGATCGACGATCCGCTTCATTTCCTCAAGCCGGATCGGCTGTGCGAGTTTCATTGCCTTGCGGGCATTGACCAGGCCGCCATGACGCCGTTCGGACTTGTCGATGAAGTCCCGGCAGGCCTTCAACCCTTCGCCCGGTTCGGCCAGTTTGTGAACGATCCCCAGATCGTACATCTGCTCGGCCGTATAGGTCTCGTTGGAGACGATCAGCCGGTCCGCCATCGCCGTGCCGAGCTTTCGCGACAGATAGGCATGGGCGCCCATGCCAGGGAACAGGCCGAACATCACCTCGGGCAGGCCGAAAGTCGCGCCTCGTTCTGCGATGATGTAATCGAACGACAGAAGCGCCTCGAAACCGCCGCCCAGCGCGGCCCCTTCGACAAGGCCGATAGTCAGCATCGGAAGATCAAGACATTGCGTGTTGCGCTGCAGGATTTCCACGCATTTGTAGCCATACTGGGCCAGCGCGGCGCGATCGCGTTCCCGGATAAGCCTCTGGAAAAGCTCCAGATCGCCGCCGAAACAGAACACTCCCGGCGCACGACTTGCCAGAACGAGAAAGCGCAGCGGCACTTTGCCCGGGCCGAAACTGTCCCCGATCAAGCGCTGCCAGTTGATGAAATCCCCCAGCATGGCCGGAGAAAAGCTCGGCCGCCCCGCGGGGCGCATATAGGTCCAGAGGGTCTGGCGCGCATCCTCATAGAGGACGTCCAGTTCCTTGAGCTGGAACAGTTCTTCAGGAATGGCCAGATGCCTTGCGCCGGCAGTGACGAGATATTCCTCGCCCTCACCGAGGACCACAGCAGGGCGCTCGGCCCCATCAGATTCCACTTCGCCCCTGTCGAGACTGCTCGCCAGTCGATCCATAGATAGATCCCTCTTTCGCGTCCCCGCTCTGCCGGTTTCTTATGTTCTGCGCAGAAGTCATTGAAGAATCTACGTCAAGGGAGAGACTCTTGGCAAACGATTTGTTTACCAAACTCATCCGCAATGATCCGTATCTCCCTCCATCCAACGGGAGAGGAATATCCAATCGCCTTCGATGGTTGCGCCCGGAAGGGCTGCAGATCAGCCGGAAATGCCGAGCTGGCGCAGCGACCTGTCGAGCATCAGCAACTGCCACAGCAGGCGCGAACGGTCGGCCCGGCCGGAGATATGCTCTTCCGCCAATCGCGCGATACGGCCCGTGCTGAACCAGCCTGTCCGCGCAATCCCGGCGGAGGAGGCAATCGCCCTCGCCTCCCCGGCAAGCGGCCCGCGCAGCCATTGCGCAATGGGGGTAACGAAGCCCTGCTTGGGCCGAAACAGGATCGTGTCCGGCAAATATCGCCGCATGGTCTGCTTCATCAGCCATTTGCCCTGTTTGCCGCGCACTCGCATCCTGTCGGGCAGCGACGCGGCAAATTCCACCAGTCGGTGATCGAGCAAAGGTTCCCGCGCTTCCAGGCTGACAGCCATGCTGGTGCGGTCCACCTTGGTGAGAATATCCCCCGGTAGCCAGAATTTGAGATCGGCATATTGCGCCCGGTCCAACCCCGAGCGGGCGGGCGCATTGCGCATCGTCTCAATGAAGGGAAGCTCCGCGCTGTAGCCCGCCAATTCCCTGCGCATGGCGTCGCTGTAAAGCCCTGCGCGCAGATCGGGGCGATTGATCGCAAGGGCGGCGGCATAGGCTTCCTCGCCATTGGCGGCCAGCGCCTCCAGCGTGGACTTCGCCCGCATCGGGCGCGGGGCCCAGTCTGCCTTGGGATAGAGCGCGCCCAGCGCCCCGAATACCGGTGCGCGCAGTGCCGACGGCAGGAAAGAACGCACCCTGTCCTCATGCGCCTGAAACACCTGCCGCCGATAGCCGGCAAAGGCCTCGTCCGCTCCGTCGCCCGAAAGAGCGACCGTCACATGCTGCCGCGCCAGCTGGCATACCCGCCAGGTCGGCAAGGCGGAGGCATCGGCGAAGGGCTCGTCAAACATGGCGGCGAGCTGGTCGATCTCGGCGAAATCGTCAGCCGCGACCACTTTGCTGTGGTGATCTGTGGCAAACAGCCGGGCCACTTCGCTGGCATATCCGGTCTCGTCCTCAGCCTCGACGTCGAAACCGATGGAGCAGGTCCGCACCGGCTCGCGACTGGCTTCGGCCATCAGAGCCACCACGCTGGAACTGTCCACCCCGCCTGAAAGGAACGCGCCGAGGGGCACATCGGCCACCATGCGCGATGTCACTGCCTCGCGCAGGTGATGCAGCAATTCGGCGCCCAGATCGGCTTCCGATCCACGGCGGCGAGAGGCAAAGCTCACATCCCACCACTTTACCGGCGCAGAAGGCGCGGCGTTATGGCGCAACAGGCGGTAATGGCCAGCGGGCAGCTTCTCCACGCCCTTAAGGATGGAGCGATGATCGGGGACATAACCCCAGGTGAGGTAGTCTTCTATCGCCAGCGGATCGACTTCCCGCCGCAGCAGCGGATGAGCCAGCAGGCCTTTGAGTTCCGAGGCGAAAGCGAGGCTGCCGTCACTCAACTGGGCCATGAACAGGGGCTTCACGCCAAGGCGGTCGCGCGCAAGGAAAAGCGTCCTGTCCGCCAGATCATACAGGGCGAAGGCAAACATCCCCTGCAGCCGGTCGAGACAGCTAACGCCCCACTTGCGCCATGCGGCCAGGATCACTTCCGTATCGCCGTGCGTGCGGAACTCGGTGCCGCCTGCCTCAAGTTCGCGGCGCAACTCGCGGAAATTGTAGATTTCTCCATTGAACACGATCACTGCGCGCCCGTCTGCCGACAGCATCGGCTGAGGCGATCCGGCGAGATCGATGATGGAAAGGCGCCGATGGCCCAGCCCTACGCCGGGCGCAGTCCACACGCCGCCACCATCGGGTCCGCGGTGGAGCAGCGCATCGCACATGCGCTCCACCCGTGCGGGATCGACCGGCTTGGGCGTCTGGCAATGGAATATCCCGGCAATTCCGCACATAATCCGGCCAGTTAGGGAAGTTGAGCGATGCCGTCCATCCATTCACCCACTGGGCCAGTGGCGCGACGGAAGGCAGCAATGCTCTGGGCGGCGGGTTGGCCGGGCCGCTCCTCCGCAGAGAGGATAAGCGTCATGGTCGGTTCAGGCCGAACCAGCAGGCGGTCACGCATATTGGCCAGCTTCAGGCGCGAATTGCTGCCGGTCAGCAAATCGCCCGTGCGATAGAAGGTCGCGGTCAGGCGGGAAACACGACCCTGTGCCAGCAGCAGTTCGGCCTGCGCATCGGGAATGGCCGGACCGGGCTTGAGCCAGCGCCAGTCACTGTCAGGCACCAGAGCGCCTTGCCCGAATGCACCAGCCTCACGCCCTTCATCCTGCGCGGAATAGAATGCGTAGAACACATCAACCTCATGCCCATGGCCGTCGACATAACGGCCAAGCAGGCGATGATCGGCCCCGCTCGCGCGCGGCTCCCACCAGACCTGCGGGCGGTAGTCCACCATCTGCCAGCCCTGCACCACGGGCAATGCGACCTGCGGAGGAACAGGCGCGGCGAGCCGCTCTGCCCGGACAGCCCAGGCCCCGGCAAGCAGCACCAGCGCGGCGATTGCCAGCAAAGCAGCCCATCCGTTGATGCCGAACCGCTCAAGCCGCGTGAGGAAGGGGGAAGCCGCAATAGAGCCGACATCGATCAAAGGATCGTCAGGTGCGCGGTCGAAAAAGCGCCATCCGAGCGCCAGCAAAGCGGCCATCACGATGGCGAAAAAGACCCAGCCATAGAAAATATGGTCAAACCCCTGAGCGAACTCCACGCCCTGAAACTGGGCGATGTAGATCGTGCCCCAGGCCCTGACGCCATTGGCCAGGATCGGCAGGATCACGGCCACGGCGAAAAAGGCGATCCGTCGCCCCCATCGCTCGAAACAGACATGCGCCACCAATGTCCCCAGCGCGATCATGGCGATCAGGAACTTCACGCCGGAACAGGCTTCCGCCACTTCGAACAGACCGGCGGGCGTATCGATGAACACTCCTTCGATCTGGGCGGGAATGCCGCTCAGATGGGTGAGGCCAATTGTCAGTTCTGCAGTGATCGTCTGCAGGGTCGGCACC
>MKUB01000158.1:2102-4800 GCA_001898545.1 Sphingomonadales bacterium 63-6 | reverse complement strand
AGTTGCCGCGCCAGATTGAGGCCTGAAATCGCGCCGAGGAGCCACAGCAGAGCCGCCCCTGCCACAACGATCAACCCGGGCCACCATGAGGACGGAACAAGCCGCGCCAGCTCACGCGCTCGCAGCCAGACGAGCCAGCCCACAATCGCAGGCACCAGCAATATGTGGTTGTAAGTGGAGCTGTTCCACCACTGATCGGCCATCTCGGCCCAATCGTGCCAGAACCATGCGATCAGCCCGATCCATGCCAGGGCGAGGCGGGCAAGCGGAAGCTGCCATTGCTGCGGAAATCGGGAGATCAGGCCGCCGAACCCGCCACGCATTATTGCGGCATCATGCGGCATTTCGGCTCGCCTTATCCGGGCGCGGGAACCCCATGATCTCCGGAAGATCGGCCAGCATTGCCTCCCAGCCCCGCTGTTCCACTACGAATTGCCGGGCGGCCAGTCCCATTGCCTTTGCCCGTGCGGGATCGTCCAGCATTGCCCGAACGCATTGCGTCAGCTCTGCATCGCTCTCGCCCACGCAGAAATGGACACCGTCCTGCGCGCCAATGCCTGTCGCCGCGCCGGGAGTGAGCACCACGGGGCATGCCATGGCCATCGCCTCCAGCACTTTGTTCTGGACGCCGCGCGCCAAAGCCAGCGGCGCGATTGCGATGTCCGCCCCGGCGAGAAACGGCCTCACATCGGGTACTTCACCCCAGATATGCACTCCGCCCTGCCCGTCATGCGCCAGCAATTCCTTGGACGGCGCCCGCCCGACGACATGGAACCGCGCCGCTGGCCATTCGCGGCGCAATTCGGGCAGAATATGCCGGATGACGCGCAGCGCGGCTTCGATATTGGGCGCGTAATCCATCTGGCCGGTGAAGACGAGATGCGGCCCCGGTTCACCCTCCAGCGGATGCTCCGCCATATGGGCGGCGGGGTCGAAATTCACGGTGTCGATCCCGTTACCCAGCGCGCGCACCTTCTCTCTGGCGGGGCCCTGCAGACGGGAACGCAGCAAGTCCGCCTCCGCTTCGCTGACGAGCAGCGTCACGGCGGAGGCATTGGCCAGACGCTGTTCCTCGGCCTGCAACAGCCGCCCCTCACGGGCGTCGATCCAGGCGCGAACACCGCTTCCCTTTGCGGCATAGCTTTCAAACTTGGCGGAATCGACATCCACCAGATCGACCACGAGGCGGCCTGAAAAACCCTCCGGCACATATTGGCCCATCTGGCCCGAGAAGACATAGATCGCCGAGATCGGCCCGGTGCGGAGAACCTCTTCCACATAATTGGCCAGAGCCGCGCTGCCGAATGCCGTGATGCTGACCGGCTCACCCCGCAGCAGTGCCTCGCATCCGGCCACAATCAGCGGGCGGGAACGCGCAACGAGGCTATATGAACTGGCAAGCGCGGCCAGATCGCCTTCATGCGCCCAATCGTCCGGAGTATCGGCGAAAGTCGCGACATGGACGGGGGCCAGTGCCGCCAAAGCCTTGAGGATATGGTGGGACCGGATCTTGTCCCCCCGATTGGGAGGGAATGGCAGGCGATGAGCCAGAAAGAGGATTTCGCCGCTCATCCAAGGCCCCGCGCAATGATCGGGCCGATCCGGTTGGCGACGGCCAGCGGCAAGCGCCGCCACAGCGCGATCCGGGCCGCATGGCGCGTGCTGGTCGGGTCCGCATCGCGCTTGGCCGTGCCCGGCGCAGTCCAGCTGGCATAGGCCAGCGGTTCAGGCTCGAAACCCCAGTTCTTCTTGAAATGCCAGGCGCCGCTATTGGTTTTGGACCGGCCAAAATCGAAACTGGTGCAGCCGCGCACGCGGGCATGGCGCATCAATTCGAAATACATCCGGTCATTCGCGCGCAATGCCCGGGCAGCCGCTACGCCTCCGCCCCAATAGGGCAGCACCGCGCCCCGATGATAGAAGGACAACACGCTAGCCACCGGCCTGCCGCCATGGCGGATGGTCAATATGTCCGCATCGAGAGTGTCGAGCATCGCCTCGAACAGAGCGCGCGGGAAAACGGGCGTGCCCAGATTGCGCACGCTTTCGGCATAGACGGCATAATGCGCCGCGCGATCCTCCGGCGTTGTGCCGACATGGACGGTCAGGTCCTGCTCCAGCCCCTTGCGGACTTCGGCCCTCTGCTTGCGGGGAATGGCCAAAAGCTGGGCCTCGTCATCGGGGGCCAGTTCCCGCTCGAAGCCGCAATGGCTGTCGGTGCGAATATCCCAGCCCTGCGGCAAGGTGCCGCCGCGCAATTCCACCGTGGTGCAACTGTGGCGCAGCGCCAGTTCCTCTGCCGCGCGTGCCAGTGCCTCCGCGCTTTCACTCCGCAAGGCGAGGATTCCTCCGCCTACCGCAAAGCCGCTGGAAACCATCGCGCTGCCGAATATCGGGGAATGCATGCGGCTGAGCGGCAGCCAACCAGTAATTGCCCCGGCCTTCTCCGCCACCAGCCCCAGCGCCTTCTGACCGGTGCCCTGCTCCACGGCCGCAAGCCATGCAGGGCGGTGGAAGATGGAGCCTTCCCTTTCGGCCACGAAAGCTTCGATGCGCGCGACCTCGTCCGGCTCGCGCAGATCGGCTGCGCGGATAGTCTCTCCGGCAAGGGCGAAAGGTGCGTTCACGCCGCCAGATCCAGCGCGCGCGGTGCCTCCTGCCGGGCAAGCGCATCCATCCGGCCCCAACGAAACTCGGC
>MKUB01000158.1:0-1973 GCA_001898545.1 Sphingomonadales bacterium 63-6 | reverse complement strand
GGCGGCGAGTTCCGGCGGCAGCTCGATGAGCGGCAGGCGACGGTCGAGCTGCGGGTTGAAGAAGAAGGGCACGGAGATCCGGTCATCGGGCCAGCGTGGAGACACCACCCGATGATTGGTGGCGATGAGATAGCCCTGCGTCGCGTACTCGAGGAGCTCGCCGATGTTCACGACGAACGCGCCGGGGACGGCCGGCGCGTCGACCCACTCGCCGTCCCGCTGCACCTGGAGCCCGCCCTTGCCCGGCTCGACCCACAGGAGGGTCAGGACGCCGGAGTCCTTATGGGCGCCGACGCCCTGCTGCGGCGTCGGATCGTCCTTCCCCGGATAGCGGACGATCTTGATGAGGGTCGACGGCTCGCCGAAGTGCTCGTCGAAGTAGGTCTCCGGCGCCCCGAGGGCGAGTGCCCACGCGCGGAGGAGTTTGCGGGCCACCCCCGACAGATGGTCGTGCCACTCGGCGACGACGTCGCGGAGCTCGGGCTGCGCCTCCGGCCAGAGATTGGGTCCGATCAGGCGGGCGAAGTCGGGGGCGCCGGGATCCGACACCGCGTCGCGTTCGGGTCCGATGTCGATCTGCTCGCGCCAGTCCACCTTGCCCTGCGTCCGCTCGCCGCCGACCCGCGTGTACCCGCGGAAATGCGGGCTCTGGACGTTCTCGATCGCGAGCTTGTCCGCCTCGGGAAGGGCGAAGAAGTCGCGGGCGGCACGGTGCAGCCGTCCCTCCAGCTCGGCGGAGACGCCCGTCCCGGTGAGATAGAAGAAGCCGACGTCGTGGGTCGCGGCACGCAGATCGTCGCGGAACCGCGCGGCCTCCTCGGGGCCGGCATCCAGTCGGGACAGATCGAGCACGGGGAGGGTCAGGTCTGACATGCCCCGAGAGTACGTCCCGACGCCGTGGCCCGCGGGGTTCATTACCGTCGGTTACCCGTCCGTCCCGGCGTCGGTGGACCTCCTCGGCTTGAGCGGCGCTCGGCGCTGGAGTAAGGTTGCACTTACTGAGGTTCGCCTTACCTGACCCGGTGGCCCCGCCCCGATCGGTGGCACGATACCTCCCCCCAACGTCCTCCACCCGAGAGTCACCTGTGCTCGCCACCTTCCTGATCGGCCTCCGCGAAGGCCTCGAGGCCGCTCTCGTCGTCGGCATCCTCGTCGCCTACCTCACCCGCATCGATCGCCGTGACGTCCTGCCTCGCGTCTGGACGGGAGTCGGACTCGCCGTCGCGCTCGCGGTGGGGATCGGCGCGTTCCTCACGTTCGGCGCGTATTCGCTGACCTTCCAGGGGCAGGAGATCATCGGCGGGCTGATGTCCCTCCTCGCCGTGGGTCTGGTGACCTGGATGATCTTCTGGATGCAGAAGACGTCGCGGACGATGAAGAAGACCCTCGAAGGCGGCATCGACAGGGCGCTCGCGCGGGGTGGCATGTGGGGCATCGTCATCATCGGTTTCGTCTCGGTCGCCCGCGAGGGGATCGAGACGACGCTGCTGCTGTGGTCGATGGTGCAGTCCTTCGGCGATACGCCGGCATCCCTCCTGGGCGCGCTGCTCGGCATCCTCGCGGCGGTCGTCCTCGGATGGCTGCTCGCGCGTGGCATGGTCCGCGTCGATCTTCGCGTGTTCTTCCTGTGGACCGGTGCGTTCCTCGTCGTGGTCGCCGCGGGCGTCCTCGCCTATTCGATGCACGACCTGCAGGAGGCCGGCGTCCTCCCGGGGCCCTTCACAGCGGCCGCGCCCGTCGACGCCGCGGGGAACGTGCTCGTGGGCTGGGCCGGGTTCCCGCTGGGGTGGGCGTTCGACGTCAGCACCACGATCGCCCCGGGCGGCCCCCTGGCGGTGATCCTGCAGGCCCTCGTGGGCTTCATGCCCCAGATGACCTGGTTCCAGGTCATCGCCTGGGTGCTCTACGTCGGCATCGTCGGCGCCTTCTTCCTTCGCGGTGTCCGCCCCGCGCGTGCCGCGTCCACCCCGGTG
>MKUB01000157.1 GCA_001898545.1 Sphingomonadales bacterium 63-6 | reverse complement strand
CCTTGGCAGCGTTTACCGTCGCTCTATAAGGGCGGCGCCCCCGCAAATTGAGCGAGTTCCTGATCCTATGTCCAAACCCGGCTTCAAACGTGTCCTTCTGAAGCTTTCGGGCGAAGTGCTGATGGGTAATCAGCAATATGGGATAGATCCGGCCTTTGTGCTGGAACTGGCGAAGGAAGTGAAGGCCGCCAAGGATTCGGGCCTTGAAATCTGCCTGGTGATCGGCGGCGGTAACATCTTCCGCGGTATGGCGGGTGCTGCTCAGGGAATGGACCGTGCTCAGGCCGATTATATGGGCATGCTGGCGACTGTGATGAATGCGCTCGCCATGCAGAGCGCCTTGGAACAGATCGGCGTTCACACGCGCGTTCAGTCGGCCGTGCAGATGGACCAGGTTTGCGAGCCTGTGATCCGTCGCCGGGCTGAACGGCATCTGGAAAAGGGGCGGGTCGTGATTTTCGCCGCCGGTGTGGGGAGCCCCTTCTTCACGACCGATAGCGGCGCTGCACTTCGCGCGGCAGAAATGAAATGCGACGCCTTGCTGAAGGGGACCAGCGTGGATGGGGTCTATGATTCCGATCCCAAGACTAACCCTGATGCAGTGCGGTTCGATACGGTCAGCTATGACAAGGTGCTGGCCGATAATCTCAAGGTGATGGACGCCTCCGCCGTGGCCTTGTGCCGCGACAATACTATCCCGATCGTGGTATTCTCGATCCGCGAACAGGGTAATCTCGCGCGCGTGCTGGCGGGCGAGGGCGTGCAGACCACGGTGCAATAACGGTAATCTGGGGAAGCCCTGACAATGGCAAAATACGACAAGGCAGATCTCGAACGCCGGATGGCCGGCGCGGTGGAATCGCTCAAGGGTGATCTGGCGGGCCTGCGCACTGGCCGTGCCAATACGGCGCTGCTCGATCCTATTCATGTGGAAGTGTACGGCGCGATGATGCCGCTGAACCAGGTGGCCACTGTTTCTGCGCCCGAACCGCGCATGCTCAGCGTGCAGGTATGGGATCGTTCCAACATGACCCCCGTGGAAAAGGCCATCGCCAAGGCGGGGCTGGGGCTTAACCCCATGATCGACGGGCAGACGATCCGCCTGCCGATCCCGGATCTCACTGAGGAGCGCCGCAAGGAACTGGCCAAGCTGGCGGGGCAATATGCGGAGAAAGCTAAGGTTGCCATTCGCAACGTCCGCCGTGACGGCATGGAAGCCTTGAAGGAAGATGAGAAGAAGAAGGAAATCGGCGAGGACGAGCGCAAGCGGTCTGAAGACGAAGTCCAGAAGCTGACCGATCAGTATATCAAGCAGACTGACGAGGTTGCGGCCCAGAAGGAAAAGGAAATTCTCGGCCAGTGAGCGACCAGTCTCCCTCTCCGTTAGCCGCGAGCGAAGACGAGAGGCACGATGGCGATGCATATGTCGCGGCATCGCCCGGCATGAGCGGGCCGGGGGCCGCGCATGGCGCGCGCCATGTGGCGATTATCATGGATGGCAACGGGCGCTGGGCGAAGCGCCGCCATCTTCCGCGCGCGGTTGGCCATCAGCGAGGGGTTGAATCCGTCAGGCGCCTGGTCCGCGCGGTACGGAATATGGGCCTTGAATGCCTTACGCTTTACGCCTTCTCTTCGGAGAATTGGAAACGTCCGCAGGACGAGATTTCCGATCTCATGGGGCTGCTGCGCCGCTTCATCAAAGGCGACCTTCCGGAATTTATCGCCAATGGCGTGCGCCTCAGGATAATCGGCGATTACAAGGCGCTGGAACCCGACATCGTTCACATGCTTGACGATGCAATCGAGCGGACCCGGGATGGCAGCGTAACTCTGGTGGTTGCCCTTAATTACGGCTCGCAGCAGGAAATCGCCCGGGCGGCGCAACTGGCGGCTCAGGATGGCCCGGTGACTGTCGAGAGCATTTCCAGTCATCTGGATACGGCGGATCTTCCGCAACTGGATTTGTTGATCCGCACTTCGGGCGAAGTGCGCCTTTCCAATTTTCTGCTCTGGCAATCCGCCTATGCGGAAATGTATTTCACCGATGTCCTGTGGCCCGATTTTACGCCCGGACATCTGGAAGAGGCGCTGGCGGAATTCGCCAGCCGGGAACGCCGTTTCGGTGGACGTTGATATGAACGGCGAACCTCCGGTCCTGAACGGCGCTGCAGATAAGGCACCTCCGCGATCGGATTTGAAACTCCGTGTGCTAAGCGCGGCAGTGATGCTGTTTGTCGCCGGGGGAGCATTCTGGTTCGGCGGTCCGGTCCTCGATCTGTTTATTGCCCTTGTCTCATTCGCTACGCTGATCGAACTGATGAAACTGGTCGAACTGGCAAGCGAGAAGCCGCTGGTACGTATTGCAGGGTCATTTGCGGGGGCGGCCTATGTTGGGGCTGCGACGGTATCGCTCATAGCGCTTCCTGCGCTGCTGGTGGCAATCGTCGTGGGCGTCGTAATCTGCACTGACACGGGAGCATATTTCGCGGGCCGCCGTTTTGGCCGGCGCAAGATCGCGCCTGCGATCAGCCCGTCAAAGACCTGGGAAGGTTTGATGGGGGGGATGATTGCAGCCGGTTTGTTTGCATCCCTGACGTTCGGCTTCATGGCCTTGGCGGTATCGGCTCTCTCGTCGGAGAAGCCAGACCTTCCCTGGGGGGCAATGTTGGCCGGAGCGGCGACAGGCGCCATGCTGGCGGTGGCGGCTCAGGCTGGCGATTTTCTGGAGAGCTGGCTCAAGCGCAAAGCGGGGGTCAAGGATTCGGGCAGGATCATTCCCGGCCACGGCGGTGTGTTTGACAGGGTGGACGGCCTTCTGCCCGTGGCGATTATCGCAGGGCTGGCATTCTTGACCTATCGGATAACGATTTCCTGATGCGTTCGATTTCCATTTTCGGTGCCACAGGCTCCATAGGCGCCTCCACGCTCGATCTTATTCGGCGTGATAAAGGTAAGTGGCGCGTTGTTGCCCTCACGGCCAATGGCAAGGCTGCGGAACTGGCGGCGCTGGCGCTCGAGTTCAATGCCGAGATTGCCGTGGTCGCCGATGAGGCGCGGCTGCCTGAATTGCGCGAGGCACTCGCGGGCAGCGCAGTGGAAGCGGCGGCTGGAGCACAGGCCTTGTGTGAAGCCGCTTCTAAAGGTGCGGACATAACTGTGGCCGGCATTGTTGGCTGCGCCGGCCTCGCTCCTACAATGGCGGCGATCCGCAAGGGTGGAGTAGTGGCGCTCGCCAATAAGGAAGCTCTCGTTTCCGCCGGGGACATTCTCCTGGCGGAGGTCGAGCGATATGGCGCCACTCTGCTGCCGACCGATTCAGAGCACAACGCGATCTTCCAGTGCCTGCAGGGCAACAATATCGCCGATGTGAACTGGATCACGCTTACGGCCAGTGGAGGGCCATTCCGCGACTGGACGATGGAGCAACTGCGCGCGGCCACGCCGCAGCAGGCGCTCAAGCACCCCAATTGGTCCATGGGGGCCAAGATCACGGTGGATTCCGCCACCATGATGAACAAGGGGCTGGAATTCATCGAGGCGCATCATCTGTTCCCGGTCGGGCTCGATAGATTGCGTATCGTGGTTCATCCGCAAAGCGTCATCCATTCGATGGTGGAATATCGCGACGGGTCCACGCTCGCTCAGCTTGGCCCTTCGGATATGCGCGTGCCGATTGCATCCTGCCTTGCCTGGCCGGAACGGATGGATACGGCATGCAAGCCGCTTGATTTGCCCGCCATTGGACAGCTGACTTTCTTCGCCCCGGATGAAGAGCGTTTTCCCGCTACTCGCCTAGCGCGCGAAGCCGTAGAGGCGGGAGGAGCGGCGCCCGCAGTACTCAATGCGGCGAATGAGGTAGCGGTCGAAGCATTTCTCTCTGGTCAGATAGCGTTCACCGAAATTTCGGCAAAGGTGGACAGGATGCTATCTCGCGCTATCCCTTCTGCACCTGCTACCCTCGATGAGGTTCTGATAGTGGACGCCGAAACCCGCGCACTGACGCGCGAAATGCTGGAGCATGCCTGAGTAATGGAATCTGCGCCTTTCTGGATGTGGATCGTCGGCTTCCTGCTTGTGCTCGGACCGTTGGTGACGATTCACGAGTTTGGGCATTATCTTGTCGCCCGTTGGTTCGGGGTGAAGGCGGATGTTTTCTCGATCGGTTTTGGCCGTGAACTGACCGGTTGGACTGATCGCCGCGGCACACGCTGGCGGCTTTCCGCCCTGCCGCTGGGCGGCTATGTGCAGTTTGCGGGCGATATGAATCCTGCCAGCCAGCCCAGTGAGGAGTGGCTGGCCTTGCCAGAGGAGGAGCGCCGCAAGACGTTCCAGGCAAAGCCCCTGTGGCAACGCGCGCTGATCGTTGCAGCCGGGCCGCTTACAAATCTGCTCTTTGCAGTGCTTGTGTTCGCGGCGTTCAATCTCGCGATTGGCAAGCCTGATGCCGCTCCTGTCATCGGCGGTTTCGCGCCGCAATCTGCTGCCCGCGATGCCGGTATGCAGGTAGGGGACCGCATCGTCTCGATGGATGGCGATCGCATTTCGGACTTCTTCGATGTTCAAGAACGAACATTGATGCACCCTGGCAAGAAGGTCGTCGTGTTGGTCGACCGCGCCGGGGAGAACGTCTCGATCCCCGTGACCATTGGCGATATCGCCATGAAGGACGAACTGGGTAACAGCCAGCGTGTCGGCATGCTGGGGATTGCGGCCAAGCGGCAATTTGTCGCTGTCGGTCCGGTCGATGCAGTGGGGCTGGCGGTGCGCCAGACTCGTATGATCGTGTCCACCATGGTGACCGGGCTGGGTCAGATTATTACCGGGCAGCGCTCGGTTCAGGAACTGGGCGGACCCATCAAAATTGCCCAATATTCCGGGGAAAGCCTGTCTCAGGGGCCGCTTTCTTTTGTCTCCTTTGTGGCAATGATCTCAATTAATTTGGCATTCATCAATTTATTGCCAATTCCTGCGCTCGATGGCGGGCATCTGGCTTTCTACGCGGCAGAAGCAGTCCGCCGGAAGCCGGTCGGCCCGCGCAGTCAGGAATGGGCGTTCCGCACCGGTGTGGCCTTTGTGCTCGCGCTGATGTTGTTCGTCACGATAAACGATATCGCTTCGCTTCTCATTATAGGAAGTTGAACGGGAAAGGACTGCGGGCCAGCCTATTTCACCGGACATTTGCTTGATTGGCGACACGGCATCGGGCAAGGGCGGCGGTTACTTACTGCCGGGGGAAACCCAACGGTATTGGGCGGGCGGTTCGCCGTCAGGGGACGTAAAACACCGTGTCGAAGATTGGACGGGAAATGGGCCTTAAGGGCAAGAAATTCTCTGCACCGAAAATCGCCGCGGCACTGCTCGGCGGGACAATTCTGGCGGGCCAACCGGTCGCAGTATCTGCGCAAGACCAGGGTGCCGCTGCCAATAATCCCTCGGGCGTCACGACGTCGGCTCAGCCGGCCGAAGTGATCCGCTCGCTGGTGGTGACAGGGTCGCAGCGTCTGGAGGCGCAGACGATCCTGAGTTACATCCAGCTTCGGGTTGGCGGCCAATATACGGAGGCTGCGGCCGACCAGGCGCTGAAGGATTTGTATGCGACGGAACTGTTCGCCAATGCGAGCATCCGTAACGACAACGGCAATGTGACGATTGACGTTCAGGAAAACCCGGTGGTCAACCGGATCATCCTGGAGGGCAACAAGCGGCTGAAGGAAGAGAAGATCCTTCCCGAGATCAAGCTTGCCCCGCGCCAGATATTCACCCGGTCCAAGGTGCGCGCAGATGTGGCGCGGATCATCGAGCTCTACAAGCGCCAGGGCCGCTTTGCCGCAGTAGTGGAACCCAAGAGCGTCCAGCTCGCGCAGAACCGCGTCGATATCGTTTATGAGATCACGGAAGGCCCCAAGTCCAAGGTCCGCCAGATCAATATCATCGGCAACGAGAAGTTCTCCGATGGCCAGCTGCGCAGCGAGATGGTGACCAAGCAGTCACGTTTCTTCCGTCTGTTCAGCTCCGGCACGAGCTACGACCCGGATCGTCTGGCCTTCGACCAGCAGAAGCTGCGCCAGTTCTACCTGACGGAAGGCTATGCCGATTTCCGGGTGGTCTCCGCCGTGGCGGAACTGACGCCCGACAAGCGCGACTTCATCATCACTTACGTGGTTGAGGAAGGCGAGCGCTACAAATTCGGCGATGTGAAGGTGGAAAGCCAGCTGCGCGATTTCGACGAAGGCGTGCTGACCCGCACGCTCGCGGTGAAGCCGGGCGGGTGGTACAATGCCAAGCTGGTGGAAGACACGGTCGAGGGCCTGACCGAGACGGCGGGCATCTATGGCTATGCCTTTGCCGATGTGCGGCCCGA
>MKUB01000156.1 GCA_001898545.1 Sphingomonadales bacterium 63-6 | reverse complement strand
GCCGGTGGAAGGCCTGCGGATTGCGCAGGGGCAGCTCCACCCCTTCCTTCAGCTTTTCCTGAGCCTCGCCCAGCCCGCCGATATCGCTCCAGCCCACATCGGGGGCCTGCACCATCACTTCGCGCATGGCGCTGGGCTGCACCCGCTTGAGCGCCTCGACGAAGTCGGAGCGTTCGACGCAGAGTTCCTCCAGCACTTCGTTGGGGATGGTCTGCGCTTCCAGATCGAGCTTGGGCATGATCCGGCGCACGGCCTCGATCGCCGCTTCCCGTGCCAGAGCGGCAAGGTCCGCTCCGACAAAGCCATGGGTGATGCGGGCCAGTTCGGCCAGATCGACCCCCTCACCCAGCGGCATGCCGCGAGTGTGGATGGAGATGATCTCGCGCCGGCCCTTCTCATCGGGCACGCCGATCACGATCTCGCGGTCGAAACGGCCGGGACGGCGCAGGGCCTCGTCAATCGCATCGGGCCGGTTGGTGGCGCCGATGACGACGAGGTTGGCGCGCTTATCCAGCCCGTCCATCAGGGTCAGCAACTGGGCGACCAGACGCTTCTCCGCTTCGCCATGGACCTCGCTGCGCTTCGGCGCGATCGAATCGATCTCGTCGATGAAGACGATGGAGGGGGCAACGCGCGTCGCCTCCTCGAACACTTCACGCAGGCGCTTTTCCGATTCGCCATAGGCCGAACCCATGATCTCGGGCCCGTTGATGATGAAGAATTCCGCATCGCTTTCATTGGCGACGGCCTGCGCAAGGCGCGTCTTGCCGGTTCCCGGCGGGCCGTGCAGCAACACGCCCTTGGGCGGATCGACGCCCAGACGGCGGAACAATTCGGGATAGCGGAGCGGCAGTTCCACCATTTCCTGCAACTGGCGGATCGTATCGCCCATGCCGCCCACGTCGTCGTAATTGACCGAACCGCGCCCGTCGCGCGGCTCCTCGAATTCGGGGCGCAGCTCCACCTCGGTATTCTCGTCAATATGGACGATGCCCTTGGGGACGGTGGAAACCACCGTCAGGCGGATCTGGGTGAGCGCATAGGCCGGCGCATTGAACATGCGCATGACTTCGGGCGGCACGTCGCGCACCGGCTGCTGCCCGGCCGTGGCGACCAGATCGCCCGCGACCAACGGCTTGCGGAAGAAATTGCGCTTCAGCGCCTGGCTGGGGCCCTGCAGGCGGATTTCGCGCTGGGCAGGGGCAAAGACCACGCGGGCGGCGGGGCGAGATTCGGCCTTGCGAATGGAAACATGCTCGCCCGAGCCTGTTTCCGCATTGCCGCGCTGGAGGCCGTCGAGGCGAATCATGTCGATTCCCTGATCTTCCTCGTAAGCGGGCACGGCGATGGCGGCGGTGGCGCGCTTGCCGGTGATTTCCACCACATCGCCTTCGGTGATGCCGAGGCGGGAGAATGCCGATCGGGGAATGCGGGCAATGCCGTGGCCGGATTCTTCCTGCCGCGCATTGGCCACCTGCAGCCGGACCGTGCCCTGGTCCAAAGTCGCGGCGTCCGCTTCTGCCATGAGTTTCCTGTCCTTTCGCGCCCGGGACCGGGCCGGAGTGAGTGTCAGGAAGAAGCTAGGAATGGAGTGCGCCGATTGCAAACGGTCATGGGCGTGCCGGGATGTGGGCATGGCCTGCCGGGCGCGCCGCTCCCTTGCGCGAAGTCCCGGATGCCGGGCAAATACGCGGCTGCACCTGCCCGCCGGAAGCGGGTAAGAAAAAAGGCCCGACCGTTGCCGGCCGGGCCATGGAAGTTTTGGGAGAGGATGCCTGAAAGGCCATTTTGATATGCTCCGGGGGGGTGTTTTGTGCAAGTGCGAAAAGGTCAAGACTTGTTGCATGAAACGCAACACTGATTGATTCACACGCAAAACCGCCAGTTTTAATCTCCCGTTCAGGCTTCGGGCACCCGTTCGACCCATCCGATGTTGAATATCGCAAATAGCCATGCTGCATTGCAGCACAAGAGGTTTCCGTTACGGAAAGCTGGTTTTTGCTTCCGGCAAGGAAAACAGGGGCCTGCGAATCGCCCGCGAATCACGCGTCCGGCGCCTCTGCGCCGCTGCACTGCACCCAATGGTCCGAAAATGATTCGAAAACGGGCAACTCACAGCTTGGCGGGACCATGCGCAGAGGGAATTTGCACAAAGCGGCATCCTCTGTTCAACCGGGCTCCAGGCTTATCGCCTTGCGTCACATGCACCATTGCAAAGTATATTGCATCGCAGCAGGATCGCCCCGGGCAGCGCTGCATGCGCTTCTGGTCAGGAGATTCGATTGAACAAGCTTTATCCCGATGCGGCCTCTGCGCTGGACGGGCTGCTCAAGGACGGCATGCTGATTGCCGCGGGCGGCTTTGGCCTGTGCGGCATTCCCGAGCGGCTGCTGGATGCGATTCAGGCAAGCGGGGCGACAAACCTCACTTTCGCCAGCAACAATGCCGGGATCGATAATGAGGGCATCGGCAAGCTGCTGCGCACGAAGCAGGTGTCCAAGATGATCAGTTCCTATGTCGGCGAGAACAAGGAGTTCGAGCGGCAGTATCTGGCGGGTGAGCTGGAAGTGGAATTCTGTCCGCAAGGCACCCTGGCCGAGCGTATGCGCGCGGGCGGCGCTGGCATTCCCGGCTTCTACACCAAGACCGGCGTCGGCACCGCCGTGGCCGAGGGCAAGGAAGTGAAGATTTTCGACGGGGAGGAATATATCCTCGAACGCGGGATCTTTGCCGACCTCTCCATCGTCAAGGCATGGCGGGCGGATGAAACGGGCAACCTCCAGTTCCGCAAGACGGCACGCAATTTCAACCAGCCCGCCGCCACCTGCGGCAAGGTCTGCGTGGTGGAAGTGGAAGAAGTGGTGCCCGCAGGGTCGATCAATCCGGACTGCATCCACCTGCCCGGCGTCTATGTGCAGCGCATGATCGTGGGCGCGCCTTACGACAAGAAGATCGAGTTCCGCACCCTTCGCGAAAGGGAAGCGGCCTGATGGGCGGCGCATTTACGCGGGGCCTGCTCTCCGCTTCGCTGGCCGCCATCGCCCTTGCCGCACCGGCCCAGGCGCAGGATGCCTCCAAGGGCTTCCAGTTCCTCTATGGCTCTGCCGAAGGCGCGGCGATCAGCCGGCAGGCCTTCAACGGCGTGGTCAGCCTCGCCATGGCCCGCAAGGCCCAGCGCGAGGCGGGCCTGCCGCTGGTGCAGACCGTGCTCGCCCCCGGCTCCACGCTGAAAACCCCGGCTTTCGAGGCTTGCGGCGACAAGCCGCTGGCCGCCGTATTCGATGTCGATGAGACGATGCTGCTCAATGTCGGCTTCGAATATTGGGATGCGGGCCGCCCGGCCGGTTCCACCTTCTCCTTCAAGGCGTGGGAGAATTGGGAAAAGACCGGGTTCGACAAGGTCGCCGCCGTGCCCGGCGCGCTGGAAGCCGCCGCCAAGCTGAGCGCAGCGGGCGTCACGGTGATCTACAACACCAACCGCACCTCCGCCCATGCGGAAGAGACGGCGCGGGCCATCGAATTCGCGGGCTTCCCCAAGCCGGTTCCGGGCAAGGACCTGTTCACCGATGCCGATGGCAGCGGCAACAAGGACCCGCGCCGTGCCGCCATCGCGCAGACCTGGTGCGTAATCGCCATGGGCGGGGACCAGCTCGGCGATTTCTCCGACCTGTTCAGCCCCAAGCCGATGGACATCCATGCGCGCCGCGCCACCACCGCCGCCCCCGCAATTGCCAACCTGTGGGGCCAAGGCTGGTTCGTCCTGCCCAATCCGGTCTACGGCAAGGGCGTGGTGGGCGATCTCGACACCGTGTTCCCGGACGCTTCCCTGCGCTGGAGCTATTCTGAAGGAAAGCAACCATGACCATCCATGACGGCCTGACCAAAGGCTGGACCCGCGACCAGATGGCCGCCCGCGCCGCGCAGGAATTGCAGGACGGATTCTATGTGAATCTCGGCATCGGCATTCCCACTCTGGTGGCCAACCACATCCCGGAAGGGGTGGAAGTAACGCTGCAATCCGAAAACGGCATGCTGGGCATCGGCCCCTTCCCCTATGAGGACGAGGTCGATCCCGATCTGATCAATGCCGGCAAGCAGACCATCAGCGAGCTGCCGCAATCGGCCTATTTCGATTCGGCCCAGAGCTTCGCCATGATCCGCGGCGGCCATATCGACCTGACCGTGCTGGGCGCGATGGAAGTTTCCGAAGGGGGCGACATCGCCAATTGGATGATCCCCGGCAAGCTGGTGAAGGGCATGGGCGGCGCGATGGATCTCGTCGCCGGGGTGAAGAAGATCATCGTGGTGATGGAGCATGTCTCCAAGAATGGAGATCCCAAGTTCATCCCCCAATGCAGCCTGCCGCTGACCGGCAAGAATGTGGTGGACATGGTGATTACCGATCTGGCCGTGTTCCAGCGGCCCGACCATGCCAGCCCTTTCCGCCTGATCGAACTGGCCCCCGGCGTGACGGCGGAAGAAGTCGCGGCGAAAACCACGGCGCATTACGTTTCGTAAAACCCGCCCGTCATTGCGAGGAGCAAAGCGACGAAGCAATCCACCCCCCAGGTGTGATGCGCTGGATTGCCGCGGGACCTATGGTCCCTCGCAATGACGAAACAAGTATGGCCGATCATTCGCGCTGGCACGCCCGGCGCGAATAGTGTCTACCCTCTTCCCCGATAAATCTCGGGGAAGAGGGAAATTTCCGACATGCAACTGGCAACACGCCGCGATTCGCCCTGGCTCGCGCTGATCCTGCTGACCGGCGTGGCCACGGTAGGCTTTATCGACCGCATCGTGCTGAACGTACTGGTGGAGCCGATCAAGACCGAATTCGGCCTGTCCGACACGCAGATGGGCCTGCTGACCGGTCTGGCCTTCGCGGTGCTGAACGTCACTCTGGGCATTTTCGTGGCGCGCGTGGCGGAACGGCGCAACCGGATCACGCTGATCGCCTTCGGCACCTTTGCCTGGTCCATTGCCACGGCCCTGTGCGGCGTGGTGTCGAGCTGGATTCATCTGGTGCTGGCCCGCGTGGGCGTGGGCGTTGGCGAAGCGGTGGGCCTGCCCGCCAACCAGTCGGTCGTGGCCGATTACTTCCCGCCCAACAAGCGCGCCACGGCCATGTCCGTGCTGCTGCTGTCCCCGCCCATCGGCGCCTTTATCGGATCGGCCGGCGGATCGTGGATCGCGCAGGACCATGGCTGGCGCATGGCCTTCCTCGCCGCCGCCGTGCCGGGGATCATCCTGTCCATCCTCGTCTTCCTGTTCATCGCGGAACCCCCGCGCGGCAGGCACGATACGGGCGATACCGAAGCCGTCCCTTCCACCATGGATGTGGTGGCCCGCCTGTGGAAGCTGAAGGCCGCGCGCCATCTGGTGGCCGGTTCCACTCTGGCCTCGCTGGTCGGATATGGCCTCAATGCCTTCTTCGCCGCGCTGATGATGCGCCGCTTCAATCTCTCGCTGGTGGAAGCCGGGCTCTATGCAGGCCTTCTGGCCAGCGCCCCGGCGACGATTTCCGTGCTGGCGGGCGGCTGGCTGACTGACCGCTTCGGCCCCACCCATCCCGCCGCCTATGGCCTGATCCCCGGCGTTTGCCTGCTGATCGCCTTCCCGCTCTATGCCTTCGCCATCACGCTGACCGATCTGGTGCCGCTGCTGGTGCTGGTGACCATCGCGGCGCTGTTCCAATACACTTATCTCGGCTGCACTTACGGCACGCTGCAGAACATGATGCACACCCGCATGCGCGCCACGGCCTCGGCCCTGCTAAATGCGCTCTACAGCATGGTCGGCGCCGGTCTGGGCCCGCTGGTGGTGGGCGGATTGAGCGACAATTTCGCTGGGAACGGGATCGATCCGGGGCAGGCTCTGGCATGGGCCATGGCAGGCGCCACGCTGTTCTATCTATGGGCCGCCGCCCATTACCTGCTGGCAGGCCGCCATTTGCGCGGCGATATGGAAGCCGTGCGCGAGGGGCGGGTTTAGGTCCTCCCCCCCGGGCTCAATCCCAGACCAATTGTGAATCCCGTTAATTGTGAGCCCCTGCGCAGGCAGGGGCCTCCGCGAATGTCGCTCCATCGGGTGGGAGGCCCCTGCCTGCGCAGGGGCTCACGGGGGGCGGGTTTGTATCCTACCCTTGACATTTGAACCTATTTGGTTATATGAGCCCCATCCTGCATCTCAAAACAGGATGTGGAACCGGGAGAGCGGCTCGGCCGGCTTGCCTTCCCCTCCAGCAGCGGGTGTCCCTGCTTTCGGGCAGGGAAATGTCACTCCCGCATCGCGGCCGGCGCTCTTGCGTCAGGGACAGGCCTCGCAAGGCCGGTCCAGCCGCCGGATCGGATTTGGCGCGGCACCAGCCGCGATGGAAGTGCGCATCGTGCGAGCCCG
>MKUB01000155.1 GCA_001898545.1 Sphingomonadales bacterium 63-6 | reverse complement strand
CCGTCCGAACCGCCTCAGTGGCGCCCCGTCCGGTGAGCAGCCCTCTAGATACACTCCACGATTCGAGCAACACCTTTTTTTGGGTTCGCGTCAATTTCTCGTAACTTACCTGCTCCACACACGGCGATCCGCGGTTTTGACGCCCTATCGGGCTGCTTCGAGCAGAAGCGGAGTTCCTGCCGTAATTGGGAAACCTCACTCAGAGGCTAGCGTCCTCGTCCAGGACATGCCGAACTGCGCAAGTCGGCCAAGATATTACGCTGCAATATTGAGCTGGCGCTCACCCGGCCAGATCTGAGCCTACGATGTAGGCGGAAAAGGCCAGACGAGGCGACCGAGCGAATTCGACGCCGTCCTCCCCTCGCCGCCAAGATACTGGTTGCCGCTGCCGGATCGGACACGAGCCCGGTCCGGCAGCGGCGGGAGGTATTAGAATTCCTTGGAGAGGGAGAGGCTCACCATCCGCCCAAGCGCACTCGCCGCAGAAGGATCATAGCCTAGCCCGGCATCCACGAAGGGCGGATTACGGTCAAACAGGTTCCTGGCGTTTACACCCAGCCTCACGCCCCCGGCAAATGGCCCGGCATCCTCGCCAAAAGTGTATCCGATATCGAGATCGACGGTCGTGTAGCTGGAAACGTCCTGCACCAGTTTGCTGGTGAGGTTCTGGTAGCTGCTCAGATAATTGACCGTCAGCTGAGTGGATACGGGCCCTCGCTCCCATCCGAAGCTTGCGCGGCCACGGAATTCCTGCGGATAGCCGTAGGTGCCAAGGCGATCCTGCAGGGCCCCTCCGCCAGTGGAGTTCTTGTAGTTGAGATAGAGCGTCGCGTTGCCCGCCAGCGAGAAGTGGTTTTCGCCCATGTCGAAGTTATAGGACGCCTCGAAGTCCAGGCCGCTGGCCAGGGTCTTGCCCAGATTGGCCTTACGTGCATCGATAATGCCATCCAGCAGATCGAAATTGATCGACCCTGGCGTGTAGTACTGGGTGTTCGAGAGCCAGTTCACCCCCTCCTGCCAATGGGCGCTGCCATCGTTGAAATAGAGGATATCCGAGAAATTCTGAGGCTCGGCGACCACTTGCGGAATGATGGTGAAGACGTCGAGCACCTGTCCCTTGTAGGTCACGTCGAAATAGGTCGCGCTGAGCCGCAGGCCCGGCACCGCAGACGGCATGAGATCCGCCCCGAACGACCAGGTAGTCGCGGTTTCCGGCTTCAGATTGGGATTACCTGCTGCGAGAAGCGCCATCGTCAGCGGAAGAGGCTGCCCGGGAACCGTAATCGGATTGGTCCGAATGCCCGCCCCGCTGGAGTTCGGATCGATCTCCGCAAGGCCGGGCGCGCGGAAGGATGTGCCATAGCTGCCCCGTAGCGCCAAGCCATCGGCCGGGCTCCACGTCAGGCCGACCTTGGGATTGGTGGTGCCACCGAAATCGCTGTAATCCTCATAGCGGATTGCTGCGAGCAATTCGAGCCGCTGCATGCCGGGCCCTGCGTTGCTCTCGCCCACGATCGGAACGAACAGCTCGGAAAACACCGCCTTCGAGTTGCGCTTGATGTTGTTCGGCAGGCTCAGCGGCGATGCCACCGTACCGATGGTGAAGGCGCCGAACTGGTGCTCTTCCCGGTACTCGGCCCCCAGCGCCATGCGCACTTCGCCGCCGGGCAGCGCAAAAAGCGGGCCATTCGCTTCCATTTCCACCGCCTTGAGGCGGTTGGTGACGGCAGGGTTGAACAGGCTGACGTAGAACGGCCTCAGAAGCGACGCATCAATCGTTCCGCTGGTGAACGGGTTGATCGCCTTGCTCGGATCAGTGACTGCAAGAGCCGCAGCGAGGGAAGGCGAATGGATGCTGGGATCACGATCCTCCTCATCCGAACTCTCACCATAGGAACCGGCGAGTTTCACTTCCCACTTGCCCAGATTGGCGCGAACGCCGCCATTGACCAGGAAACTCTCGGACGTTCCGCGCGTCTGGTTAAGCCCGATACTGTCCATGAAATTCGTGCTGATTGCGATCGGCGAAGCAGGCGCATTGATGGGATAGAACGGGTTGGTCGTGGGGATCACGATATTGGAAACGCTATATTGCCCGGGAATAGGGCCGCTAAAGTCCCGCTTGGAGTAATAGCCTTGGGCGAAGACGGAGAATGTCTCCCCCAGTTGCTGTTCCATATGGCCGAAAAGGCTGATCCTTTCCTGCTTCGGAATCAGGAAGCCCGGTTTGGTAAGATCGCAACGATTGACCGTACCGGCGACAAGATTGTTGAAATCCAGAACACCGGTCGAGTTAGCGGGAACCGCATAGCTTTTGCCTGCAACCGTCAGCGTTCCCGGCGAGCATGCAGTGGAACGTCCGTCCGCGCCGCCATGAGCCCTGCGATCGGCGGATACGAAATCACGATCAGTACCCAGCAAGGCATCGTTGCGGGTATATTCCGCAGCGACAACGATATTCCCGCTGCTCCAGCTCGTCCCGGCGATCCCTGAGACCTGATATTCGGTATAGGCATCGGCCATTCCTACACGGCCGCGAATTTCCACACCGTCATATTTCTTGCGCGGTATGAGATTGACCACGCCGGCCACGGCATCGGAACCGTAGATCGCGGAAGCGCCGTCCGCGATGACTTCGATCCGCCCGATGGCGATGGAAGGCAGGAAAGACGGATCGACGAAATTGCCCTGAGTACCCGAAACCGGGACACGCTCGCCATCCACAACGACGAGCGTGGCATTCGATCCCAACCCGCGGAGGTTCGGGCCAGTGGCGCGCGTAAGGTTGCTGCTTGCCCCCGCCCCGGTTGCCCCTTCTGCATTGATGGACAGGGATGTGATCTGCGGGATCTGGCGGAGCACTTCGGAGACGGTGGAGGCGCCTGATTTGACGATGTCTTCGCTGCCGATACCGATGAGATTGGAACCGACAGGCGCGACACCGCGAATACGACTTCCGGTAACGATGATCGCATCGCCCGATTGTTCAGTCGCTTCGGCTCGCACCGGCTCTTCGTCGTTCTGACCGTCAGATTGCGCATGCGCAGCGCCGACGGGCACAACGGCAAGCGCGGTACCCATCAGCATTTTGCGAAGAAGCGCAGCGTTGCGTGACTGAATTGCAGTTCTCATTGCTTTCTCTCCCTGATTGTCTCGCAACGGCTCCCACCGCTGCCGATTATCCGCCTCACCTTCCGAGGTGACGGTCCAGAATTTCGAGTGTGGGCAGGTTGGGACGGTGGATAGGAGCCGTCTGGTCGCCCAGTTCCATCACCTCGCCAGGCGCTTGCCGATAGGTCGGCCATGCGGGCAGGCCTGCACCGTTCGGATCGCCTGTGGCCGCAAAGTTGATCCAATAGGACATGATCTGCCGCGACAGCTCCCGGTCCCGCTCGGTCCAGGGCCAGTTTCGCGCTGACAGATTGTCGAATGCGTAAGGAATCTCGGCGCCATGCCACGCCCCCGGAGGTGGAGCATCGGGGCCGCCGGGATATTCGGCGCGCGGGATTGGAGGTCGCCGGGTAAATCTATAGGAATAGACCGGCGCGGTTCCTGTCTTGGCCTGCGCCCTGCCCCAGGCGAACATGGTGTAATCGCCCAGACTGGTCGTAGAGAGCCGCTTATCCACCTGCTGCGCCTCTGCGTCGGTAGAGGCGGGGTTCAGTTCCAGCAGCCGCGGTGCATCCTCTCCGTAAAGTTTGCCAACCCCCGCGCGATATCCGGCAAGTGTCTGGGAGGTGTTGAGGCGAGCTTCGTCCTCATTCGATCCCACAAGCATTGCCACATCGTTCTGCCGGCCGCGGCGATAGATCTCGCTCAATTCATCAGGCACAACCCAGCCATCGACAATTGGCTGGAAAGTTCCGGATTCAAACCCCGCGGCCGAAATCAGCTTCGCCGCGCTCAGCGCCCGCAGTTCTTGCGCGCTGGAGGCGCCTAGCTGCTTGCCGAACTCCACGCCCTTCCCTTCGGCCTCGGCCAGGGGCTTGGGTGTGAGCATACCGAACCCGGCGCCTGTCTGGCCGATCAGGCGATGAAACTTGCCCGCCGCCAGCGGAGAGGACGCCAGATAGGACGTAGACATCGATCCTGCCGACTGGCCGAAGATCGTGATGCGCTCCGGATCTCCACCAAAGGAGGATATATTGCGCCGAACCCAATCGAGCGCAGCGACCTGATCGAGCAATCCATAATTGCCGGACACGCGCTGAGGTGATTCTACCGAGAGAGCCGGATGAGCCATGAAACCCAGAGGGCCGACACGATAACCGATGCTGACGAGCACCACGCCTTTACGTGCAAGGGCGGCCCCATCGTAGATAGGAAGCCGGGTACTTCCGGCGCGATAGCCACCCCCATAGATCCAGACCATCACCGGGCGCCGCTCTTCAGCGGAATGAGCTGCGGTCCAGACATTCAGATAAAGGCAATCCTCGCTCTGGCCCGGAGGAAGTGCATCGCCGGCGGGATTTGCCGAAGCTTCACCAAGTTGCGGACAATCCGGCCCGAAATCGCGCGCTGGATAGACCCCTTTCCAGGCGGTTACGGGATGCGGAGCACTCCACCGCAATTCACCCACGGGAGGGGCGGCAAAAGGAATGCCCTTGAACACCGACACTTCACCGTCGACCGCGCCGGAAATTTGCCCGCCATCGACCGACACAGGATCTGCGATCTGGGCCTGCGCCGACGTTGCAAGCGCGAGGGCCAACAAACCTAGCCCACCTGTCCTGGCCATCTTCATTCTCCCTCTTCCCACCCGCTCCCACCGTTTTTCTCGGTGCGTTCCGGGTCGATTCTCGTTTTCGAACTTGCGTCAGCCCCGGCTCCGAAGAGCCCAAACGACGCGCTTTCGAAAATGAAAACGCTTACATTTTTGAATGTGAATAACTCGATTCACCTTCACTCTCCCGGCTTACTAACCGCCAAAGAGAGTTGGTTCAAGTGCAAACGCTTACATGGCGTTCAAAATGACATAAACCAGCAATTAATCCGGCCACTTGCTGGCGAGCGTCCATTTTTCATCGGTGCAGAGGCCGCAATTACCGCCGATGAACATCTTCCCGGCTTCAGCATCGCTGCGCAGCTGCCATTGCAGCCAGGCGACGGCGACTCTCGCCGCAGCTCCGCCATGGGGGTCGAAGAAGGTTCCGGCATGTCCCGTATCGATATTCGCGGCCATCACAGGCACGTGCTCGATATCCCGGAAATCCGACATCCCATTTTGATAGGCAACGTCGCTCGGCCCACCAAGAATATACAGAACCGGCGTGTGCAGGCGCTTCAGCGCGCTTTTATCGACCTGCAAATTGCGGATACGCTGGGCGCCGTCAGGAAATATCCCGCTATTGTTCAGAATAAGGGTTCCAATCCGCGGGTCCGACGCCAGTTCGACTGCCTGCAATCCCCCGCAGCTATATCCCATCGACGCGGCCTGCTTTTCATCGATGAGGCCGAAATAAGGACTACCGCGCCGCCGATTTTCCGCAAACGCCCAGTCCAGAGCCGATCGCAAATCCTCCGTCGTCGTCTCAACCAGATCTGGCGGAAGCTGCACACCCGGCTGTCCGGAACCGCCCGGTCCGCTGCGAATGGCGCCCGGTGCAATCACCAGATATCCGTGAGAGGCGATCTCCTCTAAATAGAGGCGCGCACTTGCGCCATCGGCGGCACACGATCCATTGCCCCACAGAACGAGCCCGAGCGAAGCGGGCCGGATGGCCTGCAGATTTTTGGGCCGATAGACCACATGATCCGCAAGGCCCTGCTCGACCAGTTTGACCGCAGGATACGCACCGGTGCCCGGTGTATCGGGCAGCCCATTGTTCACCTCATAGGCAGCGCGTGACCGCTCCGCTTCGGCAGCCAGCGCGGCCTCTGCTTCCGTGACGGGAGTTCCAAGATGATCGGCAAAGAACTTCGTGATGACTGAATAGGCATCCCGCGATTCAGGCACATCCGGATTGTAGAAGAAGCCATGGAACATCCCGTCCCACACGTGAAGGCGCGCATCTACGCCTGCCCGTATCAATTGCCCATGCGCGAATACCGCTGCGCTGAATTCCATTCCGCGCGTTCCGGTAATCAGCAATGTGGGAGGGAACCGGGCAAGAACTTCCTGCGACACGCGCGGTGCGGCCAGCGGATCTTCAGTATCCACATCCGCCAGATAGCTGTTCGCAGGAAAAATGGGTGCCTTTACGGCGGGCGCCTTTGGAGCAATGCGCCCCTCCCCCAGCGGATAAGCGACCGACAGCGCATCCCCGCCAAACACGATATCCTCAGGCGAAAGGCCAGAGCAGAAAACACCAGCAGCGCCCGGGCTTGGCAAGCCATGCGCCTGAAACCACGCCAGCGACATGCCCGTCAGAAGACCGCCTGCCGAACAACCATAAATGCCGATATCCTGCGGGCGATAAGACTTCAGCAGT
>MKUB01000154.1:4327-6575 GCA_001898545.1 Sphingomonadales bacterium 63-6 | reverse complement strand
GGGCCGATACCAATGCCTCCACCAATTACGACGTCACGCTCTACAAGCTGGACCTGCCACGCAACGATCCGGCCCTGCTGGACACTGCCCTGATGCTGATGCGCGAGACGGCGAGCGAAGTGACCTTCGACCAGGACGCGATCGACCATGAAAAGGGCGTGATCCTTTCCGAGAAGCGCGTGCGCGACACCTATGCCCTGCGCAATCTGGTGGACCGGATCGCCTTCCAGTACCCCGACGCCCGCTTCGTGAAGCGCCTGCCCATCGGCACCGCCGAGATCGTGCAGGCCGCCACCACCGCCGGGCTGCGCGAACTCTACAAGCGGATTTATACGCCGCAGAATTCAGCCATAATCGTGGTGGGCGATTTCGATCCCGATCTGGTGGAGCGCGAGATCAAGGCGCGCTTTTCCGATTGGACCGCCGCGCCCGAAACACCGCAGCGCGTGGATGCCGGGCCGGTCGATGCCGGGCTTGCCGGGCAGACCGACATCTTCATCGATCCCGCATTGCCGGAAAACATCACTGCCAGCCGTAACGGCCCCTGGCTGGACGAACCCGACACGGTAGAAAATCGCCTGAACAATCTGTTGCGCCAGATCGGCTATGCCATCGTCAATCGCCGGCTGGACCGGCTGGCCAACAGCGAAGCACCCCCGTTTCGCGATGCCTATTTCGGCACCAGCGATGTATTCGAAGCCGCCCGCACCACCAGCCTGGCCGTGGTCACCGCGGATGGCGAATGGCGCAAGGGGCTGACCGCCGCAGTGGAGGAATATCGCCGCGCGCTGACCTATGGCTTTACCGATGGAGAGCTGGCGGAACAGATCGCCAATATCCGCACCGGCCTGGAAAACGCCGTGGCGACGGCGGATACCCGGTACAATTCCACTTTCACGGAAGCCGCGATCAGCCTGCTGCGCGACCGGCTGGTGCCGACCACGCCGCAAAGCGGGCTCGCCCGGTTCGAGGCGGCCCTGCCCAGCATCACGCCCGAGGCGGTGCTGGCCGCGATGCAGGCGGAGGCCGTGCCGCTCGATAATCCAATGCTGCGCTTTCAAGGCCGCGCCGAACCCGAAGGCGCCGCCGACGCGCTGCGCGCTGCCTGGAACGAAGCCGCCGCCGCCCCGGTTGAGGCGCGGACCGACGCCGATGCGGGCAGCTTTGCCTATAGCAATTTCGGCACGCCCGGCACAGTGCAATCGGACAGGGTCGATCCGCGCGTGAACATTCGCGAAGTGCGCTTCGCCAATGGCGTGCGCCTCAATCTCAAGCGGACGGACCTCAAGAAGGACCGGGTGAGCTTTGAACTGAACCTCGACGGCGGGGACATGCTCAATACACGAGAGAATCCGCTCGCTACGGCCATGATCACCAGCCTGCCGCTGGGCGGGATTGGCCGCCATTCCTATGACGATCTGCAATCGATCATGGCGGGCAAGAGCGTGAGCCTGGGCATCAACAGCGATGGCGAAACCTTCCAGATGCTGGGCACCACCACCACGCGCGATCTGGAACTGCAATTGCAGCTGCTGACCGCCAGCATCTCCGACCCTGGCTATCGCTCGCAGGGGGAGGAACGCTATCGCCGCAGCGTACGCGATTTCTTCGCCAGTCGTAATGCCACGCCCGCCTCGGCGCTGGGCAATGCGCTGGGCGGGATCATCTCCGATGGCGATCCCCGCTTCACCATCGGTCAAGAGGCCGATTACACCGCGCTCGATTACAACAGGCTACGCGCCGATATTGGCGACCGGCTGGAGCACGGGGCGATCGAACTGGCGCTGGTGGGCGATTTCGACGAGGATCAGGCCATCGCCATGGTCGCCCGCACATTGGGCGCCCTGCCCCAACGCGAAGAGACTTTCCGCCCCTATACGGAAAACCGCCAGCGCAGTTTCACCTCTGACCGCAGTGTGCGCGAAGTGTTGCACGATGGCGCTGCCGATCAGGCGATCATCCGCTTCACCTGGCCCACCCGCGATGACAGCGATCCGAAGGAAAGCGCCGCGCTTGGCCTGCTGGACGCAGTAGTGAAGATCGAACTGACCGAGGAACTGCGCGAGAAGCTGGGCAGCACCTATTCGCCATCCGTCAGTGCCGGCCAGTCCCGCTTCTACACTGGCTATGGCACCTTCGATATTGCCGCCCCTATCGATCCTGCCGATCTGGAAGTGGTCCGCAAGGCAATCGTCACCACCATCGCCGCGCTGCGCACTATGCCCGTGGATGACGATACGCTGCTGCG
>MKUB01000154.1:0-4291 GCA_001898545.1 Sphingomonadales bacterium 63-6 | reverse complement strand
GCTGAAGACCAATAGTGGCTGGCTGGGTCTGGCCGACCGTGCCCAGTCGGAGCCTGAGCGGATTGACCGTTTCCTCAATGCCAAGGCCCTTCTGGAAGGCCTGACGGCGGAAGATCTGCAGGAACTGGCCGTGGAATATCTCGATCCCGCACAGGCCCTGCAGGTAGTCGCCCTGCCCCGCAAGGCAAATGCCGCGGGGGAGGAATGAAGCACCGGCTTGCGGAAAACGCGCCATAAGGCCATAGGGCGCGCGAGTCTCCCCAGCCGCATTTGCGAAAGGCGTTGTCCATGAAAGTCCGGATCCATGTCAGCCTCAAGCCCGGCGTGCTCGATCCGCAGGGCCGTGCGATCCACCATGCCCTTGAAGGTCTTGGCTTTGAAGGCGTGAACGATGTCCGCGCCGGCCGCGAGATCGAACTGGATGTGGATGACAGCGTCAGCGACGAAGCGCTGGACGCCATGTGCAAGCAGCTGCTGGCCAATATGGTGATCGAGAATTACCGCATCGAACGGGTGGCGGCATGAGCTTCCGGGGCGCGGTAGTCACTTTTCCTGGCTCCAATTGCGACCGTGACATGGCCGTCGCGCTGGAGGCTGTTTCCGGCGTTCCGGCGATCCGCGTGTGGCACGGCGATGCCGAACTGCCCGCAGATCTGGACTTTATCGCCCTGCCCGGCGGCTTCTCCTATGGCGATTATCTGCGCTCCGGCGCGATGGCCGCTCGCAGCCCCGTGATGCAATCGGTGATCGAAGCCGCCCGGCGCGGCGTTCCGGTGCTGGGCGTGTGCAACGGCTTCCAGGTCCTGACCGAGGCAGGCCTGCTGCCCGGCGCGCTGATGCGCAATGCCAGCCAGCACTTCATCTGCCGCAATGTGAAGCTGAAGGTGGAGAACAGCCAGTCGCTGTTCACCGCAGGCTATTCCGCCGGGCAGATTCTCAGCATTCCGGTGGCCCATCATGACGGCAATTACTTTGCCGACGATGCCACGCTGGACCGGTTGGAAGGCGAAGGCCGCGTGGCCTTCCGCTATGCCGAAACGGTCAATGGCTCGGCCCGCGACATTGCCGGCGTGCTGAACGAGGCGGGCAATGTGCTGGGCATGATGCCCCACCCCGAACGCGCCATTGAAGACGCACTGGGCAGCAGCGATGGCCGCGCCCTGTTCGAAAGCGCGATCCGCAGCCTGGTGGAAGCTTAATTTAATTCGGCCTCAAGCGCCGGCGGGGCCATCCGGCCCCTTGGCTTCCGCGCCATAAGGCGCGGCGCGCGTTCGCGCTTGCGGGCTGCTGGACGCAGCCTGGTTAGGTTTCTGCATTAGTGTAGCGCGATGCTCGGTCCGCGATAGCGGACCGCAAGGCCGAACGGCCGCCCGCAGCCCCGCAGGGGCGAGGAATTCGCACGCGCGGATGCGTGTGCGGAAACAAATTAAGCCGCAGCCCCCCGGCGGAACAGGGCCAGCGCATCCACGGCATCCATCGGGCGGCCGAAATAATAGCCCTGAATCTTGGTGCAGCCCAGTTCGCGGATCATCGCGGCTTCCTCGGCGGTTTCCACGCCCTCTGCTGTGGTCGCCATGTCGAGGCTCTGGGCCATTGCCACCACTGCGCGGATGATCGCCAGGCTCTCCACATTGTTCTTTGCCGCGCCCTGCACGAAGCTGCGGTCCACCTTGATGGTGGAGAAGCGCAAAGTGCGCAGATAGCCGAGCGACGAATAGCCGGTGCCGAAATCGTCCAGCGCCACCGAGCAGCCCAGCGCCATGATCTGTTCCAGCGTGGCCCGGGCAGTGGCTGCATCGCGCACGAAGATGCTTTCGGTAACTTCGATCTCCAGCCGGTGTGCCGGCAGCCCCGTGGAAGCCAGCGCGGCGACGACCCGGTCGGCAAATTGCGGATCGAGCAATTGTTCGCCCGAAACGTTCACCGCCACCCGCACATGGCCGGGCCAGTTGAGCGCTTCCCGGCAGGCTTCGCGCAGAACCCAGTCGCCAATCGGCAGGATCAGGCGAGTATCCTCTGCCAGCGGGATGAACTTGGCCGGGCTGATGAAGCCATGTTCCGCGCTGTTCCAGCGCAGCAAGGCCTCGAAGCTCAGAATGGTTTCGCTGCGGGAATCCACCACTGGCTGGAATTGCAAGTAAAGCTCGCGGCGATCCAGTGCCTGGCGCAGCGCGAATTCCAACTGGCGGCGCTCTTCCGCATGGGCGTGAAGCGAAGGCTCGTAAGACCAGTGGGCCGAGCCGCCTTCATCCTTGGCGCGATAGAGGGCCAGATCGGCATTGCGCATCAGCGTTTCCACCGTCTGCCCATCGCGCGGGCCAAGGGCGGAGCCGACGCTGGCGCCGACATACAGCGTATGGTGATCGACATCATAGGGCAGCGAGAGGTGATCGATCACAGCCGATGCAACCTTCTCCACCCGGTCCCGATCGGAAGCATCGCGGATCACGATGGCGAATTCATCGCCGCCCAGCCGCCCGCACAGCTCGTTCTCGCTCATCAGGCTCTTGAGGCGGGCGGAAACCTGCGCCAGCAACTGGTCCCCCACCTGATGGCCCAGAGAATCGTTCACTGCCTTGAAGCGATCGAGGTCGATCATCAGGAAGGCACAACGCGTGCGCCATTGCTCGGCATAGCGCAGCGCCTCGCCCAGCGCCTCGGTCAGCATCAGGCGATTGGGCAGGCCGGTCAGGGTGTCGTAGCGCGCGAGATAGGCGATCTTCTCGTCGCTCTCGCGCTGTTCGGTCACGTCGGAGCCCACACCGCGGAAGCCATGGAAAGTGCCGTTCTCGTCGATCATGGGCGTGCCCGAAAGCTCCCACCAGCGTTTGCCATTGGCGATGCTGACCTGCACCAGCAGGTTGGAGAAGCTCTCGCGCCGCTTCAGCCGCTCGGCAAGATCGTGCAGGCTGGGTGGGAACTGGCCGCTTTCCCAGGCCGATCCCGCGATCAGCTGGACGAAGCTCTTGCCCTCGATCTCGTCCAGCTCCTGGCCCAGTGCATAGACGAAGCGCGAACTGGCGGAGCGGACGCGGCGGGCCGTATCGATCTGCCACAGCCAGTCTGCATCGCTATCCTCGAATTCGCGCAGCAGGAGCGAGACCACCTCGCTCTTCTCAACAACGCCCGCTTCCGCGATGCGCGCCGAAAGATAAGTCCGCGCGCCCCGGATCGCGCCGCCCATGGCCAGCCCGCAGAAGGATGCAGCCATGGCCGCATAATCATAGGCGCCATTGGTGATGAAGCTGGTGATCGCCGCGCCGCAAGTGATGGCAGCGAAGATCAGCGTCGCCATCGGTGTGGCCGCGAAAGCCAGCGTGGAGCCGGTGATGAGCATGGCGGTAATGGCCCAGAAGGCCAGCCGATGCTCCATCGCGCCCACGGGCTCGAACAGGAAATAGGGCGCCGCCCAGACTATCGCGACGAGCGCAGCGCTCAGTACATGGAAGACATATTCGTGGCGGGTCATGGCTCGCCGGTCCACGTCCCGCAGGCCATCATCCACCCGGCTCGCATTCCACAGGGCCGCCACCAGCACCAGCACCCAGCCCGCCAGCAGCGGCGGCGCAACCGTGCCGGTGAAGATGCTGAGCGTCAGCATCAGCGCAATCGCATGGGCCAGGAAACGCGAGAGAGAAAGCGCCTCAAGCCGGGAATATTGCAGCGCGCGCAGCCTTGCCCAGCTGCCCTCATGGGGCTGGCTAACGCCGATTACGGCGAGGTTCGTCAGCTTCAGGGGAAGCTGCGGAAGGTCCGAGTGCGTATCCGTCACGCATCCGGAAATAGGGGGGAATGGTTAGCAGGGCGTAAATTGTAACCTCGCCCTCCCTAAACTCCTATTCCACGGTCACGGATTTGGCGAGATTGCGGGGCTGGTCCACATCCGTCCCCTTGGCCACGGCAACGTGATAGGCCAGCAATTGCACCGGCACGGCATAGACCAGCGGCGCGATCAGCGGATGCACTTCGGGCATCTCGATCGTGGCCAGGCACCCCTCACCCGCTTCGGCCAGCCCCTTCGCGTCGGAGATCAGCACGATCTTGCCGCCCCGCGCGCGCACTTCCTGCATGTTGGAAACGGTCTTCTCGAACAGGGGGCCCGAGGGCGCGAGCACGATCACCGGAACCGCCTCGTCGATCAGGGCGATGGGGCCGTGCTTCATCTCGCCCGAGGCATAGCCTTCGGCGTGAATATAGCTGATTTCCTTCAGCTTCAGCGCGCCTTCCATGGCCAGCGGATAATCCGGCCCGCGCCCGAGATAGAGCACGTCGCGCGCGGGCGCGATCAAAT
>MKUB01000153.1 GCA_001898545.1 Sphingomonadales bacterium 63-6 | reverse complement strand
GCGCGTGGCCATCGGGAAGGGGTGTTCACGGCGGCCAAGCTCTATCCCGCCAATGCCACTACCAATTCGGCGCGCGGGGTGAGCAATGTGGCCAATCTGCTGCCTGTATTCGATAAGATGCAGGACATTGGCATGCCGCTGCTGATCCATGGCGAAGTGACCGACAGGGACATCGACATCTTCGATCGCGAAGCAGTGTTCATCGAACAGATTCTGGCCGATCTGGTGCGCACCCTGCCGGAACTGAAAGTCGTGTTCGAGCATGTGACGACCGAGGAAGCGGTAGAATTCGTACAGGCCACCGGACCCAATGTAGCGGCCACGATCACCCCCCAGCACCTGCATATCAACCGCAATGCCATGCTGGTGGGCGGCATCCGCCCGCACGCCTATTGCCTGCCGGTGGCAAAGCGCGAGAAGCATCGCCGGGCCCTCCGCCGAGCGGCCACGAGCGGATCGCCCAAGTTCTTCCTGGGCACCGACACTGCGCCGCATGCCAAACAGCTGAAGGAAGCCGCCTGTGGCTGTGCGGGGATCTTCAACGCGCCCTTTGCCCTGGAGAGCTATCTGGCGGTGTTCGAGGAAGAGGGCGCGCTCGAAAAGTTCGAGGCTTTCGCTTCGGAAAATGGCCCGCTTTTCTATGGCCTGCCCCTCAACGAAGGCACCGTCACGCTGGAAAAGGGCCCGGTCGATGTTCCGGAAACCGTGGATGCCAATGGCACTCCAATCGTGCCGTTCCATGCCGGAGAGACGCTCGGCTGGCGTTTCCTCGGTTAAGGGAACCTGTCAGGCCGGGCGGGGCAATCTGCGCCGCCTGAGGAACAGATCCCACACGAACAGCGCCATCGCCGCCCAGATCATCACGAAGCAACCGAGTTGTGCGGGCTTCAACTCCTCGTGGAACCAGAACAGGCCCAGCAGGAATACGATGGTGGGCGAGAGGAACTGCAGGAAACCGATCAGCGTGTAATCCATCCGCCGTGCGGCCGTGGCGAACAGCATCAGTGGAACCGCCGTCATCGGCCCTCCCAGCGCTATGGCCGCAGCAAGGCCCCAGCCTTGGGTCATGGAGGAACCGGAGGGCTGGGCCGCATACCAGATGACCACGCCAAGAGCGGGCACGATAAGTAGCAGCGTTTCCACCATCAGCCCGGCAATCGGCCCGACATTCACCGTTTTGCGGATCAGGCCATAGAGGCCGAATGTGACTGCCATCGTCAGGCTGAACAGCAGCGTACTGAGCGCCCCGGCCGCCAGCAGGCCGACACCGACGGTGGCGAGGGCGACTGCACCCCACTGCGCGCCGCTCAGCCGCTCTTTCAGGACGAGTAGCCCCAGCAGCATCATCACCAGCGGAAGGATGTAATAGCCCAGGCTGGCGGCATAGACATGGTCGGTCTGGATCGCGATGACATAAAGCACCCAGTTAATGCCGATCATCGCGGAGCTGCCTAGCAGTGCCAGCACCGACTTGCGCTGGGCAAAGGCCGCGCGAACCTCTCCCCACTGGCCCCGCCATGCGATCACGGCAGCGCAGAGGGGAAGGGTGAAGACGATCCGCCAGGCTACGAATTCAAACGACGGGACATCGTGAACCAGCGCCAGATAAAGCGGCATCACCCCCCAGATTGCGTGAGAGCCCAGCGCGAAGGCCAGCCCATCGAGACGGTGGTGATGTGATTCGTCCGGCATTGGCTAAGGTTCCCGGGCGCGCACCGCCCTGTTTATCTGCATTCTTCGCGGTTTAGGTGCGCGCGTGCGGGCCTGCAACCCTGATGGCATTGGCTGTTCTGCGCGGTTGTGGGGCGTTCAGGATCGCCGATGTAAACAATCCTTGCCGGCCACACCCCATCCCACGCCGGCAAATGGACCGTCGTGAGGCGGGCCGCATATTCGGGCCGGTAGTCTCCCCCAGCTCCTGGCCGGCCCCATTTGTCCTCGCGTTTGTCCCCCGCGAGGCACAACAATGGGCGCCCTCCCGGTACGCATGAGCCGGGACGGGCGCCTTGCATTTTGGGGTTCCTCACACGCTGGTAGCAGCTTCGGAAAGAAATCGGGCGCGGGGTTTCCCGTTGCGGGACAGGGCTGCAACAGACATCTGCACATCGCCCAAAACCGGCTACGAACCGGCGAAAGCCCCCATATCCTCGCCGGGAGAAAGCTCGCCATGGTCCGTATTCGTCATTTCTCTGCCTTTGCCGTTGTGGCTCCCGCCGTGGCGCTCGCAGCCTGTGGCGGGGCGGACAAGGCAGAGGCGCCCAAGGGCAAGGCCGATGCAGAGCTCGCTGCGGCGCTGGGTGACGAGATCATGGTCGATCCCGACCTTGCCGGGCAGAACAAGGCGAATTCCGCTGTCTCCGCCGGATCGCGCGATACGGCTCTGCCGCCGGAAATGACCGGGCCGGAGGCAATCGACCGGGCGCGGACGGAAGCGCTCAGGCTGATCGGCGGAGCGGGCAAGATGAAGAAAGCCCCGGCAGCTGTGGCAGTCTCCGGAAAGCTGCCGGAAGGGTCAGTGCTCGCTGTGGCCAGCCGTGCGGCAGCTGCCCCCGGCGGCAATGTGAATTGCGCGCAAAAGGCGCAATATACGGCTGGCTGGGCCGCCAAATTGCCTGCGGCCTTCCCGGTCTATCCGCAAGGAGCGGTGCAGGAAGCAGCGGGGACGGATGAAGGCAATTGCGCGCTGCGCGTGGTGAATTACCTGACGGCGGTGCCGCTGGATGATGTGATCGATTTCTACTTTACCCGCGCTTCCGCTGCCGGGTTTACGGCGCAGCGCGTGAAGGAAGACGGCGACGACGTGCTGGGCGGCACGAAGGGCAAGGCATCCTTCGTGGTCTATGCCCGCGCCCTGCCCAAGGGAGGCACCGAGGTAGATCTGGTCACGAATGGGGGCTGAGCCCCATTCCCCTCAGTTAGGCTTGAAGCCGACGCCCACGCTTGCCCGCGGTTGTTCCAGTTCCACGCTGGCCACCGGATAGGCGCAGTAATCCGCCGCATAGAAGGCCGCCGGGCGATGATTGCCCGAAAGGCCGACGCCGCCAAAGGGCGCTTCGGAGGAGGCGCCGTTGGTCGGGCGGTTCCAGTTGACGATGCCTGCGCGGATATTGGCCCAGAAGCGATTGTAATCCTGCGGAGTGCCGCCCAGCAGCGAGGCCGAGAGCCCAAAGCGCGTATTGTTCGCCTCCGCAATCGCCTCGTCGAAATCGTCAACCTTGATGATCTGCAGCAGCGGGCCGAACAATTCCACGTCGGGCCGTTCCTTCATGTTCGTCACATCGATAATGGCGGGCGAAAGGAAAGGCAGATCGTCCTGCTTGCGGCGCATATGGCGGATGGGTTTGCCGCCCTGGGACATGAGATAGAGGAAGCTTTCGGTAAGCTGGTCCGCCGTCTGGTTGTCGATAACCGGGCCCATGAACGGGGCGGGATCATCGAATGGTGCGCCTACCACGATCCGGTCTGCCAGCCGGGTGATCTTGTCCACCGCTTCATCATAGAGCGAGGATTTGACGATCAGCCGCCGCCCGGCGGTGCAACGTTGCCCGGCCGTGGTGAAGGCGGATTGGATCACCAGCACGGCCGCATCGTCCAGCAGGGGCGTGTTCCACAGGACCATCGGATTGTTGCCGCCCATTTCGAGCGCCACAATCTTGCCCGGGTCGGAGGCGAGCTTGCGATTGATAGCGATGCCCGCATTGGCAGAGCCGGTGAACAGCACGCCGTCGATCCCCGGATGCGCGACCAGAGCCTTGCCCTCATCCGGCCCGCCGATCAGCAATTGCACCACTTCCGGCGCAATGCCCGCTCGATGGAAGCAGCCGACCAGGAATTCGCCCACGGCCGGCGTCTTCTCGCTCGGCTTGAAGATGACGGCATTGCCCGCGATCAGGGCGGGTACGATGTGGCCATTGGGCAGGTGGGCCGGGAAGTTATAAGGGCCCAGCACGGCCAGCACGCCGTGGGGCTTGTGGCGCAGCGCCTGCGTGCCTTGCAGGGCGCTGTCATATTTGCGCTGGCCGGTCCGTTCCGCATAGGCGCGGATCGAGATTTCGACCTTGTTGATCACGGCCTCCACCTCGGTGCGGGTTTCCCACAAGGGCTTGCCGGTTTCGCGCGCGATGAGCTCGGCGAATGCCTCGTTCGCCTTGCGCACTTCATTGGCGAAGCGCCGGACCAGTTCGATGCGGTTGGCCACGGGCAGGGCGGCCCAATTGTGCCATGTGCGCCGGGCCAGAGCCACGGCTTCGTCAACGTCGCCCGGCATGCCCCGCCACAGCTCTGCGCCGGTGGCAGGTTCGAGCGAGATAATCGCGTCGCTACTCACGGGATAGGGTTCCGATCAGACTTCCTTGCACCGCCATCGCGATCGCGATCAAGCGGAAGCGGCAAAACTGTTCGATCCTTTGCGCCAGAGCGAAGAAAGTTACAAGCGGAACCGGTGCCGGCCGACCTTGGTCCGACAATGGGGGTGGGAAGATAAGAGGACATGTGTCCCGATCATTCCCGTTCCTTCCTCTTCTCTGCCTCGGGATTATGGTTAACAAGAGCCATCCTGATTCGTCCGAGTCGCACGGCGGAGGGCGGTCCCTCCGGTGGGTTGGAATTCGACGATTGTAAGTAAAATCGGCCATTCGTTTTGGAAGAGGCAAGATTTCAATACATTGATTCTTATCCGATATGGACCTGACTTTGGAGTGGTCCAAATATTCGCCGTTGCGGTGAGGCAAGGCGAAGTTGTAAACGAAGCACTGGAATCTGGTAAATTTCGTTCCCCTATCGGCACAGGGAAACCGGGGGATCGACAAGGGGGCATCAATGAAGAGTGATACCGTACACGGCGCTGTGGCGTCGGATCATAAGCGTTCGTGCGGCCGCAATGTGAAGCTGGCGACGACGACCGCCTTCGCCGCGCTCGCGGTGGCGACCTATGTTTCCCCCTTGTCGGTTGCGCCAGCATGGGCTGCATGTACCGCCAATACGGGGGCCAGCCCCGATACGATCATCTGCTCCGGCAGCGATACGGACGGCATTTCGCAAGGCGTTACCGATAATAACGGTGTGACCGTTACGATTCAGCCGGGTGCGGCGGTTGGTACGTCGGGTGGAATCGACGTCGATATTACGAATGGTTTTTTGAACACCCAGATCAACAAACCATTCAATTTTGATATGTCGGATCCCAATTCCGCCATTACCACTACGGGTACCGCGGTGGACGTCAATCGCAGTTGGTCGGTTCTCGGCGTCCCCACCGGTACGACCAGCGGCACCTGGACGATCAATGGCGACATCAAGAGCACGCAGGGCAACGCCATTGTCATCTCGTCGAGCTCAGGCACTGGCACTCCGATCCTTAACCCGAACGGCGCGATCACCATGAACATTGGTGCCGCAGGTTCGGTTGAAGGCGCCAATAACGGCATCACCTACAACGCCACCGCAGGCATCTCGAACGTCAACATCAATAATGATGGCGGCATTTTCGGCAGCAATTCGGCGATCTCGCTCAATGCGGGGACGAGTGTCGGCGGCACGTTCAATGTCACGAATAATGGCCAGATCGGCAATTCCGGCCACGCTGGAACCGGCCCTGCGATCAATATGACAGGGCTTCTCACCAATGGTGTGGTGACGAATAACGAAGACGGCCTCATTTATGCCAAGGGCGATGGTATCGATATGGTGCTGGGCGGCACCGGGACCGTCACCAATAGCGGGGACATCAAGTCCGAAACCGGAATCGGCGCGTATATCCGCGCTGGCGGTGCCGTGACCGTTACAAATAACGAAACCGGCACGATCAACGCCCAGAGCGATGCGGTGTTCGTATTTTCCGCTCTCGGCGACGTCACTGGAACCAACCATGGCGAGATCGTTTCCACCCAGGGTTCCGGCCTGAATCTGACTGCCGGGCTTGGTGACGTGACCGTAGTGAACGATGGTTCCATCGATTCCGGGGTCAACGGGATCATCGCCTCAGCGCTGGTTGGGGACGTTAACGTAACCAGCTCCGGCACGATCGACACGAATACGGGCACGGGCATCTATGCCTTCTCGGGCACCGGCAATGTGATCGTCGATAGCCAGAGCGAGGATGGCTATGTCACCTCCACCGGTGGGGCAGGCATCGTTGGTATCGCGGCTGGTAATGGCGACGTCACCATCGATTCCGGCACGGTGAATGCTGGTGCTGGCGGAGTAGGCCTGCCTGCGCCGCTTGATACCATCGCGGTGCCGATTGGCGGCGGTGTGATCGCGGCAACCAATAATGGCGCGGCCACGGTGAACGCCCATGGCGACATTTCGGTTGCAGGCGGCACGTTCGGCGCCGCTGCCATTTCGCTGAATGGCTCGGCAACGGTAAACCTGAATGGCGTTACCATCGATCCCCCGCAGATCGGCGCTGCGGCAATTGTATTGGGCGGCAGCGACGACGCCAGCATCACCACCGGCACGGCCACGGTGGATGCCACGCTTGCCGGTCTGGTGGGCTATAATGGCGGCACCGGCGATGTCAGCATCGATGCGGAAGGGGCTACGATCGGATCTGGCACCGCTCCGCTGGCCGGTATCGTCGGCGTCGCGACCGGTGGCGG